>JALYLI010000192.1 GCA_030774335.1 Acidobacteriota bacterium | reverse complement strand
ATGCTAGGCGGTGGGACGGCGGGCCAGGGGCTTACGCGCTACGGTCAGGGGCAGGAGGCTGGCCATTTTGCGGATCATGGCTAGGACGAGGCGCTTGTCGCCGTCAGAGAGCGTGGTGCTGTAGCGCTTGATCTCCGCCAGGAAACGGATTTCGTCCTGGGAGAGTTCGCCGAGCATTTTCTGGGTTTCCTTGTCGCGGGGAGTCTCGGTGCCGGGGAAAAAGTCGGCCAGGGAGATATCCATCGCTTCAGCAATTTTGGCCAGGGTTTCGAGCGAGGGCACGGTATGGCCGTTCTCCACGCGCGAAAGGTAGCAACGCAGCAGGCCGGTGCGGCGCTCGATGTCGCCTTGCGACAGGCCGCGCTGGCCGCGATAGGTTTTGATGACTTCTCCAATGTTTACTCTGGGCTTTTCTTTGGGCACGTTATCTCTCCAGTAGATGGGGTATCTTATTCACTAACAGTGAGAGTGGCAAGACCGAAATTGGGAGTGGTGCGTCCAATTGGATAACAGGGGGATGAGTACGTTCGAATACACGACAGAGCGGATTTCGGGCCGCCGTTACGAATTAAAAGGCCTAAGGTGCGACGGCGACACATGGGGGCACTCGTTCGGAAACACGTAAAACAAAAGTTCAGAAACCGCACCGTTAGAAGCCAAGCGGCGCGGCACCCGGCTAAAACCCCATCGTGAAGATGCTAGCTATTGCTGCGTGGGTGTGACGGTTGCAGGTTGGTCCAGACGAAACTCCAGCAGAGTTTCGCTGGGAACGCGGACCTGGCGCCCGCGGGTGAAGACTTGCACTCCGGCACCGGCTGCAGAGCCGACCCCTGCGCCGATGGCCGCGCCTTGGCCGCCGCCAGCAATGGCACCGATGACGGCTCCGGCTACCGCGCCGCCGCCAACTTTCCTGGCGGTGTCGCCGCCACGTCCTTCGCCGCGCAAGGTGTAGTCTCCTGTGTCGATCGGATACTCCTTGCCGTCAATGAGAATGCGAGTGAGCTCGAGTTGCAGCTCGGAGCTTCCTGAGAAATGGCCGGCTTCCCTGGCATAGGATAGGCGGCCGTAGACATCGCTGCCGCGACGGGCGACGAGAATGTTGTCCACCACCAGATCGGTTTCGAGGGTGGCGTGGAAGGGGTCGCCTACTACATTGTGCTTGGAATCCACTTCGTCAATCATGCGCACAAGCATAGCCTGGCGGTCGGGAATAGTAAGTGTGGTGCCGGGCTGGGCATAGACGGGCTCGCGGCGGGATTCGCGAGTGCGATCCCGGTCCCGGTCTTTGTCACGGTCGTCACGGTAGCGGTCGTCACGGTCGCGAGAATCCGCGGGAGGCGGCGGGTAATCGCCCTGCTGGGATTGGTCGTACGGGCCCTGGTTATCGTTGGGGCGTCCCTGGTCTTGGGGAGGAGGATCGTATCGGCCATTGGGAGGCGGAGGCGCGCCGTCATCGCGGCGGTCGCGGTCTCGGCGGCCGCGGCGTTCGAAACTGAGCGCGGAAATTTCCCTTACGCGAAAGGTTTGCACATCGCCCTGAATTTCGAAGCGGATGATTACCTGGGTTCCGCCGAGATATCTGCCTTCGAGAACGCGACCGTCTTTCATCTCAAGGGTGTCCGCGGAGGCCGCGGCGGAAAAGATCACGGTTAAGGCAGCGACGCCCAGAAAACGCTTAAAAATATTCATCAGAAAAGTTTCCTCTCAAGCCGATCAGGCTCGTTTCATGAGCCGCTGGACCCGGTGGCCGACACGGCAGCAGCCCCATACTGATTGTATTCGATGAGGGAGGACGGGTGAGAGGTTGCGTTCTTTTCGAGCAAGAGTGGCTAGATAGCCATGTGCGGTGCTGCGAATTGTTGCTACCCCCACCGGGAACCGGCGTAGGGGAGCAGCCAGAAAAACAAAATGCAAAAGTTAGTTATCGCCCCCTGCGGAGGCGTTGGCTTCTACGGTTTGCCTGGCGATGTTGAAGCCTTCAACTTCGAGGACGGCGGAGCCGCCTGCCAGGGCGGCGGTGGCGTAGGTGGCGGAGATTTCACGTTGTTCGCCCGGGAGCAGGGAAAAATAGTTGTCTTCCCAAAGGATGGGCGTGAGGTCCGTGCCATCTTTGCTGCGGGCGGCGCGCAGGTGGACCATAAAGGCGACGTTGTTGCCGAGATTTTTTACGATGACGCGGGTGGTGTGTTGCCCGGCATTATTTTTTGAGGAGGCAGTGACGTCGAGCTTCACTTCGGGGAGGGTGGCCAGGCCGGTGAGATCGCCAAATTCGGCTTGCGGCGTGTAGACGGTGTCTTGTTTGTGGGCCCAGTCGAGGGTGTCGGCTTTGGTGGAGAGCCAGTAAAAATTGTCGCTGACCAATTTGCCGGCGGAATTCTGCAACTGGAGGCGCAGAAAATACGTGTTGCTCAAGCCGCCTACTTGCGGCAATTCGAAAGCGGTGGTGGCGCTGTCGGGCGCGATATCGAGCGTGGCGTCTTTAGTTCCCTTTTCGCTGGCGTCGAGATTGTAGATTTTGGCGGTGACTTTCATGGACTTGAGCGGCTCGTAAGTGTTGTTGATTACCGCGACGGAATTGTTGTCATAGGAATATTGCACGTGGATAGGCTCATTGGCTTTTTTGGTGCCGAAGTAGCCGCCCGCCGGAACCATGTAGTAGTCGTAGAGATGCCAAATTAGAGAGGGCCAGGCGTTGTCGAGCATCCACTGGATGACGCCGGTGGCGACATATTTATTTCTGGCGTAGGCCTCGAACATGGCGCGCTGGCCGTCGTAAGTGACGGCCTGGGACTTACGCTCGAAATCGTCGAGCGAAGTGGCGGGGCCGTAGCGGCGATTGAGGGCGTCGGAGAAAACGTTGATGGTGGTGAAACGCTCTTTCCCGGCGTGGTAATTCCAGACATCGTCGACGGGCCAGAGATGATCTTTGGGAATGAAGCGCTCGAGGGATTCGCGCGTGGGAATGGCGGGCCCGGGACTGGTCTCCGTGTTGTAACCGTGAGCGCCGCCGGCTTCTTTGTCGGTGAGCCAGTAGACCGGCGGGACGTATTCATACGGACCGGTCATTTTGACGCCGGATTTTCCGGTGACGGTGGTAGCGGAGTCGCTGGCGGATGAGACGGAAGGGTTGGGCCAGTCGAGATCCTTGAGAATGCCGAGATACATATTTTCAATTTCGGCGGGCGGCGGGCCATCACTGCCGTTGAGCCAGACGAAAACGCTGGGATGCTGGCGCAAAATGTGGATCTGGCTTTTCAGAGATTCGGCAGCGATGTCCTTCTGATCGGCGTGCCAGTCTTTCCAACGTTCCCAGGCGTCGCAGCAGGTCCAGCCGGGCATGACGAGAATTCCAAGGCGGTCGGTCTTTTCGTAAAACTCTTCGTGATCCAGGCGGCCTTCGAGGCGGATAGTGTTCATGCCCATGTCGTGGACGTAGGCCAAATCGGCGTCTAGCCTGCCGGGAACCCAACGGAGGAGCAGGTCGGGAGCCCAGGCGGCTCCGCGGATAAGCACGCTGCGGCCGTTGATTTTGAAGAGGCGAAAACCTCTGTCGGTTAGTTCGGAGGTGACTTCGCGGATGCCGAAGGTGGTGGAGGCGGAATCGCTCTCGCGGCGCGCGACGGCGAAGGAAATTTTTGCGTTGTAGAGATAGGGTTCACCCATGGTGTAGGGCCACCAGAGGCGCGGGTGCGCGAGTTTGAGCGCGGCGAATTTTTCGGGTGTGAAGCGGACGGTTTTGCTTTCGCCGGGTTCAAGGGTGACGGGCTGGCTGATTCTGATTTTATCGATTTCCGTGCGGAGGATGCCCTTTATCGGTTTGGCGGAGGTGTTTTGCAGGTCGGCGGCGACGGTGAGCGCGGCGGATTTGTAATCGGGCGAGAGCTTGGAAGCGACGAAAGGATTGCGCACGGTTACGTCGGAAGTTTGCGTGAGGAAGACTTCTTTCCAGATGCCCATGTTTTTGTCGGGCGGGGTGGGATTCCAATCTACCCAGGTGATGCCGAGGTCGTCTTTGCCGGGGGCGGAAATTTCAACGGCAAGGGTGTTGGTGGCGCCGCGTTTGAGATATTTCGAAACCTTGAATTCGAAAGTGCGGTAGGTGCCGGCGACGTCTTTGGCGTCGGCGACTTTCTGGCCGTTGAGCCAGATGTTGGCGCGGTAATTGATGCCGTTGAAATGGAGCCAGTCGGTTTTACCGGCGCCGCCAGCGGGGGCTTTGAATTCGGTGCGATACCACCAGGAACAAATGAAGGGGCTGCCTGCGGGCATGTCGGCGTTGGCGAAAAACGTTTGCGGGTCGTTGTACATGCCCGGAAAATTCTTGAGGTTTGTGCCGTAATTCGGGTCCGGCAAAGTTTTGTCGCTGA
Source organism: Acidobacteriota bacterium (assembly GCA_030774335.1). GTDB lineage: Bacteria > Acidobacteriota > Terriglobia > Acidiferrales > UBA7541 > Acidiferrum. Next base: position 41,901 of record JALYLI010000192.1, on the reverse strand, counting down.
CCAGGACACCGACTACGGTGGCGGGGAGATCGGCGCGATGCCATTTTGTGGTGTCGAAGCCGGTGGCGGAAATTTTTTCAGCGGGAGCTTTGTCGTCGCAGGACGACTGGATCTGCCAGTTTTTGTGGAGGAAGGTTTTGGCGGAGGCGGTTTTCTGCGCGGGAGCGCGCTTGGTTTGTGCGGCACGACTTGCCGGCGCAATCAGCGCAACTGTGGTGCAAGCAAGCAGGCAGTACCGAGAGAACCTGGACATTGGACTCCTCCTAAGGACGGAAGCTGAATTATAATGTGCGTTCGCCGCGACGTAAAACTGGCGGGGTTATATTAAACCGTTTCAATAAAAGTGATTAATTGTTTTTTGAGATTTGTCGAGGCGCCGTCAAATGAGGAGCCGCCGGGCGGAATACCTTGGACTCATCGCAATCATGCAGTTGGGATGCCCGCACGTTGAGCGATGCGCATGCGAGTGTGCTGGGCATGAACCGCGGCGAGAAACGCGGCGGCCATGAGCGAAAGTGCAATGGAGATGGGCCCCCACGGCTCAGGATGTGCGGGCATGAGGTACAAAACTACGAGCATCGTCACGGCCATGACGGTAACTACGGCCCAAGCGGCGTAAAGAAGGGTCTTCAACTTTTTGCGACTGCGGAAAACGGAAATGGCAATTATGGGGAGGCAAAGCAGCTCCAATATGGAGCTGATCAGGTTGATATACATATAATAGGTATAACTATCGTTGAAAAACGCGTCAATAAATTTATTGAGGGTTGGTGCCGGAGATAGGAGTCGAACCTACACGGCCTTGCGACCGGAGGATTTTGAGTCCTCTGCGTCTGCCATTCCGCCACTCCGGCACGTGAATATCTTAGGGCAGGATGGGGTTGCGGGCAACTGAACTTGGTACAAGCGACGAATGCGAGAGAAGTTGTAAAGGCGCACGCCAGAGACCGGGAAGAGAGATTCCTCGGCTGCCTAGGCCGACTCCTTCTCCCTTCGAGTCCCAGGGCAGGCAGGAGCGAAGGAGGAAAAAGGCGCCGGCCCAGTTCGCTAGGAATCCGACTGGCGGTCGCGGGGGAATTCAGAGGTGCGCGAGCGAACTTTCCGGCATTAGCGAGAGAGGACTGGCGGGGGCGGGGCGTGGGGCAGGAGGGCGGGGCGGCTGGAAAAATATTTTACGGCATTGCGGCCGATGGTTTTGGTGGTGCGCTTGTTCCAGAGCGCGCCCATGGCCATGGAGACGCCGGGGACGATGCCGTTGACGATGGAGCGGCGCAAGAGTTTGTAGCCGAGTTTTTTGGCGAAGCGCTTGAGGAGCTCGAAGGATTCTTTTTTGGCGTAGTAACGGCCGACGACGGCTTTGGAAAGTTTCGCGCCTTCTTTGCTGACGGTCTGGGCGGCGGCACCGCCGAAGGCGAAATTCATGATGGCCAAAAGGTCATCGGGATTTTCCGGGTCGAGAGAAGCGCCATGGAGGGCGGCGAGGCGCGCGACGAGCTGCAACTGAATGCGCGCGGTGAAGAAAACTTCGGAGCAGATGGCGGCGGCGGCTACCGCGATGTTGGCGGGAATGCCGACGACGGCTTCTCCCGCAGTGAAGAGTCCGACCAATTCGTCGGCGGATACGGCAGCGCCGGTGATGGCTCCGGCGAGCGCGGCTTTTCTGGAAGCGGATGCGATGAGGAGCTCAGCGATTTCGGCGCGGGTGCGGCCAGGAAATTCAAGGGCGAAAGATTTTGTGGCGGCCTGGATGGAGAAATTGCGAAAAGTTCTTTCCATGAGGTGGAAGAGCCACTCGCCGTTGCTGAAGCCGGAGAAGCCGCCGAGATTTTTGACTTCGGCGGCGACTTCTTTGAGTTGGTGGCGAATCGCGTCGCTTGGTGCGGTTTTACTCATGGCGCTCCAATACATGGGACCCCTTTTATCATACGCCTTTGGCGACGACGTTCTTGCGCGAGCACGTGAAAGGCACATGTGTACCGGGCTATGAAACTTTGATTCGAGGTAAACTCGGATGGGTTCACAAATGTCTATCAACGACGAAACTGTTGTAGTGCCGCGGGATCGCAAGTCCGCTTCCTGGGTGAAAGGGATCTTTGCGGGGAGCTTGATTACCATTTTGTTTGTCGGAGCGGCGGTGTGGCTATCTACCGGCGTGGGGTTGCTGCACCTGATGGGATTGTTCCGCGGCGGCGGAATACGGTTCAATGTGGACCAGCCGACGGTGGTGCGGCAGATCCAGCGGCTGCAGAAGCTGGAGACGGTGAGCTACACGATGGATAAAATTATCGGCGGGGCACGCGACAACGCGTATCTGCCGAAGTTTCTGGCGGGTGACAGAATTTTATTGGTGGTGCATGGGGAGGTTGTGGCGGGCGTGAACCTGGAGAATATCAGGGCCAGCGACGTGACCGTGCAGGGGCACAGTATTTCGCTGCGGCTGCCGCCGGCGGAAGTGTTCAGCACGCGGATTGATAATGCGAAGAGCAGGGTTTATTCGCGGGACACCGGATTATTTTCTTCGCCGGATCCGAATCTGGAGAGCGAAGTGCGGCAGGAGGCCGAGAGGCAACTGCAGCAGTCCGCGGTGGTGGACGGGATTTTGAAGTCGGCGGATCAGAATGCGCGGAACACGGTTTCGGGAATGTTGACAGGATTGGGATTTACGCAGGTGAGTTTGCAGTGAAGGGGTGGGAAGTTGGTGCGATTACCGCGCTGGTTCCACCGCATTTTTGGATTGTCCGGCAGATGATTTTCCCAGTTTATTGAAATCCTTGACAAGAATGCGCAGGCCAGAGCTGGGAGTGAGTTTCGCATGGCCAGCCACCAGCTGATCCTTGTACCGATCCAGAAAAAAATCGAACGGGTCGCTGGGATCCATATCGATCAGAATCATGTCGGCATCGGTCATGGTCAGCTTTCCAAAGCGCAGCCGATTGCCGTGAAACGACATATAGTTGCCACCCTGACGAAATTTCGCGGATTGATTCTTTTGGCCAAATATCAAGACAATGGTGGCGCCCTCGACACGGACGGCGGTTATCTTGCCTTCCATATGGGGAGCAGGAAAGACCAACGAGGGATCGAGAATAAGATCATCGCCACTGGACGCTACCCCCGGAACCTTGCCGTTCTTTATGAGATCGGCGATCTCCACGCCAAATAAATTCATGACGCCTTTCACGGGAACGTGCAGGGCTTTCACTTTTCCGATACGCAACAAAATTTTCCCTGCGGGCGTGGGACTGAGAAAACCGTCCGTTTCGAATGGGATGACCCCCACGTCGTGCAATTTACCTTTTATTTTCAGCTTGCCATTCTCGATGGTCATGGAAACTCCGCTCAGCGGGCTGTTGGCGCGCGCGAAGGCGTAAGAATTGAATATGCTGGCCAGGTCGGCGGAGGCGATGCTGATTTCGGCGGCGGTGATGCGAAGGCGAAATGAATCCTTGTTCTCGAAAACGGGAAAATCCGCACCATCGTTGGGCTGGAGTTCTCCGTTCAGAGTTTTTATCAACACCGCGGAGGAAGTAGTGAAGTGATACATGACGTTGCGCATTTGGGTCTGCACGGCGCCGCGGGCGGAATCCTGAGCGGGGTGATGCGGGTCAGCCTGAGGGCGGGCGAAGAGGGCGGCAGGAGCGGTCAGCGCCAGGAAGATGCAAGCGGCAAATCGTGAGAGGGGTAAAGTGCTAATCAAAGTGCGCGGGAACTCTTTCAATTGCATCTCCAACGCAAGGAGCGTGCCAAGCGTATCGAATGTCAGCAATAGCCAGGCATGATCATAGTGCCTATAAGTCCGATTGCGTAGCGCGGCAAATTTGAATCTGCTAGACTGGCGCGGCTTTGACGCATACGACACGAAGACGATTTCTGATTCAATCCGCAGCGACGGCCGCAGGTGCGACATTTTGGCCGGCGCTGCGACCACTATTCGCCGCGACTTCCCTTCCCAACATCGCGTTTCCTACCGAGCCACGCGAGCGGATTTCGATTGCATCTTATCCGTTCAGGGATTTTGTTGCCGGGCGGAAAGATGGCGAGGGCGGCGGCAAGATTGAGATAAAGGATTTTGCGGCGCACGTGGCGGAGAAATTTGGCGTGAAGAAGATTGAGCCGTGGAGCGAGCACTTTCGCTCGCTGGATGCCAGGTATCTCGGGCAGATCCGCGCGGGAGTGAAGGCAGCGGGCGGGGCGATTGTGAATGTTGCGGTGGACGGGGAGCACAGCCCGTACGCTGCTGACAAAGCCGAGCGCGACGCGGCGGTGGCGTTCAGCAAACAGTGGCTGGATGCGGCGGTTTTGCTGGGTTCGCCGAGCATTCGGACCAATATGTCAAAGGCTAAAGATTCGGAGCCGGACGTGGAACGGGCGACCGAGAGTTTTTCTCGTGTGGCGGAGTATGCCGCGACGAGAAATATTGTGGTGAATATGGAAAACGATAACCCTGTGAGCGAGGACCCGTTTTTCATTGTCAAGGTGATTGAGAAAGTGAATAGTCCTTGGCTGCACGCGCTGCCGGACTTTGCGAATACGCTGACGACGGGGCGCGAGGAGCACGCTTACTCCGGCATCAAGGAAATGTATGCGCATGCTTACAACATCAGCCATGTGAAGGCCCTGGAGGTGAACGAGAAGGGCCAAGCGTTTCACGTGGATATGGCGAAGACGTTTGGAATTTTGAAGGATGCGAAATATAAAGGTTACTGCTCGATGGAATTCGACAGCCCTGGCGATCCTTACAAGGGAACTGCGGAACTTATCGAGACTACGCTGAAGTATCTGACTTAGCCTGCCAACGATGCCCACTCCACAATGGTAAGTGCCCGCCAATGAACCACGCACTACAGGAGGACTGTCCATGATTGTAGGCGTGCCTCGCGAAATTTATCCGGGTGAGCGGCGCGTGGCGCTGGTGCCTGCGGCGGTTCCTGTGCTGGCGAAGGCGGGGATGGAAGTTTTGGTAGAGGCTGGGGCGGGCGCGAGTGCGGGATATCCCGACGCGGAATATGCAGCGAAGGGCGCGAAGGTCGCGGCGGACCGCGCAGAAGTGTTTCGTTCCGCGGATGTGATCGTACAGGTTCTTTGTTACGGCGCAAACGATCGCACGGGAAAAGAAGATGTCCCACTGCTGCGGCACGACCAGGCGTTGATCGGATTTTTGCGGCCGCTGGGTTCGCAGGAGAGCGTGCAGGAGATTGCTGCGACGGGAGCGAGGGCGTTCGCCGTGGAGTTGATGCCGCGGACTACACGGGCGCAAAGCATGGATGTGCTTTCGTCCATGGCGACCATCAGCGGATATAAGGCGGTGCTGATGGCGGCGGACACGCTGCCGCGAATTTTTCCCATGCTTTCCACCGCGGCGGGGACGATTACGCCTGCGCGCGTTTTTATTATCGGCGCGGGCGTGGCGGGGCTGCAGGCGATTGCGACGGCACGGCGGTTGGGCGCGGTGACTTCCGCTTATGACATGCGGCCGGTGGCGAAAGAACAGGTGATGAGCCTGGGCGGAAGATTTGTGGAACTGCCGATTGAGGCGAAAGATGTGCAGGACGCGAGCGGCTACGCGCGAGCGCAGGACGAAGAATTTTACCGGAAGCAGCGGGAATTGCTGGGACAAGTGGTTTCGGAAAGCGATGTGGTGATTACCACGGCGGTGATTCCCGGGAAAAAAGCGCCGGTGCTGGTGACCGGCGAGATGGTGAAGCGAATGGCGCCGGGTTCGGTGATTGTGGATCTGGCCGCGGAGCGCGGGGGAAATTGCGAGCTGACCGTGCCCGGGGAAATCGCGGATCAGCATGGCGTTACGATTATTGGATTGTTTAACCTGGCGAGTACAGTTCCCTATCACGCGAGCCAGATGTATTCGAAGAACGTGGCGACGTTTTTGCTGCACGTGGTGAAGGATGGAAAACTGCGGCTGGATATGACGGATGACATTATTCGCGAGACGTTGTTGACGGGCGATGGGGAGATTTTGAACAAGAGATTGCGGGAGCTCTATTCCCTGCCCTCTTTGTCAAGCGATGCCGGCTTCACGGCGGGACCGGCGGCAACCGGGGAGGCGAACAAGGCATGAAACTGGATTTGATGACGAGTCTTTATGTGTTCATGCTGGCGGGGTTCATTGGATTTGAAGTGATCCGGCGGGTTTCTCCGCTGCTGCACACGCCATTGATGTCTTTGACGAATGCACTGGACGCGATTGCGGTGGTGGGCGCGATTATCCTGGCGGGAGAACACAAAAGCACGTTCGCAACGGTGCTGGGCACGATTGCGATTGTGTCGGCGACCAGCAACATTGTGGGCGGCTTTTTGATTACCGACCGCATGTTGAAAATGTTCAAATCCAGCGGGCCGAAGAAATCATGATGCCCGAGCTGGCCTCCACACAATTGATAGAAGTGACTTACCTGATCGCCTCGGCGCTCTTTATCTTGTCGCTGAAGTGGATGAGTTCGCCGGCGACGGCGCGGCGCGGAGTGTGGGCCGGCGAAGCGGGCATGCTGCTGGCGGTGGCCGGGACGCTGCTGCATCACGGCATCGTGGATTATAAATGGCTGGCGGCGGCGCTGGTGCTGGGCGCGATCATCGGCATTCCGCTGGGCAAAGTAGCCATGACGGCGGTGCCGCAGCGGACGGCGCTGAGCCATGCGTTCGGCGCGTTGTGCGTGACGCTGGTGGGCACCGCGGAGTTTTATCTACGCGCGCCGGCGGTGCCGAAATTCATGATGGCGGTTCTGGGAATGGAAGTGATTCTCGGGTCGCTGACATTTACTGGCAGCTTGATGGCCGCGGGAAAACTGCAGGAAGTTCTGCCGCAGCGGCCGATTACTTACAAGGGTCAGAACATCGTCAACCTGATGGTGCTGGCGATTGCCGTGGTGGTGGCGGTGATCCTGGTGATGCATCCAGAAAAGGTTTACCTGTACCCGCTGATCGTGATCCTGCCGCTGATTTTTGGAGTGCTGATGATTATTCCCATTGGCGGAGCGGACATGCCCACGGTGATTTCGCTTTTGAATTCTTACGCGGGATTGTCGGCGGCGGCGATGGGCTTCGTGCTGGACAACAAGTTGCTGATTATCGCGGGCGCGCTGGATGGCGCTTCGGGATTTATTTTGTCGGTGAACATGTCGAAGGCCATGAACCGCTCGTTTTCGAATGTGCTGTTTGGAGCGTTCGGACAAGAGCAGGCGGCGGTGGCAGGCGGCGCGGAGGTGCGTCCGGTGCGCAGTGCGAGCCCGGAAGAGGCGGCGGGAATCCTTTCGGCGGCCAACAAAGTGGTGATTGTGCCGGGATACGGGATGGCGGTGTCGCAGGCGCAGCATAAAGTTCGCGAGCTTTACGATGTACTGACCAAGCGTGGCGTGGATGTGCGATTCGGAATTCACCCGGTAGCGGGTCGCATGCCGGGACACATGAACGTGCTGCTGGCGGAAGCGGATATTCCGTACGACAAGCTGATGGAAATGGACGACGCCAACGGGGATTTTGCGCAGACGGATGTGGCGCTGGTGATTGGCGCGAACGACGTGACGAATCCGGCGGCAAGGACGGATGCGAGCAGTCCGATTTATGGAATGCCGATTCTGGATGTGGATAAGGCGCGCACGGTGATGGTGATCAAGCGCGGGATGAGCGCGGGATTTGCGGGGATTGATAATCCGCTTTATTACGATGATAAGACATTGATGTTGTTTGGGGATGCGAAGGGGTTTGTGGGGTCGATTGTGCGGGAAATCTCGGGCGGCGGGCACTGATTTTTTAATGACTGCGCAGGGTCGAGTTGCTGGATTGGCCTTCCTTCATTCGCAAAATCCCACACGTGAATTCAACGTGGGAGGCACAGAGGAAAAATCAAAAGCAGGTTCCTCACCGGCCTGGAACCCGGCGGGACTCGGAATGACACATGGGGGTGTGGCGCCGGAAAGTTTGCTTAGGAGGCTTTTTCGCGGGACATGATCAGGTAGTCGGCGTAGGGGCCTTTGAAGTCTTCGATTTTGCCGTTTTTGAAATGCCAGATGCGGGTGGCGACCTCGTCGAGGACGTCTTCGTCATGGGTGACGAGCAAGACCGTGCCATCGTACTTTTGCAGCGCGATGTTCAGGGCGTTGATGGATTCGAGATCCAAATGGTTTGTGGGTTCGTCGAGGACCAGGAAATTTGGTTTTTGCAGCATCAGGCGGCAGAAAATCATGCGCGCGATTTCGCCGCCGCTGAGCGCTTTGGTCTGCTTGAGCGCGTCTTCCCCGCTGAACAACATCTGACCTAACAGGCCGCGAATTTCTTCCTGCGTGGATTGGGGATTGAACTGCCAGAGCCATTCGATGGCCGTTAAATCGGAAACCACGGAGTCGCGATGGTCCTGCGGGAAGTATCCGACGGTGACTTCGTGTCCCCACTTCACGCTGCCGCCATCTATGGGGAAAACCTTTTCGGCGTCGTCGATGAAGCCTTCGGCGTTGCGGATGAGGGATTTCAGCAAGGTGGTCTTGCCGGTACCGTTGCGGCCGGTAAGCGCGATTTTTTCTCCGCGGCTGACGCTGGCGGAGAAAGGCTTGATGACCTTCAAATCGTCGTAGGACTTGGCGACGCTCTTTATTTCGAGCGGATGGCGGCCTGAACCGCGCTCGATGGCGAAGCGAATGTAGGGGCGGGCGATGTTGGAGCGCGCGAGCTCGGTCGTTTGCAGCCGTTCGACTTCTTTTTTGCGCGAAGTGGCCTGCGCGGAACGGGTGCCGGCGGAAAAGCGCGCGATGAAGTCGTTGAGTTGGGCGATTTTTTTCTCGCGATTGGCGTTATCCGTTTCGATGCGCGAGCGAATCTGTGTTTTGGCCATGACCATGTCGTCGTAGCCGCCGTTGTACATGATCACGGTTTCGTAATCGATGTCCGCGGTGTGGGTGCAGACGCTGTTCAGAAAATGGCGGTCGTGCGAGATGACGATGAGCACGCCTTCGTATTCGAGCAAATAATTCTGCAGCCAGTGCACGGAATCCAGGTCGAGGTTGTTGGTAGGCTCGTCGAGGAGCAGAGCCGGGGGGCTGCCGAACAAGGCTTGCGCGAGAAGCACGCGAACTTTCTGGCCGCCCTGCAGTTCGCCCATCTGGCGCTCGTGCAAAGAGCTTTCGACGCCAAGGCCGTCGAGCAAAATCGCGGCATCGGCTTCCGCGGTGTAGCCGCCTTCTTCGCCGACTATGCCTTCCAGCTCGCCGAGGCGCATACCGTCAGCGTCAGTGAGCGCGTCGTGCGGCTTGGAGTAAAGCTTGTCGCGTTCTTCGAGGGCGGCCCACAACGGGGCGTTGCCGATGATTACCGTGTCAATGACGCGGAACTGGTCGAAGGCGAACTGGTCCTGGCGGAGGATGCCGAGTTTTTTGGGGCGTGTGACGGACCCTTTGGGGGGATCGAGCTCACCGGTGAGGATCTTCATCAAGGTGGATTTGCCGGCGCCGTTGGGACCGCTGATGGCATAGCGGCGGCCATCAAGGAACGAGCAGGTCACGTCCTCGAAGAGGATGCGTGGTCCGAAGCGCATGGAAACCTTGTCTACGTAAATCATCTCCGAATAATTATAGCGTGGAATGTGGGTTTTTGTTGAGTTGGAGGAGTCTGTGCGAGAAAAACGAGCAGTGATACTCACGGATAGGTCGAAGAGAGATTCCTCCACTGCGCGAGCCGACTTCTTCGCAGGAGCGAAGGACAGGAAAAAGCGTCGGCCCGCTCCGGCCGGAATGACAGATTTGGGCTGCGAGGTCGTTAATCGCAAAGATGAGGTGATGAGCCGATCCCTTGCTGTGGCATGCCGCAAACGGATAGACTTCGCCCGCGCATGTCGTTCACTTCACAAAATACTCCCGAGAGAATGTTCTCCCCGACTGGCCAAACCTCGTCGAGCGGGTTTTGGGCGTTGATTGCTACGCAGTTTCAGGGGGTGTTCAGCGACAACACGTTGAAATGGCTGGTGAGTTTTCTGGTGCTGGAGACGGCGGCGACCAAGGAGGAGCGGGAATTGTGGTTTGTTTTGATTGTGCCGCTGTTGTTTTCGGTTCCCTTCCTGCTGTTTTCGATTCCTGGCGGATTTCTGGCGGACAAATACAGCAAGCGCAGCGTGACCATCTGGACGGTGGTGGGTCAATTGGCGGTGATGGGGCTGGCGACGTGGGCGCTGGCGACGGAGAGGCTGGGTGGGGCTGCGGCGGCATTGTTTTTGATGAGTACCATCGGTGCGATTTTTGGGCCGACGAAGTATGGGTTGCTGCCCGAGCTTTTGCCGGAGGCGAAGTTGAGCTGGGGGAACGGGATTATCGAGTTTGGGACTTTGCTGGCAGCGATCGTGGCTGCACTGGCGGGAGGATTTTTCGCGCATGCCTTTCGTGGGCGGCAGGTGTGGTCGGGGGTGATCTTTATCGTGCTGGCGGCGGTGGGATTGGTGATCAGCCTGGGGATTATGAAAGTTCCGGCGGCAGATCCGGGACGGAAATTTGACTGGAACTTCGCGCGAGAATTTTTTTCGGAACTACGACACATGCGCGGCGATCGCATGCTGCTCACTGCCGTAGTGGCCAACACGTTTTTCTGGTTTCTGGGTTCGCTGCTGCTGCTGAACATTGTTTTGTACGGCGCGGACGTGCTTTTTCTGGATGAGACGCACAGCAGTTATCTGCTGGCCGGATTGAGTCTGGGAATCGGGCTGGGCAGCCTAGCGGCGGGACTCGTGTCGGGGAAAAAAATTCAGACGGGCATGGTGATACCTGGCCTGGCGGGGATTTTGGTGATGTGTGCGCTGCTGTCGTGGAGCGGGATAGGCTTCACGATGGTGCTTACTTACCTGACGGTGCTGGGTTTTGCGGGCGGCTTCTTTGTGGTGCCGGTGAATGCGCTGATTCAGCGGCGCCCGGCGGCGGCCGAAAAGGGGCGAACCATCGCGGTGGCCAACTTGCTTTCATTTGTAGGCGTGGCGCTGCAACCGGTGGCGCAGTTCGCCATGTTGAGACTGGGGCATCCGAACCCGTCGTGGGTATTTCTGATTGCTGGCGCTATAACCGTGCTGATGGGCTTGATTTTGGTCGGAATGCTGCCGGAATTGTGGAGGCAGGCGCTGGACTGGACGGGTTTGCAACGAAAGGCTAGGCTATAGCCTCGTTTGGACGGACCCCTCCCACCCAAACTAATCTGTCGAGGAATTCACCCCCATGTCTAGCGTTACTACCATCCCTTCCCGTCCCCAAGGACGCCCGCTGGTGGAACATCGAGAGCTATCGGAGTCCATGGACAAGGTGCACGCCGAACTGGATAAGGTGCGATCTTCGCCGGACCGCGACAATGTGCACGATTTACGGGTGGCCATACGGCGGTGCCGGTCGGTGGCGACAATGTTCGAAGAGATTGATCCGGACACGGCCTGGCTGGAAATGCGGAAAAGGACGAAGAAACTGTTTCGGGCGCTGGGAGCGGTACGGGACGAGCAGGTGATGGAGGAGTGGGTGAAGCAACTGGCGCCCGCGAGTGATCCCGTGCGTGTGCACATGCATGGCGTCTTCGAATCGGACGAGCCTGAACTGCGGGCCGAACTGCTGCGGGTGGCGGGCAAATTTGACGAGAAGGCCTGGAAGCGATTGGAGCGGCGTTTGCGGCAACGGGTGAAATTCGTTCCGGTGGGCGGGCTGGCCGCGGAATGCCTGGCGTGGGAGCGGTTTGAGGAGATTAAGCAGCTACACGCGCATGCGCTGCGCAGCACTAAGCCCAAACCGTGGCATGCGTTGCGGATCGGGTTAAAGCGGCTGCGCTACACGGTGGAGAACCTTTTGCCAGAGCATCACGCGGCGTGGAATGAAAATTTGAAGAGGCTGCAGGATTTGCTGGGAGACATCCACGATCTGGATGTGCTGGCGGAAAAAGTTAAAGCGGAAGCAGATGTGGGCGGCGCAGTGCGCAAGGCGTGGAAGCAGAATTTGCGGCGCGAGCGCGGCAAGCGGGTACAGACGTACCGGCAACTTACGTTGGGAAAAGCCAGCATCTGGAACAAGTGGAGGCATGCTTTGCCGCACGGGGCGCGGCTGGAGGCGGCGTCTTTCGCCAGGCTGCAGGCGAGTGCGCGGGCGGCGCAGGCGAGTCCTCGCAAGGCGGCGCGGGTGGCGCGAATATCGCTGCGGATATTTGATCTGCTGCGGCGCCGGAAAGCGATGCCGGTATTAGCGGACGCGAATTTGCGGCGGAATATGCAGGCCGCGAGCCTGCTGCACGCAGTGGGGCGCGACCAGAAGCACCCGCGGAAGGCGGCGCGGAAATATCTGCTGGGGATGAGCGCGCCTCCGCGATGGACGCGGGAGGATTGGGAGACGGTGGCGTGGGCGGTGAGGTATCACCGCGGCGCGGAGCCGGCACTGGAAGATGGTAAGTTCGCGAAATTGAGCCCGGGGCAGCAAGAGAGCGTGCGCGTGCTGGCGGGAGTGATACGGCTGGGGCGGGCGCTGCACAAAGTTGGAGTGGAATCAGCTGCAGCACTAAAGATGGAAGCTTCCGCGGAAGCGATTACTCTGATGGTTCCGAAATTGGCGGATAGCTTGGAGAGTGCGGCGAAATTGGCGGCGGCGAAACATTTGCTGGAGACGGTTTTGGGCGTGCCGATGGTGGTGCGGGCGGCTTCGACGGGCACAAGCGCGAAGGTTGTGGCGCTGGATGAAGCTCCGCAGCCAGTTTTGTATGCGGTGGCGGGAGCTTCGGACTAGATTTTTTCTCGTTTGCTAAATTCAAACCTTCAAAACATTTTGGCTCCGCGATAGAGCGAAGAGAGATTCCTCGACTTCGCGAGTCGACTGCTTCGCACGAGCGAAGCAGAAGGAGAAAGCGTCGACTCGCTGCGCTCGGAATGACACATCTGGGCGGTTTGCTGTGAGTATTGCCAAGGATGGAGTTTAGACGGGACGAGCGCGTCGAAGTTTTTCAAGCCTAAATTTGGCTAATTCCAGATTCGAATCATTCCAGATTCGACTCATTCGCGATCAGGTAAATTTTTAGGGGTCGATTATGAAAACCCCACTCGTAACGTCGACGAGTGGGGCACCCTAAAGGGCGCTACGCGGACGCATCCGTGGAAAAATTTGAGCTCGGAGAAATGCCCCACCCTTGCTAAAGGCAAAGCCGCAAGGGTAGGCCACCCGAGTTCAACTGCGGAAATCGCTTGATTGCCGAGCGAGGAAAAATCTTTATTTGGCGCGGCGGAGGATTTTGGGGGTGGCTAGCCAGAGGAGTTGAGCGCTGGGTGGGGAGATGCGCTTCAGGGTGAGGGCAGCGACGCCGGATTTTTTCAGTGCGGTGATGTTGTGTTTGGCGGCGAAGGCGGCGGCGATCAGTTCGTCGAGGTGCGGGGCGTGGCCGAAGACGAAAACAGCGGAGGAATGTTTGTCTTTGGCCAGTTCGCGGAAGAAAAGGGTGGGTTCGGCACCCGGCAAAAGCAGATCGCTGTGGCGGATTTTTTGTTTTGAGAAGCCGAGGGCGCTGGCGAAGATTTCCGCAGTTTGCATGGCGCGAACGTACGGGCTGGAAATTAAGACGTCGGCGGTAATGCCGAGGGCGAGGACTCCTTTGGCGGCTTGTTTTGTCTTTTCGATGCCGTCTTGGGTCAGGTAGCGCTCGGGGTCGGGCGGGCACTTGGGGTCTTCACGGTCTATGGCAATGCCGTGGCGGACGATATACAGGTCCATTTTCTATTCGCTCCTAGGATGAGTCACAGGAAGTTTATCAGTTGTTTGTGGACCTAAGGGTTCGTTGCCGCGATAGAAATCCCGGAACAGCCTCCACCCTTGCTAGAGGCAAAGGCGCAAGGTGGCCACCCGGCGAATTGCCTTAATTACCCTGGTCATCTCCTGATCCGCTACGTGCCGATTTGGCGGAAAAAGAGGCGGACGTGGAATTCCTTTTCGAAGAGGTCGGCGCTGCGGCTGGCGTCGCGGAGGTCTTCGGCGGCGTCGCCGCGGGCGTTGAATTGAAGGGCGACGGAGCCGCGCGGGAAGGAGGCGTGGATGTTGGTGACGCGCTGGCGGTGCGAGTGGTCCAATCCTTCGGCGATGCGCAGGATAGAGGCGAGGCGGCGGGCGATGCGCTTATCGAGATTGGACAAGGAGGAATAGGCGGTGTGATGGGTGGCAGGTTCGGATTTGCGGTTGTGATAGCGGGCCAGCGCGGCGACGATGGCGCGGTCGCGTCCTGCGAGGCCGGGGATGTCGCCGTTCAGCGCCAGATATTCGCCATGTTTGTGATGGCCCTGATGGCTGACGGTGTGGCCGATGTCGTGCAACAAAGCGCCGGCTTCCAGCAGCACGCGGGATTGTGCCGGCAAGTGATGCACGGGCTGCAGACGGTCGAAGAGCAGAATGCTGAGCTCGCGAACGTGTTCGGCATGGACCTGATCTTTTTCGAGGCGGCGCGCAAAACTTTTGGTGCTGGCAATAATCTGGCGCGCGGCGGCGTTGTAGCGGTGCGGCTCTTTGCGCGAGAAAGCATCGTGGGCGATTTCCTGGAGGATGCCTTCGCGCACGCCAACCGCGGGGATGGCCATGCAGCGCACGTTAAGGTAGCGGCCGATGGTGAGGAAGGTGATGGCGGCGATGCCCATGACGTCGGCGCGGTCGCGGCGTACACCGTAAGTTTTCATGCGCTCGCGCACGCTGCGCTTCAAAATGTCGGGAAGACGGTCGCGTAACAGAGAAAGCTGCAACATGGGGAGCCCGTGTTCGCGCGGGCCGGGCGCAATGGCGGCGAGGGCTTCGGCGTTGCCGCCAAGGGCCACGGCAATTTGTTCTCCGAGATTGGGGCGGTTCGGTAATTTCGATTCGAGGAGGGCGCGTACATATTTACGAACCTGTTCGGCTTGCGAAGGGCGAATGACGCCAGGAAGATTCAGCGTGGTCATCAGGCGCACGGTGCCAACGCCGAGATGCGCGCTTTGCTCCACGGCGCGGTCGCGCAAAATGCTGAGCTCGAGGCTGCCGCCGCCAAGGTCAATGATGCAGCGCGGCTGAGATTCGGGGCCGAGTGCGGCGAAGACGGCTTCCCTGCCGAGGCGAGATTCTTCGGTGGCGTTGATGGTTTCGAGAGAGAGGTGCGCTTTCTGGCGGATGCGACGAATGAAGGCGTCGCGATTGCGAGCTTCGCGGGTGGCGGAGGTGGCCACGGCGCGATATTTGGTGACGCCGTACTCGTCCATGGTTTCTTTGAAGTCGCAAAAAGCTTTCACACCTTTTTTGAAGATTTTTTCGCTGAAGCGGTGGCGAAGGAAAACGCCTTCTCCGAGGCGCAGGGAATAGCGCTCGTCGTAGAGCGGTTCGATGTCGAGTGCGGAATAAGCGCGCGCGACGGCCAGGCGCACGGCGTTGGAACCCGCGTCAATGGCTGCGATGTGAACCGGTTCTGACATTCAGTGAGCTAGCGCCAAAGATGCGCGAGCGCCGCGGAAGGAGTGTACTTGGTGGCGCGAATGCCGAGTTGTTCGCCAATGCGGTGGCGCAGCTCTTTGTTTACTTTGGAGACGCTGGCTTCGCCGTCAAGCTCGATGAAATTGTGGCGTCTGGCCATGACCTCGAATTCGCGTTTGATCATAGTCTGATAGCGAATGAAGGACCAGTAAAGGTCGTGAGAGAGGGACATGTCGCGGCCAGCTTCCCAATAACTGATGGCCTGGGATTTGCGGAATTCGCGTCCGAAGGCGGTTTCGGGGCGCACGTTGAGCCAAAAAGTGAGGTGCGGGCGCAGAGCCATGGCGTAAAGGCCGCTCATATAGTCGCGATTGATGCCACGGACAACGCCGCGGGCGATGAGGGTGAAGATGAAACGGTCGGCGAGGACTACGGTGCCGGAACGCAGCGCGGGCAGGATGCGATGCTCGACCTGATCGAAGAAATCGGTGGCGTACATGAGCGCGAGGGTGAGGCGGGTGACGGCGTTTTTGGCGAGGAGTTGGTCAATGTCGCGGCCGACGAGATTGGAACGGCGGAGGCCGCTGGTCTGTACGGCGAAGCCTTCGGACTCGAGCCACTCCTGAAGCAAGGTGATCTGCGTGGAGCGCCCGGACCCGTCCATACCTTCGATGACCACGAGCGTGCCAGTGATTTCGGCGGGATCGAAACCGACGAGGGGCTCGCCAAAGAAATAGTGAGAAGCTTCCTCTTCGACGGCCGAGGCGCTTTTGACAACGTGTGGAGGGGCAACGGCGGTTTCCACGACAGGGTCAGGGGCAGGAGACTTATCCTTTTCCTTATCGCGATCTTTGTCGCGCTCGCGATCACGTTCTTTCTCACGTTCTTTTTCGCGGGCTTTTTCCTGGCCTTTTTCCTGATCGGGCATAATCACTCCGCTTCCTGAATTCGGGGAGCAAAACGCTTGAGATCGATTTTGGAGGCCACGATATCGCGCATCTGCTTTTGCAGTTTGTTAACGGGGATGGTGCCGTCGAGGACCACGAAGTTGTCGGTGTCCACCATTTTGTCGTACTCCTCGAGAATACGCGCCTGAAACAGGCGGAAACTTTCGGCGCGATCGTAAGACATGCCGAGGTCCATGCCGGCTTCGTAATATTTCAATTTGGGGCGACCGCTGAGAATGCGGTGGACGGCGACGTCGAGGGGAGCTCGAAAATAAAAAGTGATGTCGGGTACGGGAGCGAAGCGATAAAGATTGCGCAACCAGCGCGCCGGGCAGCCGCGCGCGGCGTCGCGGGCGAAGGCGGTGTAAATGTAGCGGTCGGCGAGCACGAGATAATCGCCCTGGAGCAGGGGCATAATCTGGCGCTCGCAACGATCGGCAAAATCGGCGGCGTGCAAGAGAGAAAATGTGGTGGGCGTAAGCAGGCGGCGTTGTTTTCCGCGGCGCGTGGCGGATTTTACGAGCGGAGAAGAATTCCATTCAGTGAAGTGCAGGCGGTAACCGCCAATTTCGAGCCAGCGCTTCAATAAATAAAGCTGCGTGCTTTTTCCGGAGCCGTCAGTGCCTTCGACGACGATCAGCGCCCCGGGATAGGCGCGGCTGGGGACCGGACGACCGGGCTGCGGCAACGTGGATTTGCTGGCTTCGGTGCGGGGCTCTTTTTTCAGTACTTCGGTATTTTCCATGGGCTCTATTGTGCACGCGGCGGTTTTTGCACCGCAGTGGATAGTATGAATTGTTTGTTACAAAAGCATTACAAATGCACGGGACGGCCCTAAGTCGCTTACAAATTCAAGATTCTAGAAGATACTCACTTTGATGCGCAGGAACTTGGCCGGATTCTGGCGAAACTCTCCGATGAGCAAACGCAAATCGCCCGACAGGCCGGCAAGATTGTCATACAGCTTGGGGTCGGAGAAAAGTTTGCCGGCAGTGGTGGTGTTTTCGTTGAGCTTGGCGGAAGCTTCGGCAAGGTTGGAGCTGGTGTCGCGCAGCTTGTTGTAAAGCGCATCGTCGTTGGCGAGTTTGCCGAGGCTGCCCTTTCCGGCGCGCACGTCGTTCAGCACGGCGTTGCCATTGTTGAGGGCTTGTTTTGCTTCGTCGTAGAGCGTCGGATCGTTGAGAAGCTTGGCGATCGTTCCCTTCCCGGTGCGCACGTCGGTGACCAGGGCGTTTATGTTGTCCACACCTTTATCCACTTTGTCGTACAGGTCATTGGAGTTGACGAGCTTGCCCAGTGTGCCGCGACCGGCCTGGATGCCGCCGATCATGTTGTCGGTGCGGTTCAAGACACTGTTCAAGCGATCGTACGCTTGCGGATCAGTCAGCAATTTTCCGATGGTGCCTTTCCCCTCTTTGATGTCGTTCAGAATCTCCTGCATGGAATCGGAAAGCGCTTGGATGCTGTTTAAAACTTCCCGGGTTTCGGAAGCTGGAACTTCCTGACCATCTGTGAGGGGAACGCCGGTAAAGCCACGAGAGATATTGATGTATTTGTTGCCGAGCACACCTTCCGTGACGAGACTAGCCGCGGAGTCGGTGAGAATGTCGGGCTGGAAGCGACGGTCCAGGCGCATAACGATTTCAATATTTTTAGTTTTCCCGTTAGCGTTTGGCTGCGCCTGGCTGCGCGGGACGAGCGTGATGGATTCGACATTTCCGACGTCGACACCGTCTACGCGCACGGGGGCGCCATTGGCCAAGACAGAAACGTCCGCCTGGTAGGTCTTCAGACGATATTTGGGGCCGAGTATCCCCGCGCCGGTTACATAGAAAATTCCCGCCGCCAGCACAAAGAGGCCGACGAGCACGAATAACCCCACGCGTAACTCTGTCCAGGTGAGTTGCTTCCGCTGGGCCATTAGCACTCCCCTCCCGAGTGCAACAAGACTACAGCATATTCAAAATATTCAAACCAAGAAGCGGCGCAGATATGGATCTTTCGATGCGGCAATCTCCTGGGGGTCACCCTCGAAATAGATGCGGCCGTCTTTGTAGACTAAGAAGCGAGTCGCGACGGGTTTTTGAGCGTCACCGAAACTCGCGGCCGGCGAAGTATGCACAACCTTCTTGGCTTGCTTGTCGAAGCGAAAGTTGGCGAGCGCGAAGCCGTCCTGCAGGCGATGAGTGGCCAGAAGCGCGGTGACGCCGTAGACATCACGAAGGCGCATGATCAGCGTGATGATGGTCTGCGAAGTGACGGGATCGAGCCCCGCGGTGGGCGAATCGTACAAAACAATGTCAGGGCGGTTGATGAGGGCACGCGCAATGGAAACGCGGCGGCGCATGCCGCCGGATAGTTCGGAGGGCAACTGAGCGGCGGTGTGCTCGAGTTCGACGAATTGGAGGGCTTCCTGAACGCGCGGCTCTATTTCTTCTTCTTTCACGTGCTCTTCGCGCAGGCGATAGGCAACGTTTTCGCCCACGGTCATGGAGTCGAAGAGCGCGCCCTCCTGGAAGACGAAGCCAATGCGCTCGCGGAGAGTGAGCAGGGCTTTCTCGGACATGGTGGAAACTTCCTGGCCGAGAACGGTGACGCTGCCGCGTGTGGGTTTCAGCAAGCCGGCGGCTAATTTGAGCGTGAGAGTTTTCCCGGTGCCGGTTTCGCCCAGGAGCACCAGAGTTTCGCGTTCGGGGACGGAGAAGGAAACGCCGCGGAGGATGTCCCCTTCACCAAAGCCCATGTAGACGTTGTCGAAGACTACAGCGGATTTCGAGGAGGTGGCGGGTGGCGTTGATGCGGACATGGAGTGTAAGGATTATAGCGGGGTAGTCGGGGCGATGGTTAATGGAGACCGCGGTGAGACCCGGATGACGCTATCGATCGAAGAGACTTTCCTCCGCTATGTGGGCCTACTCCTTCGCCCTTCGGCCCAGCTCAGGGCAAACAGGAGCGAAGGTGGGGAAGAGGCGTAGTCCGGTCGGAATGACCGGTCTGAGTTTTCAGGTATTGATAATGAAGAAGAAAAAATAAATCCACGGTGATTTGTCGAAAGGTTAGAAAAGTTTGTCGCCGAGGAAGAGAGCGAGTTTGGTTAAGAAGAGGTCGGCGGCAATGATCATTACGGAGGCGACGACCACGGCCTGGGTGGTAGCGCGGCCGACTCCTTGTGTGCCACCACGGACGGTCAAGCCTTTGTAACAGCCGACGGTGGCGAGAATGAAGCCGTAAACCATGGGCTTGGTGAAGCCTTGCATCAGGTCGGCAAAATCGAGAGCTTTGATGGCGCGAGTCCAGAATTCGACGGCGCCAAGACGCAACGAGAAAACGGAAGCGACGCAACCGCCGAGCAGGCCGACAAAATCGTTGAGCGCGGTGAGCAGCGGCAGCATCAGGATGGTAGCGACGACGCGGGGCGTGACGAGCTTACGGCTGGGGTCGGTGCCCATAGCGCGCATGGCATCCACCTGTTCGGTAACGAGCATGGAGCCAAGTTCGGAGGCGATGCCGGAGGCGCAGCGGCCGGCAACGAGGATGCCTGTGAGCGTGGGGCCGAGTTCGCGGACCAGCGCGATGGCGACGACGTCTCCCGTGAGTGCGGCCTGGCCGAAGCGCGTGAACTGCGAACCGGTCTGCAACACCATGACCGCGCCGATAAAAAATCCGGAGAGCAGCACGATGGGCAGCGAGCCGACGCCGATGTCGTCCATCTGATCGAGAGTGTCCTGGAAATAGCGCGGGCCGGTGGCAATATTTTTTACGGAGCGGAAGGATAGGAGCGAATAATCCTGGACGCTGGCGACCCAACTTTTGGCGGAATCGGTTAAGACATTAACAACCGATAGTTTGGGTTCTGAAGTTGCTTCGCTGCCGATCTGGAGTGGGGTGCCTGCCACGATGGCCTTTTGTTGCTGATGACCTGATACAAATTGGCGCGAGGAAAGCGTAACTGCGTGGATGACAGGCGTCAAGTGAAGTGCGCAGGGATTGATCATGCATGTGCGGCGGTTGGAGAAAATCGAAGTCACGAAGAGAAAGCAGGAAGCAGAGGTAGAATGACATTTCACAAACCGAAAGGGATCGGGCACGGCACCCTCGCCCGCGTGAGTTTGCTTGCAGGTTTACCCGGATCTCACAATTGATGTCAAAAAGATTGGCCACCGGTCCATTTTGGAGAGAATTTGACGGCGGCTTGACCGTTGCATGGCAGCCGAATAGTATCGTCCGGCCATGATAAGTTCCGATTCCCGCATTGGGCAGACCATTTCGCATTACGAAATAACACGAACACTTGGCAGCGGCGGCATGGGCGTGGTGTACGAGGCACAGGACACGCGATTGGGCCGGCGTGTGGCAGTGAAATTCCTGCCGGAATCGATGGCGCAGGACAGTCAATTGATCGAGCGCTTTCAGCGCGAGGCGCGCGCGGCATCGGCGCTGAATCATCCGAACATCTGCACTATCCACGCAATCGAACAGGATGGCGGCCAGCATTTCATCGTAATGGAGCTGCTGGAAGGGCAAACGCTGGGGCAAATGATTACGCGCCAGCCGCTGCCCATGGAAAAACTGCTTCCCATGACCATTCAGATTGCGGACGCGCTGGAATCGGCGCACGCGAAAGGAATCGTGCACCGGGATATCAAGCCGGCGAACCTTTTTGTCAGCGACCGGGGACAGGTGAAGGTGTTGGACTTTGGGCTGGCGAAGATTGAGCCCGTCGTATCGCCGTCAGGAACAGCGGGCGCGGAGATGGACACCATGGTGGGCGGCGGGCTGACTTCCCCGGGGGCGGCGGTCGGCACTGTTTTGTACATGTCCCCGGAGCAGGCCCGCGGACAATTAGTGGATGCGAGAACCGACCTGTTTTCGCTGGGGACAGTGATGTACCAGATGGCCAGCGGAAAGATGCCGTTTCAAGGAGACACTTCGGCATTAATTTTTGACGCCATTCTGAATCGCGATCCGGTACCGATGGTGGAAGAAAATCCGGGGGTCCCGCCAGAGTTTGGGCGGATTCTGTCGAAGCTGCTGGAGAAAGACCGCACGCTGCGATGCCAGTCGGCAACGGAGTTAAAGACCGACCTGACACGACTCAAGCGAGATCTGGAATCGGGAAACAAACGCGCCGTGGGCGGGGGCGAGAGCAAGAGTGGCGCGGTGAAGGCAACCTCAAGCACGAAATCGGTGGCGGTGCTTTATTTTGAAAACTTGAGCAAGGTGACGGAAGACGAGTATCTGCGCGACGGGATTACGGAAGACATCATCACGGAGTTGTCGAAGATCCGAGGGATTAATACATACTCGCGGCCGACGGTGCTGGCGTTTCGCGACAAGCCGGTGACACCCGGGCAAATCGGGCAGCAACTGAAAGCGGCTTATGTTTTGACGGGGACGCTGAGGCGAGCGGGAACCCGATTGAGGATCACCACGCAACTGGTGGACACGAACACGGATTTTCCGCTGTGGAGCGAGCGCTACGACCGGGAAATGAAGGACGTCTTCGAAGTACAGGACGAAATTGCGCGGAAGATAGCAGAAGCGCTGCGGGTAACGCTCTCTCCGCAGGAGTTGGAAGCGCTATCCATCAAACCCACTGAAAATCTGCAGGCCTATGATTTGTACTTGCGCGGCAAGCGTTACGCGCGGCGGCAAACGCGCCAAGACCTGGAATTTGCGCTGCAGATGTTTGAGAACGCGGTAGCCATTGATCCCAGCTTTGCGCTGGCGTACGCCGCCTGCGCAAATGCGTGCGCGATGTTTTACTGCAATTACAGCCGCGACCAAGTTTGGGTGGAGCGCGCGCGCAGTGCGTCTGGCAAGGCGGTGGCGCTGCGCTGGGACTTGCCGGAAGTGCAGGTCAGCCAGGCGTGGGTATTGTACGCCACAGACCTGCACGCTGAATCGGTGCGCATGGTGCAGCAGGCTATCGAAAGGAAGAAAGACTGCGAGGGAGCGTACTACTTGCTTTGCCGCGCGCTGTTTTCCGCGGGGCGGTACCGCGAAGTCGCGGATGTGGCCGAGGTGGCGCTGGAAGCCAGCGGCGAAGACTACAACGTGTATGTGCCGATATTGAATGCGCTCGGATCATTGGGGAAGAAAGAAATCCGGAAGAACATCCAACTGCGGGCGGTGGGGGCGTTTGAAAACCACTTGAAGCAGGTTCCCGAAGACGCGCGGGCGCGCATCCTGGTGGCTGGATATTATGCCGAACTGAACCGCGTGGAAGATGCGATGCGGGAATCCACCATGGCCATGACCTTGCGAGCCAATGAGGCTTCGATTCTATACAACGCAGCTTGTGTTTTTTCCTTACTTCAGAAAAAGCCGGAAGCACTGGATGCCTTGCGCAAAGCGTACGATGTGGGATTCAAGGACCCCAACTGGGCGCGGCGCGACCCGGACATGGCGCGGCTGCTGGGTGATCCTGAATTCGAACGCATGTTTCCGCCGACGGAAACGACCAGCTAGGACCTGGCGACGAAAATTGCGGGTCGATCTCCCGCAGCTCTGCTGACGAGCGGACCGTTTCGGTTAGACGCGGACGATGAGCAAGCTCCCGATTGAAGCCCCCAAGGGCAGAAGCAGGTCCCCCCACCCGCCCGCCACGGCGGGCAGGTGTCGGGATGACATCCGATGCGCGTGCCGATGACTTCAAGTCTTATTGGCGAAGGGAGCGTTCGGCATTGATTCGGGCGACTGGACGGGGTGCGGTTCGACGGATACACTCCTGAGCTTACTCACGTAAGCGAAATTCTGAAACTTTTGGAGTGGCGACGGCTGATGCTGCATTTTTATACCGCGGGGGAATCGCACGGGCAGGCGCTGCTAGCGTTTGTTTCGGGGCTGCCTGCTTCCCTGCCCGTGGATGTCGCGTTCATTAATCATGAGCTGCACCGGCGGCAACTGGGTTACGGGCGCGGTGGGCGGCAGAAGATTGAGAAGGATCACGCGGATATTTTTGCCGGGGTGCGCCACGGTAAGACCATTGGCGCGCCGGTGGCTTTGCGGATCGAGAATCGCGACTGGGCCAACTGGGAATTAAGTTTGCCGGTGGAAGAGTCGGCGCAATCGGCGGGGAAAGAAAAAAAACTGGTGGCGCCGCGGCCTGGGCACGCGGACCTGGCGGGTTCGCAGAAATTTAATTTTCATGACGCCCGGTACGTGCTGGAGCGCGCTTCGGCGCGGGAGACAGCGGCGCGGGTGGCGGCGGGAGCCTTCGCAAAACTGCTGCTACGCGAACTGGGTACGGAAATCGCCAGCCACACGATTCGCGTGGGGCATTTTGCGCTGGAGCGCGCGGCGACATGGGATGAGGTTAAGGGCATAAGTGACGACCTAGAATCTCCCTTGCGCTGCGTGGATGGCGCGGTGCAGGAAAAAATGAGAGCGGAAGTCGACGCGGCGATGAAAGCGGGAAATACCGTGGGCGGAATTTTTGAAGTGGTGGCTCACAACGTTCCGGTGGGCCTTGGCAGCCACGCGCAGTGGGATGAAAAACTGGACGGGCGGCTGGCGCAGGCGGTGATGAGCATCCAAGCGGTGAAAGCCGTGGAGATTGGCGAGGGCGTGAGCGGGGCGGGGTCGTACGGGAGCGAAGTACAGGACGAGATTTCGTATGACGCGGCGAAGAAAAGATTCCAGCGGTCTTCTAATCGCGCCGGCGGGATTGAAGGCGGGATCACCAACGGGCAGGACGTGGTGGTCCGCGGATATTTGAAGCCGATTTCGACGCTGCGGCGAGCACTGGGCACCGCGGACATGGTTACCAAGGAGCCGGTGCAGGCGGCCTACGAACGCTCGGACTGGTGCGTGGTGCCGGCGGCGGGCGTGGCCGGCGAGGCCATGGTGGCCCTTGTGTTGGCAGACGCTTTTCTGCAAAAATTTGGCGGAGACTCCCTGGGGGAGATGCGGCGAAATTTTGACAACTATGCCCGACAAATTGACGAATTCTGAGGTAGTGACCGAAGCGGGCGCAGAGGCTTTGCCGGCCGGCCCTGTGGGCCCGGCGCGGAAAATATATTCGATAGTGAAGTATGGCGATCCGATTCTGGAGAAGCCGACGGCCACAATTGAGACTTTTGACGCCGAGCTGGAAGAACTGACCGAGGACATGTTCGCTTCCATGTACGCGGCGCAAGGAGTGGGGCTGGCGGCGCCGCAGATCGGAAAAAATATCCGCCTGACGGTGGTGGATGTGACCGGCGGAAAGAATCCCGAAGCCAAAATTGTGCTCGCCAATCCGGAAATTATTCATGCCGAGGGCGAGAAGCGCGAGGAAGAGGGTTGCCTGTCGCTTCCGGGATTTCGCGGATACGTGGTGCGACCGCAATTTGTGACCGTGAAAGCGCAGAATGCCAAAGGCGAAGAGTTTGAGATTCGCGGTGAGGACTTGCTGGCGCGAGCGTTCTGCCACGAAATCGATCATCTGAATGGGATACTTTTCATCCAGCACCTGAGCATGCTGAAACGCGACCTGATCCGGCGCAAAATCAAGAAGCTGAGAAAACAGGGCGAGTGGTGAGTTGAGTATTTAGCTTTGCGCGATATCCCTCCGAATTCCTGCCAGGAACTATTGTAGCAGTCGTAACGTCAAAGCAGATAAACCGTCGCTTCACAATGGGTTCTACGAGGGCATCTGGAAGGAAGCTGATGCGAATTGTTTTCTGCGGCACACCGGCGTTCGCGGTGCCGACATTGAAGGCGATACTGGCAGATCCGGCGCACGCGGTTGTCGCGGTGATTACGCAACCTGACCGGCCGCGGGGGCGCGGGCAGGAGATTTCATTCTCTGCGGTGAAGCAGGCGGCGCTGGATGCGGGAGTTGCAGTGCGGCAGCCAGAAAGAATTCGCGCGCCGGAAGCAAAGGAGCTGCTGCAAACTTTTGAACCGGAATGCTTCGTGATTATTGCTTACGGGCAAATTATTCCCGCAAGCCTGCTGCCAATTTCGAAGTGCGGATGGATCAATCTGCACGCTTCCCTGCTGCCAAAATATCGCGGGGCCGCGCCGATAAACTGGGCCATCGCGAATGGAGAGACAAAAACGGGGCTGACGACCATGCGAATTGACGTGGGCATGGATACCGGAGACATGCTGCTGCAGGAAGAAGTGGATATCGAGGCGGACGAAACCGCCGCGGAGCTGACGGCGCGTATGTCGGAAATCGGGGCGGCGCTGATGATAGAGACCTTGCGGGGGCTGCCGGACGGGCTGGTCACTCCCAAAAAGCAAAATGACGCGCTGGCCACGCACGCGCCATTGTTGACGAAAGAGGATGGGCGCATTGATTGGACGCTGCGGGCGCGGGACGTTTACAACCGCATGCGGGGATTTGCGCCGTGGCCGGGCGCGTTCACGACTTTTCGAGGAAAGACCTGCCAACTTTGGGGCGAGCCAGCGCAGAGGGGGCGCGCGCCACAGGAGCCGGGCACGATCCTGATTGAGGAGGGTGAATTGCGCGTGGCCTGCGGGGACGCAACCGTTTTGCGCGTTCTGACCGTCAAACAGGAAGGGCGCAGCAAAGTGACGGGAGTCGAGTTTGCGAATGGCGCTCGTCTGGCGGAAAAAGAACGCTTTGGTCACAGCTAAATTGCGCGCCGCTTTTTGCTGATGCATACTCGCCATCTCCACCTGTTTTTGCAGAACTGAGAAATCTGAATCGTCAAACCGATAGGAGTTCATCGTTAATGTTTATTTCTGGCACAGCTGAAAGACCTGGGCGCCGGAGTGTAGGGCTGGCGGAGATTTTGCGCGTGGCGGCTTGCGGAGTGGTTTGCGCGCGACTGGCGATCGCGCCGGCGGGATGGGCGGCCGCGGACCATGAGCCGGCGGCGAAAGTTGACGCGACGACCACGGCAAGGCCTGCCATATCGGCGATAGACGCGAAGAAAATGGCGGCTGATCCGGTATTGAAAGTGATGCAGGCGGAGCTTTCGCGCGCGAATACGGAGTTGGCTAAAACGGATCAAGCGCCTTACTACTTGAGCTACACCGTGTATGACCAGGATTATGTGGTGCTGGTGGGCGCGTATGGGAGTCTGCTGACGGACGCGGCGGCGAAGCGGCGGCAAGCGGACGTGACCATGCGCGTGGGCACGCAGGCGCTGGACAACACCCATGGCCAGAGCCGAGCGAGTGGAATGACTTCCGGGGCATTGCCGCTTTCCGATGATCAGGATGCTATCGGGCACGTACTTTGGGAGCTGACGGACCGCGAGTACAAGCGCGCGGTGCCTTCGCTGATGAATGTGCGGACGAATACGGCGGTGCGCGCGGAGGAAGAGGATAAGTCGCCGGACTTTTCGAAGGAAGCTTCGGCGGTACACATCGGCGATGCCAAGGTGCTGGTGACGCTGGACCGGGCCACGTGGGAAGGCGAAGTAAAACGGCTTTCGGCGATATTCCGCAAATATCCGGAAGTGTATTTCGGAAGCGTGATGCTGCAGGTACAGAATTCGAATTCACGCATGGTGACGAGCGAAGGGAGCGCGGTGGTGACGCCGAGCGCTTCGACACGCTTGATTATAGAAGCGCAGACGCGCGCGGCGGACGGCATGGAATTGCTACGCGTGGAAACATTTCAGGCGCCCAGCGCGAAGGAATTGCCGTCGGAGAACGAGCTATCGGCGAAAGCGGAAAAGATGGCGGCGGATCTGAAAGCGTTGCGCGCCGCTCCGGTGGCTGAACCTTACGATGGGCCTGCGCTGCTGAGCGGACGGGCGGCGGCGGTGTTTTTTCACGAAGTGCTGGGACACCGGCTGGAAGGACACCGTCAGAAGGACGAGGAAGAAGGGCAGACGTTCACGAAAATGGTGGGCCAGGAAGTGCTGCCGAAATTTCTGAGCGTGACGGACGATCCGACGACGAAGCAAGTTGGCGACGTTAAGCTCGCGGGTTCGTATGATTTCGATAATGAGGGGACGCCGGCGCAGCGCGTGGACGTGATTCAGAACGGCGTGTTGAAGAATTTCCTGATGTCGCGCATGCCGATTAAGAATTTTGGTGTTTCGAACGGGCACGGGAGAAACCAGCCGGGACTGATGCCGGTGGGGAGGCAGGGAAACTTGATTGTGACGTCGAGCAAGACGGTGCCGGAAAAAGAAATGCGGCAACGCTTGATTGATGAAGCGAAGAAACAAGGGAAGCAATACGGGTTGTACTTCGACGATATTCAGGGCGGATTTACACTGACAACGCGCTCGTTGCCGCAGGCGTTTCAGGTATTGCCGGTGATTGTTTACAAAGTCTTCGTGGATGGGCGGCCGGATGAACTGGTGCGCGGCGTGGACATTGTCGGGACGCCACTGGCAGCGCTTACCCGCATCGTGGCTACCAGCGACCAGGAGCATGTCTTCAACGGAATTTGTGGCGCGGAGAGCGGGAGCGTGCCGGTAGCTGCGGTGGCTCCGGCAATTATTTTTTCAGAGATGGAAGTGCAGAAGAGAGCGCACGCGCACGAACGTCCGCCGATTCTGCCTCCGCCGAGATTTGAAAATGATACGGCGGCGGTGGCGGCGCAAACGGCGACTGTTCCTGAAGAAGGAGCGAAGCCGTGAAGAAAATAATCGGAACAATTTTTCTCGCGACAATCCTCCTTTGCCGCCCCACTTTTGGGGGCAACGCATCGGCCCGTGAGGCGGCGGATACTGCAGCGGCAAATGCGGCGGCCATGAATGCTGCGGTCGCGGCGGCGAAAGGCGATGCGCTGCTGGAAGCTTTGCTGACGGAACTGACGCGGTCCTATTCCCATTTGAAAATGGATCAGGTGCAGGCGCCGTATTACATCGAGTACCGCGTGAACGATGTGGATGATTTCAGCGCCGAAGCGGCTTACGGTGCGCTGGTGCAAAGCCAGCGAGTGCACGTGCGAATCCTGCGCGTGGTGGTGCGCATCGGCGACTACAAGCAGGACAGTTATTTTGGGCAGGGCGTGGGCGAGACGAATATTCTGCCGCTGGATAACGATCCCATCGCGCTGCGGCACCAGATCTGGATGGCTACCGACGAAGCGTATAAAGGCGCGGGGCAGGCGTTCGCGGAAAAGCAGGCGGCGCTGAAGCAATTCAGCGCGGACCCGACGGCGGTCGACGACTTCGCGAGAGTTCCGGCGTTGATGGCGGTAGAACCGGTGACCACGCTTAAAGTTGACGCCAAAGAATGGAAGAAAACCCTCGAGGATGTTACCGGACTGTATAAGCAATATCCGGATGTGCAGTCCTCGACGGCTTCGGCGCGGTTTACGAGCGTAAATGAGTATTTCGTAAATTCCGAAGGCACGGTGACGCGCGACGGGCGCGCGACTTACGGCCTGCAATTGAACAGCGCGGCGCAGGCGGCGGACGGGATGCGCGTAACGCGCAATCCGGCGTACATGGTCGCGCGGCCTGAGGAGTTGCCGAGTCACGATGCGTTGTTGAGGGACGCCCGGAAAATGCTGGACACCGTGGTGGCGTTGCGAAACGCACCCATCGTGGAAGAGGAATACCGCGGCCCGGTATTGTTCGCGCCGGACGCCGCGAACGACGTGGTGGTTTCGCTGATCGGGCAAAACGTGTTGGGGCGCAAGCCACAACTGGGCAAGCCGAATCGCACCACCGGATCGTTTGCGTCGAGCTACAAGACGCGGGTGCTACCAAATTTTCTGAGCGTGGTTGACGATCCCGCGATGAAGGAATTTCAAGGTAAGAGCACGGTGGGTAGCTACGCGGTGGACAGTGAAGGCGTGAAGGCCCAGCGGGTGACGGTGATCGACAACGGAACGTTGACCAATTATCTGTTGGGACGACAGCCGATTCGCGATTTTCCGGCTTCCAATGGACATGGACGCGCGGCCCCCGGAGTTTTTCCTGCGGCGGGACTGGGGGTGCTGGTAGTGAAGCCTTCCGAGGCGCAAACGCCTGAAGCGTTGCGCCAGCGGGCCATTCAGATTGTGAAAGACCAGGGACTTCCCTACGCGTATCGCGTGGAGACTCTGGGGCCGGGGAACGCGCCGAGATTGCTTTACCGCGTGTATGCGAACGATGGACATGAGGAGTTGGTGCGTGGGGCGGTGTTCAATGAGCTGGACGTACGCGCGATGCGCAGCGATTTGATTGCCGCGGGAAATGATCCGCTGATCAGCAACCGCAGCGGCGGCCCCCCGACGACGATCATCAGTCCGTCGCTGCTGTTTGGTGAGCTGGAAGTGAAACGCGCGGACATGAGTAAGGATAAATTGCCGGAATATCCTGCGCCGCCACTGGCGGCGGCAACGGCTTCCGCCTCGGCAACGCCGACAGTTGCGCATAATTAGGAGTTCACTGAAACCGTGTCCATGACGCTGCGCGAACGACTGGAATGGCTGAGCAGGATGGCGCTGCTGGTATTCATTCTGGCGTCGGCGGCATTTCTGAGCGCGATCACCGCGATGCGTATTGCGATTCACGGACGCGAAGTGACCATGCCGAATCTGGTGGGCAAGGGTGTGAGCGAGGCGAGCCAACTTTTGAGATCGCGCGGGCTAGTTTTGCGGGTGGCGGACCGGGTGTACACCGATTTGCCAGCGAATGTGGTGGTGCGGCAAACGCCGACGGCGGGATTGCTGATGAAAGTGTCGCAGCAGGCGCACGTGGTGCTGAGTCTCGGGCAGAGGCAACTGACGATTCCGCGGCTGGAAGGGACGACGCTGAGAATTTCGCGCATCGAGATGCTGCGCGCCGGGTTGCAGATTGGAGAAGTCTCCAACATTGCGATTCCGAATCAGCTACCGGACACGGTGGTGATGCAGAATCCCAAGCCGGGGATGGGAGCGGCGACTCCTCGAGTGGATGTGCTGGTGTCGCAGGGAGATCGCGATAAAGCGTATATGATGCCGCACCTGATTGGCTTGAACGAGAGTGATGCGCAGCACCGCTTGGATATGGCGAGTCTGAAGCGCAAGGTGAATTATGTGGCGGCTCCGCAGTGGCCTCATGGCGCGGTGATCGATCAGACGCCGGCGGGCGGGGCGAGGATTCCTGCAGCGGCTAGCGTGGAGTTGACGGTGGCTTTGTAGGTTCGGCTGTGATGTTCTCTGGCGGTATTGCCGATCCTCCATGAAGGATTCCCACTTTTTGCAGACGACGGAAAGGGTAAGGCCAGCCGTCGGAGCAAAGAAGCAGATCCCTCCGCTTCGCGCTCGCCCAGGCGAGCAAGTTCGGGATGACAATTTGGTTGCTTGAAGGTTTAAGAAGTTTGACGACCAGAATTTGATTCCCTTAGAAGAAATCATTGAAAGGTTAGTTGAGGGCGTAGAGGTTGCCGTCGGTGCTGCCGAAATAGATGGAGTCGCCGGCGACTACTGGGGAAGATAGGATTGCGCCGGTGGCGAAGAGCTTGTTTACTCCGACGACTATGGCCTCGTAGAAATTTTCGGTGAAGACCGCTTCGTAGTTGGTGGTGCCATCGGGCTTGGACAGGCCGGCGAGATTCTGGCGCGCACCGTCGGTTTTGAAGGACCACGCGACTTGGGCGGTCTTGAGGTCGATGGCGTACAGAGTGCCATCGTGACTGCCGAAATAAACGGTGTCGCCGGCGATGGCGGGCGAAGAGAAGATGGGCCAGGTAAATTTCAACGACACGAGGGGCTCTCCACCGGACTTGGATTCGAAACCATAAAATAATTTCGTGTCGGAAGTGCCAAAGTAGACGCGGCCATCGTAAACCGCAGGCGAAGTGATGACCCACGAGCCTTTATTGTTGAAGACCCATTTTTTCTCGCCGGTGGCGGCATCGAGGGCGTAGAAATTCGAATCGCGGCAGCCGAAATACACGATGCCGTCTGCGACGGCGGCGGACGATTGAATGCCGACCTGGTTGTGGATGCCGGCGTCTTCGCCGGTTTTGAAGCGCCATTTCTCTTTGCCGGTGGCGGCGTCGAGCGCGTAGAAGTAGCTGTCCCAGCTTCCAACATAAAGGGTGCCGCCGGAAACCGCGGGGGAAGCGTGCACGACGTCGCCGGTCTGGAATTTCCAGTTCAGTTTGCCGCTCGCGGCGTCAAGTGAATAGATGTTGCCATCGCCGCTGCCGAAGTAAACGGCGCCAGCGGACAAGGTGGGCGAAGACAGGTAAAAATCAAAAGGGTCAGGCATGGACTCGGCTTCCGGAAGCGAGCCGTGGATGTGTTTCGCAGTGAAGCGGTGTTCGCCGGCGGTCTGGAATTTCCATTTCAGCGTGCCGGTGGCAGAATCCACGGCGTAAAACTTGCCGTCGTAACTGCCGACGTAGACCGTTCCTTGCGCAACCGCGGGCGACGAGGTGATACGCGCCCCGGTTTTGAATTTCCACTTTTGCGCGCCGGAGGCGAGGACCACGGCGTAAAGATTGCCGTTGGTGCTGCCGACGTAGGCGGTGCCTGCGTCGATGGCCGGCGAAGAGATGACCAGGCCGTGTGTTGGGAACTTCCATTTGACCTGGTGAAATTGCGGGACGCCCCAGGCGTCGTAAACGCCGGTGTGCTCAGGGTTACCGCGGAACATGTGCGCGGCTGCGGAAGGTGGTGACGCGGCCGGAACAACCTGACAAACGGCGGGGAGCGGCAGGAGTAACGCAGCCAGCAGAATTTTGGATTTCATGAGTGGAATTAGACGCGGGGAAAGAATAAAGGTTTACGAATCATCGCCGACCGGGGTGGCGCGGGGCAACCCAAGGCAGTGACACGGGTTCTCAGTAAAGAGTTTAGCCTGCCCGAAGGGGCAAATTCGCTCGGGACTGGCCTTTCGTTCAGGTTATACTCGATTTGTTCGGCAGCTTCGCCCAGAGGCCAGCCTGCGATCGTCAAGCGGTCGGCGAAGATTTCGATATTCAGAGAGGTGTTGTTTGCTACGTACTCTGCCGTATGCAACCGCAAAGTCTTTTACGCCAATACTGTTAACGGGGATTTTACTTCTGGGGGCGACGCAATCGAACGCCCAGATCCTGCACCGCAAGAAAAAAATAGACAAATCAACGAGCGCGAACAATAACGTCCAACCGGACAGGGTGCTCTATGATCGCGCCGCCGATGATATCAAGCGCGGGCGCCACGAAGTGGGGCGACTGAACCTGCAAACGCTGATCAACACCTATCCCGACAGCGAATACCTGGCCAAAGCGAAACTGCTGATCGCCGACTCTTATTACAAAGAGGGCGGCACGGCCAACATGACGCAGGCCATTTCGGGATACAAAGATTTCATCGTGTTCTTCCCTTTCCTGCCGGAAGCGTCTTACGCGCAGTTGCAGGTGGCCATGGGCCATTTCCAGCAGATGGAAAAACCGGACCGCGACCGCACCGAGGCAAAGGAGGCGGAAGCCGAGTTTCAGACCTTCCTGCAGAAATATCCGAAGGATCCGCTGGCCGATAAAGCGATGCAGCACTTGCGGGAAGTACAGGAAGTGATTGCCGAAGGCGATTTTCGAGTTGCGTATTACTACTACGTTAAAGGCGACCGCAGAGCGGCAGCGGCGCGGCTGATTGGAGTTACGCGGCGTTATCCGCTGTACAGCAAATCAGATCGAGCTTACTGGATGCTAGGAGATATCTTCGAGAAGAGCGAGAAAAAAGAAATTGCCGCGAATTATTACTCACAAATTGTAAAAAATTATCCTATGTCGGAGTTTGTCCCCAACGCCAGGGGCAAACTGGTGGCGATGAAGGTGCCGGTGCCGCAGCCGGATCCCAAGGCGCAAGCATGGATGACCGCGGAGCAGAACGCTCCGCGTCCCCGTACCAGCCTGGTAAAGAGACCGATGAGTTTACTGAAAACGGGTCCTACCAAGGAGATGAGCGTGGCGGCGCGGGCGGGCTCGCCAAATCTTGAGCCCGAGGCGGACACTTCATCAGCCACGGATGTGCTCACGGGCGGCAACTCGTCGCGTATCGTGGTGGGGGGCGGAAGCGGAACGGCGAGGACAAACGGGAATTCGACGGGGATTGTGGCGACGGTAACGCCTGGGGCGGCGGCGACAGAGGGCGCTACGGAAGGCACGACTCCAGGCACTGCGCCAGCAGATGCGAACGCTCCCACGGCCACTGACGGAAGTGCGCCGCCAACGGCCGGCGCGCCGGACGCTGCACAATCCGGTACTGCGGCGGGAGAATCCAGTTCAGCGGTACCGGCTGGAGAGTCGAGTTCGGCGGCGCCGGCGGCTTCTGCAGATGCAGCGGCGCCGGGTGGTGATGCGGCGGCGACCCCCGCATCCCCGGATACGGCCAAGGCGGATGGCGCCAAGACCGACGCGACGCAGGACAATGCTGCGAAGAAAGACGACAAGCAGAAGGAATCAACAAGTAAGAAGAAGAAGGGCGTGCGGAAGTTGGTGCCTTGGTAGAACATTTGCAAAGAGATGGTTGATAAAGGCGCGACCTAAGGGTCGCGCCTTTTTTTGGTTCCGATGTACCGAAAGACTGATCCTTACAAAAGGCGAGTCTGGCTTACGCGAGTGATCGAAGAGAGATTGCTCCACCCGGCACGCGAGTAAACTGCAGGGAGTTACTCCTCCGCCCGTCGCTAGGCTCAGGCTAAACAGGAGGGCACGAGGGTATGACCGGCGTGGCCGCCTGAGGAGGCATGAGATTGGTCGACAGTCTACGGCGCCCATCGGGAGATTGGCGTTGCCAAGGGGAGGACACCATATTCACTTGGGACACAGGGAAACTGTTGATGCGTTGACGCGTGCGGTGGAGGGTGCTCCAATACGTGAGAATCGGCGAAAGTGACCCGCGAGGCAGCGGGGGCGGTACATTCAGATTTACGCGGAGGATGTGCGGTGGCCAGGATTCTGGTGGCGGACGACAACAGCAACATCCAGCGGATGGTGGGGCTGGCCCTGAAGGATCAGGGGATCGACGTCGTCGCTGTGGGCAATGGCGAAGCCGCGGTGCGAAAGATATCGGAGTTGCATCCCGATCTGGTACTGGCGGATGTTTTCATGCCGGTGCGTAACGGGTACGAAGTTTGCCAGTATGTAAAAGAAGATGCTTCGCTGGCGCATATTCCCGTGATTTTATTGGTCGGGGCGTTTGATCCACTGGATGAACAGGAAGCGCAGCGGGTAGGCGCTGATGGCGTGCTGAAGAAGCCGTTCGTTCCCCCTGATCCGCTGATCGCGATGGTGAAGGCGGCACTGCAGAGGGCGGGCGTTTCGCTTAAACCCGAAGAAGCGGAAAAAGCTGCTGCTGCCTCGCCGCGCAAAGGCTCCGATCTTTTACCGCAGGCACCGCCGCCGCAAGCGCCAACTCCTCGCGTTTCACCGCTTGCGGGAGTATCGTTCAGCTCTGGACCGGCTTCTTTTGCACCAGTGGTTGGAGACGAAAGCTTTGTGGGTGAGCCTCCCGCTCCGGAGCCGGCGAGGGTTGACGCGCCAAAACATACGCTGGCGTTCGGGAATTTGCTGGGCTCCACGACCGCACCGGACGATCGCGAATTCGCCGCAGACACGGAAATACCAAAAGCCAGCGATTGGCGATCCGCGGATGACGAACCGGATGACGTTCCGGAAGAAGAGGAAGAGGAAGCAGAAGAATCCGCGCCTTCATGGCGGCGCGATGGAGCGGACACGGTTTTTGCCGACGATGGCAGCGGCGCAAAAGACTGGCGCGAAAGCGCGGTGGCGGACACGGTAGGGCGACAAAGCGCGCGCGAAACCTGGGAGCAGCCGGAAAACAAAAGCGGATTCGAAAGCGCGGCGGAAGTCCCCAGCGAAGTGCCGGCGGGAATGCCGACGGAGATGGGCGCATTTGCGAGCGAGATGAACGCGCTGGAAGCGGAGTCCGCGGTTGAAAATTCGCCGGAATCCAGTGGGACTGGGATTTCCTATCACGAAACGTCGCGGGTGGATCCATCAGAGCACGTGCAAGAACCTTCGGATACGACTGCTAGTTCTGGCGAGCTCAAAGCTGCGGAGCCTGAATATTCGGAAATGCCGGGGATGAAGCTGCCACGAGCGGATGCCGCAGAAGAGCAGAAGATTGGATATGTAACCGGCGAATCCAGCGACACGGAACGGCCATTTGAAGATTCGAAGGAGCTACCGGCCGAGTTGGCAGCCAGCGATGTAGCTATACCGAACGAAACGGTTGTCGCGGCTGAAGAAGTTGAGGCAACTGCTGCTACTGAGCCAGTGGCGCACGATGAGCCGACACACGTGGAAGCGCCTGCCCATGCGGAGGAGAAAACTCCGGAGCCGGTGGCGATTAATAGTTGGTTCTCACGGCCCGCGAGCCCTTGGGATGTACAAAGGAAGAGTCCCCTGACATCAACGTGGGATACGCCCAGCGGCGTTGGGGCCACGAGCGAGTCAACGCCCGCGGTTGAGGAGACGACGGAAGCGCGTGCAACGAACGGCCAGGCGTCACTTGAAGAAATTGCGACAGTAATTTCGGACGAACCCGCGGCGCAAGCAGTCCCGACGACTAGCGAGAGTACAGCGCCTGTTGACATGGACGCGCTAATCGCCAAGGTGCTGGCGAGAATGAGTCCTGATGTGATGCAGACGTTGACGCGGGAGCTGCTGAAACCGATGGTGGCCGCGCTGGTCGCAGACGAGCTGAAAAAGAAGTAGTTCCCTTCCCATCTCTTTTGATGGCTGCGTTTGCTCGAAACAAAATCTTTCTAAACTTTTTCATTGTGGCAAGAAGTTTCAGTGCCCACCCCTGAAAACCCGTACGGATGGGCCACCCGACTGCAAACATTTGGCGCTCCCCAGAATTGACGCAACTGGTTTTTCCCTCGTATAGTCGAAGCTCATTCTTGATAAGAGATTTTGTTTTGATTGCACGGCTGGCTGCGCCAGTGCGTGGTGGAGAAATTTTTCTCGATGGCTCGCGAAATCCCCAAGGCCTATCAACCGCAGGAAATAGAACCGAAATGGGCGAAGTTCTGGGTTGACGAAGAGCTGTTCCGCGCCAACGCGGACGCTCCGCCGCCGATTTTTTCCATTGTGATTCCACCGCCGAACGTAACCGGCTCGCTGCACATCGGACACATGCTGGAACACACCGAGATTGACATCCTGACGCGCTGGCATCGCATGAAGGGCTTCAACACCTTGTATTTACCTGGGACCGACCACGCCGGGATTTCCACGCAGCGCGTGGTCGTCCGGAAACTGGCGGAAGAAGGCATCGATTACCGCTCGCTGGGACGCGAGGAGTTTGAGCGGCAAGTTTGGCAATTGAAGGCAGAAAGCGGCGGGACCATCAGCGAACAAATGCGGCAGATCGGGGAGAGCTGCGACTGGTCGAGGAAAAAATTCACGCTATCGCCGGAGATGTCGCGTGTGGTGCGCGAAGTATTTGTGCGGTTGTACGACGAAAAACTGATTTATCGCGCGCATTACATGAGCAACTGGTGCCCGGTGTGCTTGACGGTGCTGAGCGATCTGGAAGTGGTGCACGAAGAGCGGCTGGGACATTTATGGCATATCAAGTATCCAGTGGCTGGCTCGAGTGCCACGCCTGATGGAAGCGCGGGTGCCGCTACGCGATTTGTGGTGGTGGCGACGACGCGGCCAGAGACGATGCTGGGCGATACGGCCGTCGCGGTGCATCCGGAAGACGAGCGTTATCCGGATTTGATTGGCAAAAGCGTGGTGCTGCCGTTGACGGGGCGAACGATCCCGATTATTGCCGACGAAATGGTGGACCGAGAGTTCGGCACCGGCGCGGTGAAAATTACGCCGGCACACGATCCCAACGATTTTGAAGTAGGGCGGCGGCACCGGCTTGCGGAAATAAATGTGATGACGGACGTAGGCAAGATGAGCGCGGCGGCGGGCGCCTATGCGGGCATGGACCGCTTCGAAGCGCGGAAGAAAATTGTAGAGGATCTGAAAGCTCAAGGGCTGCTGGAGAAAGTGACCGAGCACACGCATGCGGTGGGCTTGTGCGAGCGCAGTAGAACGATTGTGGAGCCGCGCGCTTCGACGCAATGGTTTTGCAAAATGAAGCCGCTGGCGGAGCCGGCGATTGCGGCGGTGGAACGCGGGGAAATTCGCATCGTTCCTGACAACCGGCGTGAAGAATACTTCAACTGGATGCGGAATATTCGCGACTGGACGCTGTCCCGGCAACTTTGGTGGGGGCACCGGATCCCGGCGTGGTATTGCACAGAATCCAAGCACGTCACAGTGGCGCGCGAGAAACCAGACAAATGCGCGACCTGCGGATCGGAACAACTGGAGCAGGATCCGGATGTGCTGGATACGTGGTTCAGCTCGGGGCTGTGGCCGTTTTCGACGCTGGGCTGGCCTGAAGAGACTACGGATTTCAAAACTTACTATCCTACGACCTTGTTGATCACCGGCTACGACATCCTGTTTTTTTGGGTGGCGCGCATGATCATGCTGGGCATTCACTTTACCGGGCAAGTTCCGTTTCGCGCGGTGTACCTGCATTCGCTGGTGCGCACGGGCAGCGGGGAGAAAATGTCCAAGTCCAAGGGCACAGGACTTGATCCAGTGACATTGAATCAGCAGTACGGTACCGACGCGATGCGCTTTTGCCTGGCGTCCATGGCGGCGCCGGGGACGGATATTGTGTTGTCGGATGACCGACTGGGTGGCGCGCGCAACTTCGCGAACAAAATCTGGAATGCCGCGCGATTCTTATTTGTGAACCTCGAAAAGTTCGAGCAGTCCGGGGCGAAGCTGGAAGAATTGGCCGCCCCTGTAGTGCGCGCGAACGCGCCATATATGCTTGGCGGGGTGGTGCCGCTGCGCGATGCTTGGATTTTTGCGCGGCTGGCGGCGGTGACGGAGCAAATGAATGACGCGCTGGCAAATTACCGGTTTCACGAGGGCGCGCAGGGCGTGTACCAATTTTTCTGGGGCGATTTCTGCGACTGGTACATCGAGTGGATCAAGCCGGATCTGCAGAATCAGGACAAAGAACGCGCGGTGGTGGCGTGGCGGAATTTGTTTGCGGTGTTTGAGGCTGCGCTGCGGCTGCTGCATCCCTTGATGCCATTTCTGACGGAAGAATTGTGGCACCAGTTTCCGCAGCGGGCGGGAACGAGGTCCATCGCGCTGGAACGCTTTCCGGAGGTGCAGGAGCGCTGGAGAAATCAGGGCGCACTTGAAGAGTTTGGACTGATTCAGGAAATCATAACCGCGGTGCGGAACATTCGTGCGGAATTGAAGCTGGACCCTAAGAAAAAAGTGGCGGCGGAATTGTCGGTAACGGATGCTGGCGCGCGGACAGTGGTTGAGGCGGAACGCGACGGGATTATGCGGTTGGCAATGCTGACGGATTTAAAAATTGGCGACGCGCGGCTGGCACAGACGGGCGGCGCTGTGCGGTCGAGCGCGAAGTTTGATCTGCGCGTGGAGTACACGGAAACCGTGGATGCCGGTGCGGAGCGCGCCAAGATTAGCAAAGAACTGGAAGGGCTCGGCAAAGCGATCACTTCGAAAGAAAAACAACTGGGAGATGAAACATTTCGCAGCCGCGCGCCGGAGAAAATTATTCGCGGGCTGGAGGCGACGTTGGCTGCGCAGCGCGTTGAGATGGAGAAGCTGACGGAGCGGTTTGCACAATTGAAGCGGGGGGCAGACTTGACTGGCACCGCGTAGGGCGAAGCGGCTGACGCGAAGAATCAAAGAGAGATTCCTCGACTGCGCGAACCGACTCCTTCGCCCTTCGAGTCTCAAGGCAGGCAGGAGCGAAGGAGAAACAAATGCGTCGGTCCGCTTCGCTCGGAATGACAAATCGTGCTTGAGCGGGAACATTGGGTAGTTGCTCTGAATTTTACCAAAATCCCCACACGCAACTGCAGCGCGTGGGCACCCGGCAGCGAAGGTAGGATTTTTCGGCAAAGTAAGGACAGCAGACATGGCGGTTAGCGGTAAATCTTCTGAAAAGGTGACGGGGGCGACAGAGCGGCAGGTGGCGGCTCTGCTGACGCTGCTGGCGGAAAACGGCACGATTGTGATCAGCGGGGCGCGGATCGCGCGAGAGATTGGCGTATCGCGCTCGACGGTGTTTCGGTGGGTGACGCGGTTGCGGGAGTTGGGCGTCAAGGTCAAAGGGCGGGCGGCGAGCGGATATTTTTTGGAGAAAGTGCCGGATATTTTGACCGCGGAAATGCTGCGCCAGAGGATGCGCGGCACGCTATTTGGAAAGCGGATTTACCACTTTTTTAAAACGGACTCGACGAATCGCGTGGCTTTGGAGTTTGGCCATGCGGGTGAGCCGGAGGGCGCCGTAGTACTGGCGGAGGAACAGACCGCAGGGCGCGGGCGCGCAGGACACAAATGGCACTCCGAGCGTGCGACGGGAATTTACGCGACGCTATTGCTGCGGCCGAAGCTGGCTCCGGTACAGGCTCCGCTGCTGACCATGATGGCGGGTCTGTCGGCGCACGCGGCGGTACAGGGGGTCTCGGGATTGCAGGTGGACCTGAAGTGGCCGAACGATCTGCTGATCGGTGGAAAGAAGGTCGGCGGCATTTTAACGGAGATGCACGCGGAGCCAACGCAGATTCGCTTCGTGATTGTGGGTATCGGCATCAACGTAAACCAGGAGAAATTTCCAGCGGAGCTGGCGGGCATCAGCACTTCTTTGCGGCTGGAGAGCGGGAGGAAGCAATCGCGGCTGGAAGTGCTGGTGCAATTCCTGCGACAATTTGAACGTGACTACAATGAATTGCTGCGCGAAGGCGCGAACAGCGTGGTGAAGCGCTTCGAGGCGGTTTCGAGCTACGCGCGCGGGAAGCGCGTCCGCGTGACAAGCGGTAAAGAAAGTTACACCGGAGTGACGGCAGGACTTAAAAGTGAAGGGTTGTTGCGGGTGACGCGCGACGATGGAGAGACGGTCACGGTGATTGCCGGCGATGTGACGGAAGTTCGCTGATGGTTCATTGTCTGGTGCGACTGAAGGCGAGCTTGGCGAAAAGGATATGCTGCTGACGATTGACGTTGGGAACACGAATACCGTTTTGGGTGTTTTTCGCGGCGCGGAGCTGGTCGCCAACTGGCGGCTGACGACCGCGCGCGAGCAAACCATTGATGAATACGGCGTGCTGACGCGAAATCTATTTACGCTGGCGGGCCTGGATCGCGACGCCATCAGCGGCGTGATTGTCAGCTCGGTGGTGCCGCCGGTGAACTGGACGCTTACGGAGATGGCCCGGATTTACCTGGGTAAAAAGGCCCTTTTTGTGGAGCCGGGTGTGAAAACAGGAATGGCGGTGCTGGTGGATAATCCGCTGGAGGTTGGCGCGGACCGCATCGTGAACGGCGTCGCGGCGTTTCACGAATATGGCGGACCGTGCATCGTGGTGGATTTCGGAACGGCGATTACGTTTGATGTTATTTCGGCGCGCGGAGAATATCTGGGCGGAGTGATTGCGCCGGGCATCGGAATTACTTCCGAGGCTTTGTTTGCGCGCACAGCCAAGCTGCCGCGCGTCGAAATAAAAGATCCGGGCAAAGTGATTGGAACGAATACGGTGACGCACATCCAGGCGGGACTTTATTATGGCGCGGTGGACATGGTGGACGGCATGTTGAAGCGCATAAAAGAGGAATTGGGCAGCGAAGTCACGGTGGTGGCAACCGGGGGGCACGCGAAGCTGGTGGCGCGCGGCTC
The DNA here is from genome assembly GCA_030774335.1 of Acidobacteriota bacterium. Taxonomy (GTDB): domain Bacteria; phylum Acidobacteriota; class Terriglobia; order Acidiferrales; family UBA7541; genus Acidiferrum. The sequence goes on along the minus strand of JALYLI010000192.1, from coordinate 949 downwards.
GAAACATATTCAGCACACCGACGCGTTTCTGACACTGAAGGGATTGCGGCTGATCTGGGAGAAAAATCAGATCGCGGACACAGGGAAAACTGCACGGGTCCGGGAAACGGCTGCGGATTCGGCGGAGAAGAAGGCGCGATAGTTATTTTCCTTACGTAAAATCCGCTTGTTCATTTGCAAAATCCCCGCACGTAAATGCGACGTGTGGGGCACACCCAACGGCCCGAGGCGCGGCGGGCTACCGGCATTGGAAAACTACAGAACTTACATGGACAACTGGAATTACTTTAACTACTTCACGGAAATCGAAGAATACTTCTGGAAAAAGCGCGGGGCGCACTTGCTGGTGTCGCCGCTGGACTGGGCCATCATGGAGACGTGGCAGAAAGCGGGGATTCCGCTGGAGGCCGCGCTGGCGGGGATAGATCGCGCGTTCGAAAGTTACCAACGGTCGCGGCGCGGTGGGCTGGGCAAGCCGCTAAAAAGTCTGGCGTATTGCACCGATGCGGTAGTGGATGCGGCGGCGGAGCAACTAGAAAGCGCTGCAGGGAGCACTCCGAAAGTCTCGCGAGCGACGCCAAAAGAAATATTTTCTCGTGAAGAATTAAAGGCCTATTTTGCGAAGAACGTGGCGCGGATCACGGCGGCGATTGAGAAGCTTTCAGGGACTCAACCCGAGTTGAGCGCGCGGTTGGCAGAGGTAGCGAAATCGCTGGAATCGAGCGCGCCGTTGCTGGAGAGTCCTGGCGCCCTTGACCTTGAGGACCTGGAGCGGCGGCTCACGATTCTGGACGACAAGCTGCAGGCGGTGCTGTCGAGTTATGCGCGCGAAGAACGAATGCTGCAAATCCGGCGGGAAATGGACGGGCAACTGGCGGCGTACCGGGGAAAAATGAAGGCCGAGCAACTGGCGCTGGTAGAAAAGCAATATATTCAAAAAAGATTGCTT
>JALYLI010000191.1 GCA_030774335.1 Acidobacteriota bacterium | reverse complement strand
GACCAGCTCGATGCCTACATCAGGAGCTTGAACGCGGGCGCGCTCGCTCAGGAAATCTCCAAATGCCACCGCCTTCGGAATCTTAAAAGGGGCTTTGAAATCCTTGCGGACACCGGCAATGCGTTCCCTGAGGCCCGCCAGGGCTTTCTTGATGCGTTCAATCGTAAAATGCGGGAGCTTCGATCCGGACACGGTTTGGCCTTCACCGGTGGTGAAGTATTCGCGCCCGCCCTGCGCGGATTTTACATAGCCCTGCATTTCCATAATGGTGATTACTTTCGCGGCTTCGCCGGCGGCGATACCCAGCGTTTCTGCCAGGTCGCGATTGGTCCACGAAACCAACGCGCGCGTGTCTTTCAGAAAGCTCATCACCGCCGCCGCCGGAACGGACGGCATGATCTCGGCTCCGGATCTCGATTTGTTGCTCGCCATGGATTTTAATTTACATGGAAAAGATTTCGGGCCACGAACCACAAATTTGCCGGTCGCTCCGCCAGGCGACGGATGAACCATGCGTACCAGTGGCTGCCATAGGCGACCAGAACCTTTGAACTGTAGCCTTCGCGGGCGAGGCGCTGCTGCTCCCCGCTCTTGATGCCGTAAAGCATCTGCACTTCCACGTCGGATCTAGACATTCCCGTGGTACCGGCGAATTCAGAAATCCGCCGCACCAGATCAATGTCATGCGTGCCGAAAGCGGAGCGCATCGTCGACTGAGTCTTTTTTGCCATGAGCATTTCTTTGGCCAGCGCGAAATAATTGTCGTCCACGTTGAATTTCTGCGGGAACGCGATTTCTGGCGGCTCGCTATACGCCCCTTTGACTAGCCTGATGGATGCCTGCAGGGGCAACAAGCTCGCCAGGTCAGCTTTGGTGCGCCGCAGATAGGCCTGCAAGCACAAGCCCACGTTGGGAAATTCAGAAAGCGCACGGCGATAAAGGTGCAGCGTGGCGTCCACGTAATTGCTGCCTTCCATATCTATCCATACGATGCGCTGAGCAGCTTCCTTGGCGATGATTTCTCGCAGGTTGCTGTAGCAAAGCTCAGAATTAAGGTCGAGGCCCAGTTGCGTGGGCTTGACGGAAATTTCGGTGTTGAGCTGCTGCTCGCGCACGCGACGCAAAACTTCCAGATAATGTTCTGTCACACCGCGAGCTTCAGCGGCGTCCCGGATGTTTTCACCCAGGTGCGTAAAGATCGATCCGATATTTTTTGTTCGCAGGCTTTGGGCCGCGGCAAGCGCATCGCTCAATTCTTCTCCCGGCATGAATCGCGAAACAGTCCGGCGAACGAATTTGTGTTTCGCGGCGTGGTCGCGAAGCCACGCGTTCTGAGAAGCCGCCAGCAGAATGGATCGCGCGGGATTCATTGGTTAGAGGATTCCATCCGCTGATATTTCAAATATTTAGTAGTCGCAGCGATAATCCCGCGAGCGCTCCGCCCAGAAGCGGCCCGATAATGGGCACGGGTGCGTAAGGCCAATCCGGCTGGCCTTTTCCCGCGATGGGCAGAATCGCGTGTGCGATGCGTGGCCCCAGGTCGCGCGCCGGATTGATGGCGTATCCCGTGGGCCCGCCGAGGGACAGGCCGATACCCCAGACGAGGCTAGCGATCAGGGCCACCTGAATGCCGGGAGCAAAGCCGTCGGCGACGACCCCCTTGCCGATGGCCCGTGCGACAAATACCAGGACGAAGGTGGCGATCGTTTCGCTCAACAGATTGGGGAAGAAACTGCGAATGGCTGGGTGAGTGCAGAAGCAGGCGAGTTTCGCGGCGGGATTTTCCGTCTCGCGCCAATGTTGCAAATATTGCAGCCACACGAGCGCGGCGCCGAACATGGCGCCGAGAAGTTGCGCAATAAAGTAGGGAATGACCTTGCTGTAGCTGCCTGTGTACACCGCGAGACCCAGCGTTACGGCCGGGTTCAAGTGACCTTCGCCACCGCACGCCATAGCGGTAAAGACACCGGCCATCACGGCAAAGGCCCAGCCAGCGGTGATGACAATCCAGCCGCTGTCGTGGGCCTTGGAATGTTTCAACACCACGGCGGCTACCACGCCATCGCCCAGCAAAATCAGAATCAGCGTGCCAAGAAATTCGCCGAGCAGTGGCGAGGTCATCAAATCTCCTTTTCAATTGAGAAATCTAGGTTTCCGCCCAGTCAAGCGAGCGGGTGACCGCTTTTTTCCATTGCCGGTAGAGTTGCTCGCGGGTCGCCTCGTCCACGATGGGTTTCCACACGCGATCTACCGCCCAATTGGCGCGCAATTCTTCCAGCCCGGAGAAAAACTTTACCGCCAGCCCAGCGGCGTAAGCCGCGCCGAGCGCGGTGGTTTCCTGAATCACGGGGCGCAACACTTCGCGATGCAAAATGTCGGCCTGGAATTGCATCAGAAGTTCATCGACGACCATGCCGCCATCCACGCGGAGATTTGCCAACGGAATTCCGGCGTCTTTTTCCATGGCCTCGACCACTTCGCGAGTTTGATACGCGGTGGCTTCCAGGACGGCGCGCGCCAGGTGGCCCTTGTTGGCATAGCGCGTAAGGCCGGCAATTACGCCGCGCGCGGTTTCCTTCCAGTGCGGCGCGTAGAGCCCCGAGAAAGCCGGCACAAAATAAACGCCACCGTTATCGTTCACCGTGCGCGCCAGGGACTCCACGTCTTCGCTGCGCTGAATAAGCCCGAGGTTGTCGCGCAGCCATTGCACCAGCGCGCCGGCAATGGCCACGCTGCCTTCCAACGCGTAGTGTACCGGCGCCGCGCCAAGTCTGTATGCCACCGTGGTAAGCAGTCCGCATTTACTCGGGACCATGTGTTCGCCGGTGTTCATCAGCAAAAAACATCCGGTGCCGTAGGTATTTTTCACTTCGCCGGGGGCAAAACAGGCCTGGCCTACGAGAGCGGCTTGTTGATCGCCAAGAATACCGGCGATGGGAACGCCTCGTATGTCTTTCAGTGTGGCAGGGCCGTAAATTTCGCTGCTGGATCGAACTTCGGGGAGCATCGCGCGCGGAATATCGAACACCGCAAGCAGTTGCGGATCCCAATCGAGCGATTTCAAATTGAATAATTGCGTGCGGCTGGCGTTGGTCACGTCGGTTACGTGCACGCCGCCGTTTCCATCGGTGCCGCCGGTCAAATTCCAAACTAAAAATGTATCGATATTTCCGAACAGCAAGTCGCCTGCAGCGGCTCGCTCTCTCGCGCCGGCAACATTCGCCAACAGCCAGCGGATTTTCAAAGCGCTGAAATACGTGCTCAGCGGCAAGCCGGTCTCGGACCGAAAGCGATCCTGTCCACCATTGGCGGAGAACGCGGCGACGTCTTCGGAAACTCGCGTGTCCTGCCAGACGATTGCGTTGGCGATGGGCTGGCCAGTTTTGCGGTCCCACACCACCACCGTTTCGCGCTGGTTGGTGATGCCAACGGCCGCCAGGTCCTCGGCGTGCAAGTTACGTTGCGCCAGCGCGTCGCCAATTACTTCGCGGGTGCGGCGGAGAATTTCGAGTGCGTCGTGTTCCACCCAACCGGCTCGAGGGAAAATTTGCTCGTGCTCTTTTTGCGCTACCGCCACCACGCGAGCGGATTTGTCGAAGACCATGAAGCGCGTGCTGGTCGTGCCTTGATCGATCGCTCCAATATAGGCTGTCACGCGGGCTCCCGGGCGCCGTTATGGCGAGGGCATTTCAGCACAGTTCGCGCGTGGATGCCAACTTGTAAGCTTCTGAAATGTGGGCCTTTATAGAATGACCGCCGTGCGCGCGTTGCTTGTGCAGAAGTATCGCTGTAGCTCGTTCACCCGCTTTACGCATCTAAGGTAGATACAGGAGATCAAAAGTTAATGAGGAAAACGATGCGCAAAAATGGACGTGCAGTTTTGTTGGGCGCCGCGCTGGCAATCGCGGGATTAGCCTCTCCAGCAGCGCGAGCGGCGGAATCCGTGACCACCACCGTGACCGCCGTCGGCAAAAAGAATACTCCGCCGCCAGTAAAGAAAGAGGACATACAGCTATACCAGGGCCGCGAAAGATTGCAGGTCGCCGATTGGCGCCGCAGCGAAACCCTGTTTCTTGCCGTCCTGATCGACGACTCGCTGGAACAAACCATCGCCTCGCAGTGGAGCGATCTAAAGAGATTTATCGACGCTCAACCGCCGACCACATACGTCGGTGTATTTTATGGACGTAATGGCACGGCAACCGTTGCTCAGGATTTTACGAAGGACCATCAACTTGCGGCGAAAGCGTTGCGAATTCCATATGGAGGCTACGGCGCCTTCTCCAGTCCTTATCTGGAATTGCAGGATCTGATCAAGCGGCTGCCAGGAGTGGGAGAACGGCGCTCCATTCTGCTGATCTCCTCGGGCATCGATTATTTTCGCGGTGGCTTCGGACCGATCACGCCGGATCTCGATCCGACCGTCGAGAGCGCGCAAAAAGCCAACATCAACATCTGGACTTTGTACGCTCCGGATGCGGGTCATAACGGGCGCGGATATTTTCGAGTTTCGAATGCCCAATCGCAGCTTAGCCAGCTATCGGAAGAGACCGGTGCGGAATCCTACTTTTTGGGATTTGGAACTCCGGTATCCTTCCGCGGTTATTTTGATGAAATTTCAACGCACCTCGATAACCAATACTTGATGACCTTTGAAAGCAGCGGGGGCAAAAAAGGAAAGTTTGAACGCGTGCGGGTGGCCAGCGAGCTCCAGAAGGTGGAGTTTATGACTCCTTCGATGGTTTACATGCCGAAAGCAGAGTAGTTCCCACGGTGATTCACGAATCTTTCCGGGACGTGGGCGTCACAGTCCGCGCGTTTTTTTGGCCCAGTGATCGAATCGAGTTTATTTTGTGAATGGGGCTATCGGTAACGGCTAGTCGTCCGCGCCCGTCAACGAAGCGGCGCGCGTGGAATCGCGAATGACCAATTCCGGTGTGGTCTTGTGGCGGACGATATTCACGTCGCGCTTTTCCAGGTTGGCGTTCACGCCTTCCATGACCACATTCACCGCCAGCGCACCCATGGCTTCCAGCGGTTGCCGCACGGTGGTCAGGGCGGGTGCGGAAAGCGCGGACAAGGGCACATCGTCGAAACCAATCACCGAACATTGCTCCGGCACTTTCACTCCGGCCTTGGTCAGCGCGCGAATTGCTCCCAGCGCGGTGAGGTCATCGAAAGCCACCAGCGCCGTGAAACGTTTTCGTTTTTGCAGTAATTCATCGGTGAAGCGTTGTCCGCCTTCGAAGCCGGAATTGGGATCAAAGGAATCCGGAAGCTGCGCCACCAGGGCGCCATCAATATCCAGGCCTGCCGATTGTGCAAATTTCTGAATGCCCCGCCACCTTGGAGCACTGTCAATCAACGTTTTTGGTCCGCGAATGAATGCAATCTTGCGGTGGCCCAACTGATGCAGATGTTCGAGCGCGAGTCGTCCGCCAGCTTCGTTGTCGACAATTACGGAGCTCACCGTGTCGCCCGGCAATTCCCAGCCGATGGTGGCCGCGGGAATATTACGTTTGCCGATGTCCGCCAGGAGCTGAATATCCACGAACAGCCAGTTGGCGACCACTATTAATCCCTCGACGTGGCGGTCCAGCATCATCTCCAGATAACGCTCGAAACGGTTTCGCTGGTTGTGCGCATCCGCAAAAATGGGAACGTACGAACATTGGTACAGCGCGTTTTCGATTCCGCGCAGCACCGGGGTGCAAAACGGATCGAGAATATCGAAGAACATTACCCCCACGCTGTGGCTGCGCTTGCTGCGCAAAAATCGCGCCATGGCGTTGGGGCGGTAGCCGAGTTTCTTCGCGGTCTCCTCGATACGTTTTTTTGTTGCCGGGGCGATATAGCGCGCCAGGGGAGCATTGTTGAGCACGATCGAAACGGTGGCGGGAGAGAAGCCGCTGGTTTCGGCTACATCCCGCATGGTGACGGTGAGATCCTTGTTGCCGCGTCGTTTCAACTTAGCTCCAGGCGCCGGCTATTCCGCGGGCGTATCGAAAGACATTTCGTTGCGGAACCATGAAGTTTTCCACGCGCCGTAGGCAATTCCCAACGCCAGCCAGATGGTGCCCGCAATTTTCGCCGGCGGGCTCAGATTCCACCAGATAAATCCGCAAATCAAAAAGCCCAGCCCGGGAATCAGCAGGTTGCCTATGGTTTTCTTGTTCGAGCGCAGAAAATACCGCACGAACGATGCCGCATTCACGCCCATGAAGGCGATAAACGCGCCAAAATTCAGCAGTTCCGCGCCACGTTCGTAGCTGATGATAAACGCGCCGGCCAGCGCGATGAACCCGATGAGAATCACATTGTTTTGCGGAATACGGGTTTTGGCCGAAATTTTGCCAAAAAATCCTTTGGGTAAGGCGTCGTTGCGCCCCATACCGTATAACAAGCGCGCAGCCGCCAGTTGCGCGCCCATGCCGGAGCCGATGTTAGCGATCAGGATCGTAAAATTCAAAAGCTGAAAAAGAAAAAATCCGCCGACCTGTTGGGCCACCAGCGGAAATGCCGATTCCACTTTGTCGGGCGGGAAAGGCGCCGAGCCCCACACCAGTTGCGCGGCGTACACCTCCAGTGAAGACAGCACGCCGGCGATTACGCACACCAGCACGGTTGCGTACATGATGTTGCGGCGCGGATTTTCGACCTCTTCGGAAAACGCCGAGATGGCATCGAAGCCGATGTAACTCAGCACCGCGATGGAAGTGCCCTGAAATATTCGCGAGAGGCTGAAAGTGGCGGGATTGTAAAATGGCTGGGTGAACAAAGTGGCGCCGTAGGTATGCAGTCCCCACACAAAGCGAATGATAAACGCAAAAAATACGATCACTACGATGGTCATGCCGGCGGCCAGCACTTCGTTGATGCGCGCCGAGGTTTTGACCCCGCGTAAATTTAGCAGCGTAAAACCTGCGGCATAGAACACCGCCAACACCCAATAAGGCACGCCAGGGAGAATATTTTGCGTCAGCTTGCTGCAAATAATGGTGCAGATCAGCGGATTTAAGATGTAGTCCATCACCATGGCCCAGCCGGTCAAATATCCGAAGCCGTGATGGATTTCTTTTCCTACATACGTATAAGCGGAGCCCGCACTCGGATAGGCGCGCGCCATTTTTCCGTAGCTGATGGCCGTGAAGAGCATGGCTACCATGGCGATCAGAATGGTGGTGACGACGTGCCCGCCGGCTTTGTTGCTGATGACCCCGTAAATACCCATCGGCGCGATGGGCTGCACGATTACCATGCCGATGATGATGAGGTTCCAGAGCGTGAGGGAGCGCCGCAACTGCGGGGCGCCGGTAACGGCGGCTGCACTGCTCAAATGGTTCCTCCTCTTTCTCTTTGCGGAAAAAAAACTACACTCTGAAATTAACGGTGTTCTAACACAAAAAGTTGCACAGGAAAAACGCGCTTCCCTCTCGGGGGGTTCATCATGGGCGCCTGCCGAAGCATTGTGCTTTATTGAATCGTTTCAATGGGAGTAACTCTGCAAGAACTCGCACGGTCGCGCAAGTCCTAAGTTTGCCGGTGGCACGTCGATAAATTGTATTTTTCTTCCCGCAATTGGTGCTGGTACGCGCGAACAGTCCTACTGTACTCCCCAGCGTTCAACAGTACGGTATCGTTTAATTGACTTCTCATCATACTTGCGAAACTGCTCTGAGTCGCCGCGTAGTCTAATTATCTAGCGGCTCCGAACATCACTTGCCGCAAAATTTCATGTCCCTCGCCTTCCTGCTCAAAACCCGCAAGCCCGCGGCCATCGCGCTCTTGCACTCCGCGGCATTCGCCTGCATTTTAGTCGGCGCGTACTGGCTGCGCGGAATTTCGCTGCAGCCCGATCCCGTGCTGCAGGGATACCTGCAAATCATGACCGGCCTGCTGGCCTTCGTATTCGCGGCCGTAAGTCTGGTGCGCTTTCAGGGCACGCAGGACCGCATCTCGCTGATTCTCGGCGTGGGTTTCATGGTTTCGGGCGCCGTCCTCACCGCCACCAGCGTGCTTTTCTTTCAGCTCCTGCGTGACGTGCCACTCCACTTCTTGTGGGCTCCGGTAGCGTGGTGGGAAAGCCGCATGGTGTTCGCGCTGCTCCTGATCGTGGCGCTGTTGGTGGAACGCTTCCTGCCGCGCTCGCACTACCCGCGCCAGGAAATTGCCGCTGCCTTTGTTACTGTCGTCGCGGCCACGTACTTGATCACCATCGCGCTGAAGCGTTTGCCGCCGCAAGTTTCACCCGCTCCCGGGTCATTGTTTCCGAGCCCGCAGCAACTTTTACCTGGGGTGATTTTTCTCGCCGCGCTCATCTGGTACCAGCGCCGTCTCGACCATCATGCCACTGCCTACGACAGCGCTATTTACGCTACCGCCTGGTTGAATCTGGGCGCGCAGTTCGCCGCCTCGCAGTCGGAACATTTGATGGATGCGCCGTTTGCGCTGGCGCAGGCTTTTACGGTGATGAGCTACATCGTGGCGCTCGGCGGGGCCTTGCTCGACAACGCGCGCCTGTTTGAAAAAGTCCGCCACCTCGCGGTCAGCGATCCCCTGACCGGACTGGCAAATTACCGCCGCCTGCTGGACGTCCTCGAAAAAGAAATGGAGCGCAGCAACCGCACCGGCAGGCCGTTTTCGATTTTGCTGATTGACGTGGATGGTCTGAAAAAAATCAACGACACCTATGGCCACCTGGTGGGCAGCCGCGCCATTTGCCGCCTGGGAGATATCCTGCGCATGAACAGCCGCACCGTGGACACCGCAGCGCGCTACGGTGGAGATGAGTTTGTGCTGGTTCTGCCCGAGGCGCGCGAAAAAGAAGCTAATCTCGTAGCCTTGCGCCTTCAAGAAATTATGCGCCATGATTCGGAGCAACCGCTGATCTCCGCGAGCATCGGCGTTTCCACTTATCGAGGCGATAGCGCCAGGCTCGAAATTCTTCTCTCCGAAGCCGACACCGATTTGTACGCCCACAAAACCGGCCGCCTGAAACGCGCTTCCGCCGCCAGCTCATGGTAGAAACAGCGTGGCTGAGTTGCGGATGAAGCAGGTCATTGCTCCCTCTCCCGCCGAGCGATAAAGTAGAAAGGTGACCGCGGACCGCCCTCGCCGCAATACGCGATAACCATCACATCGTTACTTGCTTGTGCCACCCGCCGACGCGAAGAGCGTCAACTGCTCGGTGATTTTCGACTTGTCTCCTACCACCACGATGGTCATCTGGTCCGGCTTGATATATTTGGCGGTCATGTGCTGCACATCTTCGGGCGTGACGGCGTTTACCTTTTGCACAAAGGTTTTTAAGTAGTCTTCGCCGAGCCCCTGCAAATCCACGTAACGCAACTGTCCGATCAGCGCCTGGCGCGTGGAGTTTTGAATCACGAATACGCCCGACAAATAGCTCTGGATGCCTTTCAGCTCCGTGGCGCTGGGTGGTTCTTTCTGCAGGCGATCAACCTCGCCAAAAATTTCCTTTAGCGCAGGGCCGGTGGACGCGGTCGTGACATCCGCAATTTCCACCCAGTACGCGTCGTGATAACGGCGCGAAACCTGGCTGCTTGGCGAATAGGTATAGCCTTTCTGCTCCCGTATATTGGTGGTGATGCGTGAACCGAACGAACCGCCCAGCAGGGAATTGGTGACCAGCAACGAAATATTATCGGGACTGGTAGCATCCGCCACCGGCAGGCCCACGTAAATCGTGGACTGCGGCGCATTGGGCCGATCGGTTACGTCCAGCAAGCGCTGTGTTTTTGGCTTGGGAGCGTTGACCGCCGGCGGCGTACCCTTGGTCCACCCGGAAAAGCTCTCGGCAATCGCTTTCTTCGCATCCGCGACGTTGAATTTGCCCGCCACGTACAGATGCGCGCGCTCCGCACCGTAATTCTCGGCATAAAATTTCCGCACGTCCTCGATCGTCATCTTGTTCAGGCTTTCTTCCGTGGGCAAAATGTCACCGTAAGCATGATCGCCGTACATAAGTTTGCGAAAGCGCGCCAGTGCGATTTGTCCGGGGCGCGTCTTCGACACCACTACTTGCCGCATGAGATTGGCTTTCAGCCGCGGTAATTCCGATTCCGGCATCAGCGGATGCATCGCAAAATCCGCTAACAACTTGATGGCCGCGGCGTCGTACTCCGACAGTACATCCACATCCACGGCGGTCTCGTCTTCGCCAACGCGCAGATCCAGGCTGCTGCCCATTCCGGCGATAGTTTCCGCCAACGTTTTGGCGCTCAGTGTTTGCGTGCCTTCCTTAAGCATTTCTCCAGCGATGTCGGCGACTCCCAGCACTCCGCGAGGATCGTTGATATTGCCCGCGCGTATCGAAAGGCTGATATCCACCTTGGGAATATTCCCGTAAGGCACCAGCGTGACGCGCATGCCGTTCGGCAGCGCGTAGGTTTCATGCGCCGGGACGTTGAACGCTTTTGGCGGACCGCCCGGAGGAGGCGTCTGTTTCGGTGCCGCGGCAGCGGGTGCCGGTGTTTGCGCGGAAGCGGCAGAGATCGCAAACGCAAGGAGTGCGACAGATAGCAGCGATTTGAATGTGCGTGTCGTTGTCATCATGCGCTCCATCAATTTTTCTTTTCTTCGGCGGCCGGTTTGGCGGCCGGCACAGCCGCGGCTTGCCCCGGCTCAATCAAAAGCACGGTGCGATTTTCGGGGCGCAAATATTCCTGGGCCGTTTTTTGAATCAGCGCCGGGGTAACTTTTTCGTATTCGCCCACCAGTGAATTCACCCGCGCGGGATTGTCGTCAAACAACGCGAAGCTGGCCAGCAGATCCACCAGGCCAAATCCGCCTTGCCCCCCAATGGTGTCGTACAAATCCGAGCGCAGTTTCACCAGCGCGCGATCCAGCATTTTCTGGTCGACCGGCTTGGTCCGCAGCGGCTCTATCGAACTGTCGATGGTTTGCACGATGGTCTCAGGCGTCGTCGCGGGATCGTGAATTAAATCGGTGATGAACAGCATGGGACCGTAATAATTCCAGGGAGTGCCCAGCAGATTAATACCGCCGCTCACTCCGCCGGTGTACCCGCGCTTCTGCACCAGCTCCTGGTGCAGCACGCTGTCATCGCCTTCGATGAGCATCTCGTCGATTAGGCCCATGGCGTAATACTCGGGAGTGTTGCGTTCCGGCATGTGGTAGCCCAGCGCCAATGCGGGCTTCTGCGCCAGCGCGTCTTTCTTGGTGGCGTGTTTTTCTTTTTCCTGGCGCGGCTCGGTTAAATCGGGTCGTGCCGGCAATTGCGCGGACTTGAGGCCGCCAAAATATTTCTCCACAAATTTCTTGACTTCCGCCGGATCAAAATCTCCCACGATGGCCAGCGCGGCATTATTCGGCGCGTAGTAGGTTTTGAAAAACGACTGCACATCGGTCAACGTCGCGGCCTCGATATCTTTGAGTTCGCCGTAAAAATTGTGCGCGTTGTACCAGTTGGTGTTGGCGTATTGCGGCATGTCCAGCCACGGAAACCCGCCGTACGGGCTGTTCAGGACGGCGACCTTCACCTCGTTGCCGACCACGCCCTGCTGATTTTTCAGATTATCTTCGTTTACTGCCAGACCACCCATACGATCGGCTTCCGCCCACAACGCCGTCTCCAGTTTGTTCGATGGCAAGGTCTCAAAATAATTGGTGAAGTCAAAGCGCGTCGAGCCGTTCAGGATTCCGCCGTTTTGCTGCACCAGCTTGACGAATTCCATCTTGCCCAGGTTCTGCGAGCCCTGAAACATCATGTGTTCGAACAAATGCGCGAATCCGGTGCGATCGCGCGGCTCAATGCGGAAGCCGATGTGGTAGTAAACTCCGACGCAGATTGTGGGCGCGGCGTGATTCGGCGAGAGCACCACGCGCAAGCCGTTCGGCAGTTTGTAATATTCCACCGGAACGGTGAATTCGGCTGCTTTGCCAGGTCCCGCGTCCGCAGGCCCCGCGGCCATCGCCAACATTATCCCGGCAACGGCCAGCGTCCATCCCGCTCGAACCGCTCGCTGCGTCGTAAAAAACATTTTTCCTCCGCACATTGCCGTTTCCCGACAATAGACAAATCTTCTATATGCCTATGGACCGCCCGTAGGCCGCCACTGTGTACAGACGCGATGCGGCCACGAAAGTTTCATTTGGCGGGTAATTAGCCCATATTTGTCCGCGCCAGCCCGTCAGTATACCGTACGCTTTTGTTCCGTAGCCTTGTTGGCCAGCGCAAAGCGCGGCTCTGCCGTGCCGCCACCCAATAACTGGTGCGCGACGTACTCTCCAACCATCGGTCCATGTTTGAATCCGTGCCCGGAACCGCCGCCCGCGAACCATACATTGCTCATTCCCGGGTGGCGATCTATCAGGAAATCTCCGTTGGAAGTATTTTCGTACTGGCACACTCGTGTTTCCACGATGGGCGCGTTGCGCAAAGCAGGAAAGCGTTTTGCCACGTATGCGCGCATGCGCTGCGTGGATTCCGTGGAAACCACGCGCGATTGCGTGTCAGGATCGACCCGTTCTCCATGCCCATCGAACGCGATTTTAAAGCCGCGCGATTCAAGATCCGGCATTCCATACGTTTCTTCGGCGGGAATCAGCCAGGTGGGGAGCGACCGCGCGTCGAAACTCGTGTCTCCTGGCGGTGCGCCAAAAAAGAAAACTTCCTGGCGGCTGGGAAAAATGCGCGGGCCCAGCACCTCTGGGAATATTTTTCCGAGCCATGCGCCGCAGGCAAAAACGAACTGCCCCGCGACAATTTCTTCACCGTTGTTAGTGGTAACCATATTCAGCGCGGAAGCGCCGTCATGAACTGACGGCGGTAGGATTTGTGCGAGGCGGTATTCCACGCCGTGACTCATGGCGCGCTCCAGAACCGCCGATACCGCGCGGCGCCCCATCAACACGCCGCTGTTTGCCTCCAGGACGCCGCCGGCCGAATTCTGCGGGCTGAACTGCGGATACCGCTGTGCAATTGCCCGGTTGTCGAGTGTTTCGAACGGTACGCCGCAGCGCGTCAAAACCGCGGTCATCTCAGCGAGCGGCGCGTCAGCATCGCTGGCTACCCACAGTACTCCCGTTGCGTGAAAGAGGGGATGCGAGGTGGATCCGAAAAGCTCTTTCCACTGAACCAACGAAGCAACCGCCCAGCGCGTATATAGTTCATCCCGTCCGTAGCCCATGCGGATGATGCGCGATTCGCCGCCCGAACTTGCGCGCGAATTCCCGGGCCCATAAGCGTCCACCACTAGAACACGTTGCCCGCGCCGTGCAAGGTGCAGAGCTATCCACGATCCGAATACGCCGGCGCCCACCACCGCCACGTCAAATGTTTGTACGTTCTTCACGGGACCAGCATCCTAACCCAAGACACCTTGCGCGGAAAACACTTCCGTCCGAACGCAACACACAGTACGATTTCCCCCTTGTCATTTTTTTCCCGGAGGATTGCGTGCGCGTATTTCGGAAACAATTTATCTATTCATTGGCCGTACCTTTTCTTATCGGCATCGTAGCGTTTAACGCTGATGCGCAGCAAAAACGCAAGCATGCCAAACCTGATGGCCAAGCCGCTAATGCCGGCGGTGATGCGGCCAGCAATTCAACAACTCCGGAAATCGATCCGAAACTATACGGCGCGATGAAATGGCGCTTGATTGGCCCGTTCCGTGGAGGCCGCGTGCTGTCGGTCTCCGGTGTCACCAGCCAGCCCAACACCTACTACATGGGCGCGGTGGCTGGCGGTGTGTGGAAAACGAATGACGGCGGCATCACCTGGGATCCGCTTTTCGACAAACAAAGTGTCTCCTCCATCGGCGCCGTCGCTGTTTCCGAATCCGATCCAAATGTCGTTTATGCCGGCACCGGGGA
>JALYLI010000190.1 GCA_030774335.1 Acidobacteriota bacterium | reverse complement strand
GCCGAGGTTACGGCTTGCCGTGCGGATCACGATCGTGCGGCTGAGGCTTCGCCTCGTTACGCGGCGCGCTGTGTTGCTGTTGCTGCGGGGCGCTGCGTTGCTGAGGCGCAGGCCGCTGTTGCGGCGCGGGTCTGGTTGCAGGCTGTTGCGCCGGTCGCGCAGCGTGCTGCTGCGCGGGACGGTCCTGAGGAGCGCTGCGCGGCGCAACAGTGCGAGCCGCCGGGCGATCCGTCGTGGTGGCGCGATTATTTTCGGGGCGAGCAGTCGCGGGGCGATCTGTCCGGGTGTTTCCCGGAGCAACGGTGCGCGCATTGGCAGGGCGATCAGTATTCGCTCGCGAAGCGTGATTGGCCTGCGCGGTGTTCGGACGATTGGTGCTGCCACCACGCGCGGTACTCGGTTGCGTCGTGGTGCTTTGGCGATCCGTTCGTGGGGCGTTGGCACGGTTGTTGTTCACGGTGTTGGCACCAGCGGGGCGGTTGTTGCCGCGAGCATTGATGGCGCCGGCTTCACGCGCGTGAACTACACCACGGTCCTGAAAGGCGCCGGGGCGCGGCGTCGCTGCGATGTTTGGCCGGCCATTGTTGACCTTGGCGAACTGCGAGCGGTCCTGGCGGGCGGCCTGCTCGTGTTGAGCCTGCACGCTGGCCATCTGGATGTGCTGTTCGCGGGCAGCCTGGCGATCGCGGGCGGTTTCGCTGGCCCGGACGCCGCCAGTACCGCCGTTGTAGCTGACCCGCGTGCTATTTACGTAATTGTTGGTGATGCGGGTGTTGTAGGTGTTGTGAATGACGGTCACGTTGACGTTGTTCACCGCGCGGTTGTATGCGAAGTGACCGCGATCCCAGCGCCCGCCGTAGTAGCCTTCGCCCACGTAGCCGTAGCCGTAGTTAATGCCGCCATAGAAGCCGACGTGCGGGCCCCAATACCCGACGTGCCACAGGTATCCACCACCGCCCCAACCCCAGTAGCCCGGTGTCCAAAGTACGCCGATGCGCGGGGCGAGCACCCAGGTGCCAGGCACCCAGTAATAGTCGTCATCGCCGTAAGCCCAATAACCTGGCGTCCAGATGTAGCCCTCGCCGGGACACAGCGGCTGTTCATAAATGGGAATCTCCGGCGGGGCAAAGCCGACCGAAATTCCAACACTGACTTGCGCGAAAGAAGCTGCAGGAATCGCGAACATCACCGCAGCAAGAAACAAGGTTCTGATGGAATGGATCGTACGCATGGTAGTCCTCTCCTGAAAGTATGCTTCGATCACGGCTGGCTCGCTAAAGTAAAGAACTCAAAGCACTGTAATGATAAACCCTGTGGGCGCCCGGAAGTCGCAGGCGAAACCACGCTGGACGTGCCAGCATGTCGTATTTCCATGCTTGAGGCTCACGGCTGGGCATCGCCTTAGGTACACAGATGAGGTATTCTAGGCTTTCAGCCCAGGAACTTGGGAAAGGGCCCCTTTGCGGATACTCATTGCCGACGATCATGAAGCGGTGCGTAAGGGGGTGTGCGCGATTCTGAGTTCACGCATCGGGGTCGAAATTTGCGGCGAAGCGGAAAACGGCAAAGAAGCGATAGAAAAAGCCCAGGCGCTGACGCCGGACCTGATCATTCTGGATATCACCATGCCGGTACTCAGCGGATTTGAAGCCGCACGCGAGATAAGAAAAATCTTCCCACATCTGCCGATTTTGATTCTCTCCATGCATGAGAGCAATCAGTTGATCGAGGAAGCAAAAAAGATTGGCGTGCAGGGATATGTCACCAAAACGCAAGTAGGAAGCACGCTGTTGCAGGCCGTGGATGCGTTATTGCGCAAGGAAACCTTTTTCCCGGAACGCGGTGTGCCAGTTGGAAACGTTTCGCACAGCGCCTAGGCGGGCCGCCGGGAACCAGCACGCCGTGCGAATGTTGCTCGACGGTGATATAAGATAAGTGACGTTTTTGCCAGCTTTACAGCCGAATCTAACACTCGAAAGACTAAGGTGAGTTAGTGGAAAAGCCGCCTCTTACTAATGAAATGAAGCCTGGCCGGCCCCGCGGCGACGCCATGCAAATTTTGGTGGCCGACGATCACGACATCGTGCGCCGGGGCTTGAAGCAATTGCTGAATTCCCGGCCCGGCTGGGAGGTGTGCGCGGAAGCCAGCACCGGCCGCGAAGCGGTGACACTCGCGGAACAGCTCAAGCCAAAAGTTGTGGTGATGGATATCAGCATGCCGGAGCTGAACGGACTGGAAGCCGCGCGAAAAATCCTGAAGATCCTGCCCAAAACGGAAATTGTGATACTGACGTTGCACTTTTCGGATCAACTGGTGCGCGAAATTCTGGCCTCCGGGGCGCGCGGGTACATCATGAAATCCGATGCGGACCGCGACCTGGTCTCGGCCGTGGAAGCGGTGTCCAATCACCGCTCGTACTTCACCGCGCGAGCCGCGGACATGGTGCTGAACGGATTCAATTCGGGGAGCCACGCGCCCGATCCGGGCACGGTGCTGCGCAACCGGCTGACGCCGAGAGAGCGCGAAATCGTTCAACTGCTAGCCGAAGGAAAGAGCAGCAAGGAAGTGGCGGTATCGTTGAACATCAGCGTAAAAACCGCGGAGACGCATCGCGCCAATATCATGCGGAAGCTAGAATTGCATTCGGTCAGCGAACTGGTGCGCTACGCGGTGAAAAATCAGATCATCGAAGCCTAATGCTGGGTGTGGCGAAATGATTTTGCTTTCGTCAGTCCGGCGAACTTTTGGCGTCTAGCTCTTTCGTCCTCGCAGTCCCACGCTTGCGCGCCGCAAGTTACGTTATCCTGTAAAAGTGCATCTCACCGAGGGATTGGGACGAAGGAGCTACAGGAATGCGTCAAGCGATCAGGTTGCGGCGGCGTGTGAGCGCACGAACCAAGCATGTGCTGTTGGCGGCATTACTATTATTGACGGCCGGCCCCGCGCCGCTTGGGGCGCAGCAGCAAGGGCCGTTGAAATTTCCGCCAGTCTCCGATGCTCCGCAGAACGCTCCAGCCACCACCGCTGACAAGCCTGCACAGGATGCGGGGCCCAAAGCCGCCAACTCAAATATTTCCACTACGCCCCCGGCGTTGCCGGTGGATCAGATTATCCAGAAGTTCGCCGCGCGCGAAGCTGAGTTCAAGAAAGAGCGCGACAATTACACCTATACCCAGACATTCGTGATTCAAACCATCGACCAGGACGGCGTGGCCGATGGCGAATATCAAATGAGGAGCGACATTCTTTTTACACCCGCGGGGAAGCGCTACGAGAAAGTGGTCTATGCGCCGGCTTCCACGCTGCAGCGGATTTCGATGTCGCAGCAGGATCTGGACGACCTCGAGCATGTGCAGCCGTTTGTGCTGACCACGGAAGAATTGCCGAAGTACGACATTAAATACGTCGGGCGCGAGAAGATCGACGAGCTGAACACCTATGTCTTCGACGTGGGGCCAAAAAAACTGGAAAAGAATCAACGCTATTTTCAGGGGCGTGTGTGGGTGGACGACGCCGATCTAGAAATTGTGAAGACCGACGGCAAAGCGGTGCCGGACATCAAGAAGAAGGGGCAGGAAAATGTGTTTCCGCGCTTCGAGACATTCCGCGAGAATATTGAGGGGCATTACTGGTTTCCGACCTACACGCGAGCGGACGACATGCTGCAATTCAGTACCGGAGGCGTGCACATTCGCATGACGGTGAAATACGCGAACTACAAACGGTTCGGCGTGACCATCAAGATCGGGACTCCGTCGCGCACAGAACCGGAGCATCCGTAAATACTTCCATTTCCTTCAAGATCGAGTGAGCAGAAGGATCTTTGACGAGGCGACCTAGAACAAGTCAAAACCCCCACGTGCAAAAACGGCGCGAGGGGCGGGCGACCTTGGCGAGCCGAGATGTTTGTTAGTGACTGCTGAGCAGGACGATGGTCACGCCTGCGCACACGATCAACACGCCGATCCAGCGCTGCAGACTGATACGTTCGCGCAGAAATAGTACCGCACCCACGGCTCCGGCCGCGTAACTCAGAGCGGTCACCGGTACCACAAAGCTTACATTCTCAAACGACAGTGCCGCCAGCAGGGCAAAAAATGCCACGGTCATCATGGCGATGCCGATCCACATCCACCCCACACGCAGTGCGCTGAGAAGAAAACGCGCCAGCGCCGCGGGACGAAAATCATGGACCTCGCCAATTTCCTTCATGGCGCGAGTCACGCACAATTCGCCGCCGGTGCCGGCGACAATAATCACCATGAGCAGGAGGATTTCGCGCACGTCAGGCTTTAACCACCGTGGTACGCGGATCCGTGTGCCCGACAATGAGCACGCCGAGGCAAATCACGGCGATTCCAAACCCTCGCATCGGGGAGATCACTTCACCGAGCAGCAGGTAGCCGAGAAGAGCCACCATCGCATAAGAAAAAGACGACGCAGGCTGCACATAGCTGTAATCCGCCCAGGTAAGCACCAGCATGTAGGCGACAAAAAAGGTGAGCAGGGATGCGACGCCGAGCCATACGTAGCCGGACGAGAGAATGCGCAGGAGGATGTCCCACAAATCGGAGGGCGCCCAGGCGGTGGCGGGGCCCACGGTTTTCATCCCCTTGCCGAGCAACACGTTGCCCAGCGGGGCGAATACCACGATCATGGCAATCAAAAGATAGGTCTTGAGATGAACGCCCGGTGAATCGGTCATGCGCTCTGTAATCGCCTTTGCTCACGGCTGGAAAGCGTAATTTAAAGTTTACTTGATGTTGCGAGCCGACCCAAGCGCGGGGAGCCGCCATTTTCTTCGAAAGTGCGGGAGTTCGGCCACAATTCTGCGCGCGCAAGGAATTCGCGCGATCCGGCTGCTTGCTCAATGAACTAGCCGTGAGCTAGAGTCTCGGTTCAGTTCAAATCGATGACTACTTCACATAAAGATAATCCCGTGCCGCTGCAGGGCGAGCGCGGCCACGAAAGTGTTCGTGTGCTTATATCACGCGCGCGCATCAAGAAGCGCATTGCGGAACTGGCCAGGAAAATTCGCAATGATTTTCACGGCGAGCCTCTGCACCTGGTCGGCGTGCTGAAAGGCGCGGTTTTTTTTCTCGCCGATCTCGCCCGTCAAATCCCCGGGGAAGTTTCCTGTGATTTTATCGCGGTGTCCAGCTATGGCGACGATACCCATTCTTCCGGCCAGGTGCGTTTAACCAGGGATCTGGACTCCAGCATCGAAGGTAAAACGGTGATTGTGGTTGAAGATATTCTCGACACAGGGATGACGATGCATTATCTGCTGAGTATTTTTCAGCAGCGCAAGCCCAGGCACCTGCGCGTAGCCGTTCTGCTCGATAAACCGGAGCGGCGAATGACTTCGGTGCAGGCTGATTATATCGGTTTCAGAATTCCCAACGAATTCGTGGTGGGCTACGGGCTGGATTACGCGGAACGCTACCGCAATTTGCTGGACGTCGGCGTTCTGACCATTGGAAAAGGTGAAAAAGTTGGGAAAGTCGCGAAAACCAGTAAAGCCAAAAAACGAATAGGCCGCCAGAAATGACCGCACCGGGCAGTTCGCGGGAAGTCGCCGCGCTGATCGATCACACGTTGCTGAAACCGGAAGCTACAGATGGTGATATCGAGCGCCTATGTAAAGAGGCGCTGGAATATCAATTTGCATCGGTGTGCGTTAATTCAATTTTTGTGGTGCAGGTGGCGGCGGCGTTGAAGAAATCCACGGTTAAGACCTGCGTGGTGGCGGGGTTTCCTTTAGGGGCAAACTTGCCGGCGGTGAAATTGGCTGAAACTCGCGCGGCGCTGGAACTTGGCGCGCAGGAAATTGATATGGTGATCAGCATCGGGGCGTTGAAGGCCGGCGATGATGCAGCGGTGCGCGCGGAAATCGAAAGTTTGGCCAGCGCCGCGCACGAACGAAATGCAATTTTGAAAGTGATCATCGAGACGTCGTTGCTCACCGAAGAAGAAAAGTTGCGCGCCTGCAGGATCGCGCGGGGTGCCAAAGCGGATTTCGTAAAAACTTCCACGGGATTCAGTTCCGCGGGTGCGACGACCGCTGATGTGACGCTGATGCGTGGCGCGGTCGGTCCGGAAATGGGAGTAAAAGCTTCCGGCGGCGTCCGAACTTTGGAAGATTTGCTGAAAATGGCAGAGGCGGGCGCCACCAGAATTGGCACAAGCAACGGCGTAGGTATCATGCGGGACGCACGGAAAAAATTTCAGGTTTAACGCTGCATGGACTGGCCAAAATGGCCGACGGTCGTAACTCATTGTAAAGGCGCGCCATTCGAAGCGCCGTTTTCGCCTGCTATAATAGTGACAATAATGAATCCAGGACCAGCAAGGGTGGAAACCGTACCGCCTACGGTAGATACTCCGCTACCCGCGGAGGTGTTAGCGACGCTCACCGAAATCGGTGAAGGCGTCAATTCTTCGTTGGACCTCGACGAAGTTTTGGCGCGCACCGCCGCGCTCATCAAGCGCCATATTGATTACGAAATTTTCGGCGTGCTGATGCTGGAAGGCGACGGCGCCTATCTGAAGCATCGCTTTTCCATCGGCTATCCGCGCGACCTGGCGGAAAACGTGCACGTGCCAGTGGGCAGCGGAATTACGGGGACGGCTGCCGCGACGGGCTACCCCGTGCTGGTGAATGACACCTCCAAAGACGAGCGCTACATCAACGCGATTGAAAACGTGCACTCGGAACTTGCTGTGCCGCTGATGCTGCAGGGGAAGTGCATCGGCGTTCTGGACATTCAAAGCCGCCACCTTGATTACTTCACGCCCGATCAACAAAATATTTTGACGCTGCTGGCCAGCCGGCTGGCCGTAGCCATTGAAAACGCGCGCCTGTATCAGAAGGAGCGCACCCAGGCCGAAACGCTTTTGCTGCTGAACGAGGTTGGTCGTGAAACCAGCTCAATTCTTGACGTAGAAGAATTACTGCGGCGCGCCGCGGAACAGATCAAACGCGTAATTGATTACCAGATTTTGAGTTTGATGCTCTATGACGAGAAGCAAAAGGTCTTCCGGCACCGCATTGACGTGAAACATGGCCAGCACGTGCAGGGGAAACTGCGGGTGGCGGTCAGCGAAGGAATTGTGGGCGCCGCGGCGATTTTGAAAGCGCCCGTGCGCGTGCCGGATGTTTCGGCCGATCCGCGCTACCTGATGGTGAATCCGGAGACGCGCTCGGAGCTGGCCATTCCGATGATTTCCAAGGGACAGGTCATCGGGGTGCTGGATCTGGAAAGCCCCCAGCTGAATTATTTCACTGAGGATCACGTGCAGACGCTGTCGATCCTGGCGGCCAACCTTGCGGTGTCACTGGAAAATGCGCGGCTGTACGAAAAGCTGGCTCGTGATGAAGCGCGGCTGGAGCGCGATTTGCAGGCCGCCAAGCGCATTCAGGGCGCGCTGCTGCAACCGGTGCCGAGTGAAGACTACGGATTGGATATGGCGGCGCGATATTTATCCGCGAGGGAAGTTTGCGGCGACCTTTATGAATTTTTGCGCTATGGCCCGCAGCAACTGGGGATTGCGCTGGGCGATGTTAGCGGCAAGGGAACTGCGGCGGCGCTTTATGGCGCTGTGGCCATCGGGATCATGCGCAGTCTGGCACCGCAAAAACTGCAGCCCGCGGATATTTTGCGGCAGATGAATCAGATTGTCGGAGAGCGGCGTATTGAAGGCCGCTTCATGACCGCGTGTTTCGCGACGTGGCAAAAGGGAAAGCGGAAATTGCGCGTGGCGAATGCCGGGCAGTCTCAGCCGCTGCTTTACAAGGACGGGCGCTGCGACAAAATCGAGCTGACGGGATTTCCGCTGGGCATTTTTGAAGAAGTGACCTACGACGAATGGAACGGCGTGCTGGAGCCGGGCAATATTCTAGTGTTCCATTCGGATGGCATCGCGGAAACGGCCAACGCCGAAGGGCAATTTTTTGGCACGGAGAAACTTCGCAAACTGATTGAGACGCACCATGAGCTGCAGGCTGCCGAGCTTGCGGATTTGATTTTGAAGGAAGTGGACTGGTTCACGCAGAACGCTCCGCTTTCGGATGATCGCACGCTGGTGATTGCCAAAGTCCGATGAGCACTCGCGCGCCGGACGCAAAATTACAGTTTGTAGATCCCGCGACATTCACTCCGCATTTCCACTGGTCACAAAACAACAAGAGAACCTCACAGCCCGAGATTCTCTGCGAGGGCGTTTCGCTGGCGGATGCAGCGAAAGAGTTCGGCACGCCAGCGTATCTATACAGTCGGTCGGCTATCACCGAGGCTTTCAACGAGCTGGATCGCGGGCTTGGTTCCGTGCCGCACACTTTGTGTTTTGCGATGAAGGCCAACGGGAATCTTTCGATTCTCAAACACCTGGCGAGGCTGGGTAGCGGCTTCGATATCGTGTCGGGCGGGGAACTCGAACATCTCGGGCGCATCGGGGTCCGTGGCGACCGCATCGTTTTTTCCGGTGTCGGAAAAAAGCGGGAAGAAATTCAAGCGGCGCTACAGTATCGCGCGGGTGGAAAAAACGGGCGTGCAGGGATTCTGCTTTTCAATGTGGAGTCGGAGGAGGAACTGGAAGTTTTGCAACAGGAAGCGGCCCGGCAGATCGCGCGAGGAGGCACCCAGCCTGCGGTTTCCATTCGCGTCAATCCCGACGTGCTGGCCGGCGGGCATCCACATATTGCGACGGGCCGCCATGAGCATAAATTCGGCCTGGAATGGGTGGAAGCGCGGCGGTTGTATCTCGTGCATCGAAATTCGAAATCGATAAGCTGGCAGGGCATCAGCGCGCATATCGGATCGCAGATTGTGCAGGCGCAGCCGTTTAAGGAAGCGCTGAAGCGATTGATTGGTTTCGTCAAAGAGCTAAAGCGCGATGGCATCCATCTGCGATATCTGGATTTTGGGGGCGGATTGGGGGTTCGCTACACCAACGAGAAAGTGCCATCTCGTTCGGCGTACGCGCGGATGATCGCTGGCGCGGTGAAGCCGCTGGGGCTGCATCTACTGCTGGAGCCTGGGCGGACAATCATCGCCGCTGCTGGCGTTTTGCTGACGCGGGTGCTGTATACCAAGCACAATCGAAAAAAAGATTTTGTCGTCGTGGATGCCGGAATGAACGACCTGATGCGGCCGTCGCTTTACGGCGCGATACATCCGGTTACCCGGACGACGCGGAAGGATTCAGAAAAACGTGCTTCAGGAGCGCTCGTGGACGTGGTCGGTCCGGTTTGCGAGACCGGTGATTGTTTTTTGCGCGATTGGCCACTTGGGGCGGTCGAGCCTGGAGATGTGCTGGCGGTCTGGGCCGCTGGCGCCTACGGCATGTCGCTGGCTTCCAACTACAACGGGCGGTGCCGCGCAGTGGAAGTACTGGTGGACGGGAAGAAGCGGAAATTGATCAGGCGGCGGGAAACAAATAAAGAACTATTAAGCACCGACGTTCTGGCGTGATGGCCTGCCCGGCCGCGTAAAGACCAAACTTTACGCTTCTCCCCACTTGAGCTTGTTACGCAGAATCTCAAAATAGGATTTGTTGGGAGTCGGGATCAGCTTTAATAATTTGTCGGCTCGCGAAACCCGCACACGATCGGTAGCCTGAAGCGGGATTCCTTTCTGGCCGTCGAGAGTTAGAAAAACCGATTCAGTGCCAGCCGACAATTTCATTTCAATGATCGAGGTGTCGCGCACCACCACGGGGCGGTCGCTGAGGGTGTGCGGGCAAATTGGGGTGATGATGAAGGATTCGACCGCGGGATGAACAATGGGGCCGCCGGCGGACAGGGAATACGCGGTGGAGCCGGTAGGGGATGCAACGATCAGGCCATCGGCACGATAGCGGCACACGAAATCGTTGTCGATGATCAATTCCAGTTCGATCATGCGCGCCAGCGCACCTTTGTTGATGACCACTTCGTTCAGCACGCTCTGCTTATCTATGTTTTTTCCACCGCGGTGCAGCTCCACGTGGAGCATCACGCGCTCGCTGAAGGTGAGGCGGCCGGCGAGAATATCTTCCAGCGCGGGGTAAAGTTCCTCGAGCATGAAGCTGGTGAGAAACCCGAGGCTGCCCATGTTTATGGGCAAAATGGGCACGCCTCTGGGCGCGGCCAGACGCGCGGCCGCCAAAAGCGTTCCGTCGCCGCCGAGCACCAGTAGTAGTTCGGACGCTGCGGCAACTTGCTCGCGGCCGCGTCCTTTCGAGGGCTCAGGCAGGCAACCGGCGGTTTCCTGATCGTAAGTAACGTGAATGCCGCGAGTCTCGAGCCATTCGAGCAACCCGGGAACGACAGCCGAAAGATTGGAACGTCGCGGGCGCGAAATTATGCCGATGTGGCGAAATGACTTTGCCGATTGCATGTGAATGCGATTCTACTCCAGCGGCGGCTTTTTGCGTGCGTGCAGAAAATACTCCTGATTGCCTTCGGCGCCGGTTAATTGGCTGGGCTGGACACCTAGGTCGAGCAAATTCGCGGATTGCGCGGCGTCTCGCACAATGGCTATGGCTTTTTCATGGAACGTGGGGTCCGAAACGATGCCACCGGGGCCAATTTCTTCGCGGCCTAATTCGAATTGCGGTTTTACGAGGATAAGGAAATCAGCACCAGGCTTGCAGGCACCGGCCGCCGGCGCTAAAACCCTGCCTGCGGATATAAAGGAAACATCCACAGTGATCAGATCAACAGGTTCGGGGATGTCGCGTGAATTTAATTCTCTGGCGTTGCGTTCGACGCGCATAACTCGCGGGTCCTTTCGCAATTTCCATGCAATCTGATTCACGGTGACGTCTACCGCGTAGACGCGCGTCGCGGCGTGCTGCAGCAGACAATCGGTGAATCCTCCGGTGGATGATCCGATGTCGAGGCAGATTTTTCCAGCGGGATTGATTTGGAAGTCTCGCAACGCGCCTTCAAGTTTGAAGCCACCGCGGCTGGCGTATTTTTGTTCGCGGCTGTTTACTTCGAGCGCGGCGTCATCAGCAACTGACGTGCCTGCTTTGCTGACGCGCCCGCCATCGACGAACACTTCACCGGCCAGAATCATGGCTTGCGCTTTCTGCGGAGAGGCAGCAAGGCCGCGGGCGACCAGCAGATCATCGAGTCGCGAGCGTCGTTGCTTGGCTTTCATGAGGTGGGCGTCTCAGGCGCGGCGGCGGACAAGGAATTCAGCCAGCGCGCGCAGTCGCGCCGCTTGTTCGCCATAACTGCTCAACTCAGCGATTGCGTCGCTGGCAAGTTTCGCGGCAATTTCATGCGACTTTGCGAGACCGTAGACAGCGGGATAGGTGGCTTTTTGTTGCGCGAAATCTTTCCCGGCCGTCTTGCCCAACGCGGCGGAAGATTCTTCCACGTCGAGAATATCGTCCGTCACCTGAAACGCCCAGCCAATGGTTTCGCCGAAGCGCCGAAGTCGCGCGATGTCGGCGATTCCCGCGCCAGCGCTGATCGCGCCGGTAGCGACCGAAGCGCGAATGAGCGCGGCGGTCTTAGAGCGATGAATATATTGGAGCGTCTCGGGCTCGATGTGTTTGCCTTCGTTCTCGAGGTCAGCCATCTGCCCGCCCACCATGCCGTTCACCGTTCCCGCAGCGTTGCTGACTTCTTCCAGAATCGCAATGGTACGCTCGGCGCTGGTCGAACTTTGGCCGATAGTCTGGAACGCCAGTGTCAGCAGGCCATCGCCAGCGAGGATAGCGGTGGCCTCGCCGAATTGTTTATGACATGTGGGCTTGCCGCGCCGCAGATCGTCGTTGTCGAGCGCGGGCAAATCGTCGTGTATCAAGGAATAGGTGTGAATGAATTCGATGGCGCACGCCGCGTGCATGGCAGGAGTGACGTTGGCGGCAAAAATACGCGCGGCCTCCAGGCAAAGAATCGGGCGAATGCGCTTGCCTCCAGCGAAAACGCTGTAGCGCATGGCGGTATGAATGGAAGGGGGCGCGGTCTTTTCGGCGGGCAGCAAGCGCTCCAGCGCAGCTTCAACGGTTGACCGGTCGTCCTCAAAAAAATCAGGGAGATTCATCTGGAAAGTACTGCGATTTGCAGCGCGCGCCTGAATCTCAAGTTTCGTTCTCGGTTTCCGGCTCGAATGGTTCAGCCGCCAGCTTGCCGTCGGCCTTTTTGAGCAGGATTTCCACGCGGCCTTCGGCCTCTTCCAGTTGCTTCTGACACTCGCGCGAAAGCTCCACGCCCTCTTCAAAAAGTTTCATGGCGTCATCGAGCGAAAGTTGCGGGCTTTCAAGGCGGCGGACGACTTCTTCGAGGCGCGCGAGGGAGCGCTCGAAATCGGGCTTTTTTGCGGGTTCAGGTTTTTTCGTTGCGGGTAGGTTCACGCGTCAGCCTGTCTTTCCGTTGCTGCGGAGATTAGATTATCGCGAAAATTATCGGAGCTGCAAAGTCTGGATGTTTCCAGGTTACGGACGCCAAACAATAAGATGCAGTTCGGCTCCAACTGAATGTTTCCACGTTACAAGATCCACTCTCCATAAACTCGGGGGTGGGTCACCCTCCGTGTGTTTCAATTTTGATTCCGGACATTATTGGGCGTTCAGAATACGGTTTTACGTCCGCCACATTCTAAGTCACGCGCGAGAAGGGAAACAATCGCTTTATCGAGCGATTTAATTTCCGGGCTTCAGCGTGAGCGTGTGTTTGCGCGCCGCAATTTCCGCCGCTTCGCTGAACGGCGAAAAAATTGATTTGCCGTCGAACCAAAAAGAAAATTGATCGGTGTAATGCGAGCTTCCGAGTTGACCGGATTCGCCGGTGGGAATCAGCATGATGGAATCGTCCCAGTTGGCGGGGTTGGCGACGAAACGCTCCGAAGGGCCGTGGCGCTGGCTCGCAGCGCGAATGCTGTAGCCGGTTCCGGGCTGTGGCGTGTCGGGGATGCTGAAAATAAATTTGAGAAGGCCAGCGTCGCCGATGGGATGATGCATCTGCAGGGAATTGAAATTCTTCCAGGCCCAATCGTCAACGCGCCGGCTTTTCGTTTGAGCGCCTAATTTGGCAACGGCATCATCTGCGGAGGCGGCCAACAAATCTTCGTAGGTCTTGTAGGCGGGCGGCAGCCACTTGGTCGGACGCTCGGTCAAAACTTTCTGCAGAAATGCCATGCTGCGCCATTCATACAGCGACGTATCTTTACCCAGATAAGGTTCCAGAATCAATGCCAGCAGGGAGCGGCGCACGGCGTAGAGGAACGGGACGTCCACGGAATCCGCGCCGGCCATGCCATTCCAGCCTTTAAGATTTTGGATCAGGTGCAGCGCACGCGCGTCTTTCGGTTGCGCGGTTTTTGACGTCGCGGATAATTGTTCCGCGAGAAATACGTACGGAAAATTGTAAGTATCGTTCTGAAATCTGAGCATGTCTTCCGGGCGCAGATCGCGTTTGCCCTGCAGCAGATCCACTATTCTCGCGGTGCGATAAGGCTCTTCCCAGCGGTCAGTGAGATATGGTTTGTAATCCGGACCGACCACGCGAGCGTTGGCAGTGACAATCAGGCCGCTTTCCGGGTTCAGCGCCTGCGGCAACTGATCAAAGGGAATGTAGCCGGTCCATTCGTAATCATCGGTGTCGCCGGGAACGGGAATTTCTCCGCGCCCCTTTTTGCGTATGGGAACGCGGGCAGCCATCACGTAGCCGATGTTTCCTGAAACGTCGGCATACACGGCGTTTTGCGCCGGTCCCCACACAGTTTTCATGCTGTTGCGAAATTCTTCCCAGTTGTGAGCTTTGCCAAGCCAGTTGTAGGTATTCGCCAAGCCGCCGGGTTCCGTGGCGGTCCAACGCAGCGCGTAACCTTTATTGCCATCGCGACGCACGATCGGGCCGTGGCGCGTGACTAATAATTTGAGATGTTCGTCAGCTTTGCCTTTTATGTGGATCACTTCGTCGAAGGTATGCGCTTTTTTCCACGCGCCGTTGACGCGATAGTCATCGGGAGCGCCGGGATTAAATGTCTCGATGTATAAATCCTGCACGTCCGCGCCGTTGTTGGTAAATCCCCAGGCGATTTCGTTGTTGTGGCCGATGACCACCAGCGGCGCGCCGGGGAGCGTGAAGCCCTTGGCGTTATATCCGGGCGCGGCGAGGTGCAGCTCGTACCAGATAGAAGGAACGCTCAGCTCCAGGTGCGTGTCGTTGGCGAGAAGCGGCTTTCCAGTGGCGGTATGCGCGCCACTGACTACCCAATTGTTGCTGCCCAGCCCGCGACGGATTTCGCGATTCGTGCCATTCAAAAAATTGTGCACGGAGGGCCAGAGCATTGAATTGATGTCCGGCGGGATACCACCCTGTGAAATAGCATCGCGCGAATCGCCGCCATTAAAATTTCCCGTCTTCAGTACATCTTGCGGATCCATCTCGTCGTCATCATCCTCGTCGCCGTTCGCTCGGCGATGTGCGCGTCGCGAGCCGTCTTTTTTGTCATTGGGATCGCCCACCACGAAATGATCCATCGCGGCGTCGGCGGAAAAAAGTTCCTTGGCGCGCTCGGGGCCCACGCGTTCGGTCACTTTGGCCCGGTTGAGTTCGTCTTCCCAAGTGTCGGTTAAGGTCTGGTACATGTAGGCGGAGATCACGAAGCAATCGGAGGGAAGCCAGGGCTCAGGCTTGTAGTGCAAGAGAGAAAATTCCACCGGCAGATGATTGTGGTGCTGCTCAATAAACTTGTTCACGCCACGCGCGTAGGCTTCGATAGCCATGCGCGGCTCGCCGGTAAGCGCCGCAGCGTCGCGCTCCGCAGCGCGTCCAAAACCCAAGACGCGAAATTCTTTATCGACGGCCAGCGCACCGTCGCCAAAAATTTCCGCCAGCCGCCCACGCGCGGCGCGGCGGAGCAAATCCATCTGCCACAAGCGATCCTGTGCCATCACGTAACCTTGGGCTTCAATCAGATCTTCAAGCGAGGCAGCGCGAATGTGTGGAACGCCCCAGCTATCGCGGTCCACGCCGACGTCCGCGTGCAAACCGCCCACGGTTACGGCGCCGTCCGTCTGCGGCAATGGGCGGTAGACAAACCACCATACCGCCGTGCCTGCGGCCGCCAAAAAAATTATCACCAACGTCAGGATTACGCGGCTGGCCTTAGGCAATGTGTTCTTTCAACATTTGTTTCCTTGTCGAGTGTAGAAGACAGCTTATCCCCAGACAACGTTCCAACGCATGGTATTTGTGTGCTGCTACAATGCGGCAGGGGATCCTGAGTCCATGTTTGTGGTGCGTGTGCTGGGCGTCCTGGCGCTCATCCTGCTGAACGGTTTTTTCGCTGCGGCCGAGTTTTCGCTGGTGGCGGTGCGCATGTCCCGCGTGAAACAGCTGGTCGCCAAGGGCAATCTGCGCGCGCGAGTAGTCGAAATACTGGTTGGGGATCTCCGCCGGGTAGTCTCTGGCGTGCAACTGGGCATTACGCTGTCCAGCCTGGCGATTGGCGCGCTCGGCGAAGCCAGCATGGCCAGGTTTTTCGAACATATCGTGCCCATCATGCCCGGACGGCACGCCGCGCTCATCGCCCATGCGTTGGCGTTGACGACGGCTTTCGCACTGCTTAGCGCGCTGCACGTGGTAATCGGCGAGTTGGTGCCCAAGACCCTCAGCCTGGCGCGCGCGGAGCGCGTGGCGCTGCTCATCGCGCTACCGTTCCACGGATTCTTGAAAACTTTTCGCTGGGCCATTTATCTTCTGGAGACTATCTCCAACGCAATTATCAGGGCGCTTGGCGTTTCCGCGCAACAGAGCCACAACGTGGCGCACTCCACCGAAGAGCTGCAAATCCAGATTCAGCAAGCGCGCGAGCGCGGGTTGCTGGCTCCCGGAGAAGAAAAATTCATCGTCAGTGCGATCGAGCTGACGCAGGTGCAGGTGCGCGAAATAATGGTTCCGCGGCCGGACATGCACACCCTGCCGGTGGAGTCGTCGCTTGATGAAGTGATGCGCGCGTTCGCGACCACGCAACGCTCCAGAATTCCGGTGTACCGCGGATCGGAAGATCACATCCTCGGTTTCGTGCACATAAAAGATATGTTGTGGGTACTGCTGGATCGCGAGCGCCGCACCGCTGAGCATCTGCCTCCGCCGGTTTTTGATTTACGCCGCGTGTTGCGCGAAGTATTGATCGTGCCGGAAACCAAGCCAGCCAGTGAACTGCTGCCGGAATTGCGCGCGCGACATGTGGGCATGGCCATGGTGGTGGACGAATTCGGCAGCATCCTGGGCCTGGTTACGCTGGAAGATATTCTTGAACAGGTGGTTGGTGAGATTCACGACGAATTCGATGTGGTGGAGCAGCCGCTGACACTGGCCGATGGCGCGGTGGTTTTTGATGCCGCGCTGAATGTGCGCGATCTCGACACGCAATACAACATTACGCTTCCGGAAGATCCGGCCTACGCCACCGTGGGAGGATTCGTGCTCGATCAACTGGGCTTTATTCCCAAGGGCGGCGAAAGTTTCGAATATGGAACGTGGCGCTTCACGGTGGTGGAGATGGATGGCCGGCGCGTGGCGCGCGTAAAAATTCAACGCATTCGCCCCGCGTCGGAAGCAGCAAAATCGGCGGATGCGACCGTGGCGGCCGCTAATCCCACCAAGGAAACCTGAATTTGCACAGTGAAGAGTTTTGCGCTGATTGCTTCGTTCGCGGAGGCGCGCTGAGTTCGCGAAACAAAATTTAGAATGCTGCGTTATTTCTTACAACGCTTCCTGATGACCTTGCCAGCGCTGTGGCTGGTGCTGACGCTCGTGTTCCTGATGATTCACATCGTTCCCGGCGATCCTGTCGAGCAAATGCTCGGCGAAGGCGCCGCCCCCGGCGAGTTGGCGCAACTGCGCCATTCTCTGGGGCTTGATGAGTCGCTACCGAAACAGTACGGGCGCTATCTTTGGCAACTGGCACACGGCGACCTGGGGCACTCTCTTAAATTTCAGGCGCCGGTGCGGCGTATTATTTTTGATCGCTACCCCGCGACGCTCCAACTGGCGTTTCTGGCGCTGGTGGTTTGCGCGGCCATCGCCATTCCGGCGGGAGTTTTTGCCGCGCACCGTCGAGGGAGCGGCGCGGATCGGGCCGTAGGGGTATTCACATTGTTTGGGCTGGCCATTCCCAACTTCGCGTTAGGGCCGCTGCTGATTTTACTTTTTTCCATTGAACTGGGATTGCTGCCGGTATCTGGCCGCGGCGGTCCGCTGTACTACATTTTGCCGGCGGCTACGCTGGGGGCGGCGCTGGCGGCAATTCTCACGCGCATGGTGCGCGGATCGATGCTGGAAGAGCTCTCCAGCGATTACGTTCGGACGGCCCGGGCAAAAGGATTGTCCACCGGCGCGGTTTTGTTTCGCCACGCATTTCGCAACGCGCTGATACCTATTATTACGATTCTTGGGTTGCAGTTCGGCACGTTGCTGGCGGGCACCATCGTTACCGAGACGATTTTTTCCTGGCCGGGAATCGGACGCCTTACCGTGCAGGCCATTTCTTCACGCGATTATCCGTTGCTGCAGGGCTGCATCCTGGTGATTGCGGTGTCCTACGTGGCGGTAAATTTGCTGACGGACCTTTTGTACACCGTGATCGATCCGCGAGTGCGACTCTCTTGAGCGCGGTCGTGCAGCTCCGCCAGTTCCTGCGCCAGAGCGGACTCGCCCGCGCCGGATTCATAGCGGCGGTCATTTTACTGCTGGCCGCGTTGCTCGCGCCTTGGGTCGTGCCTGCCGACCCCGCAGCACAAAACTTGCCGATCCGACTCTCATCGCCGTCGCGCGCTCACTGGATGGGAACCGACGAGCTCGGGCGCGATATTCTTTCACGAGTTATTTTTGGCGCGCGTGTTTCGCTGCTGGTGGCTATTTCCGTCGTGTGCGGTTGCGGCTCCGTTGGCCTGATTATTGGCATGCTCGCCGGCTACGCGGGCGGGTGGTTCGATCGTTTTGTGAATTTGCTGCTCATTAATGCGTTTCTCTCGTTTCCGGGAATACTGCTGGCTATAGCGTTCGCGGCATTCCTAGGCCCGGGCATCGGAAAAGTGATTCTGGCGCTGGTGATTACCGGATGGGCGGGCTATGCGCGGCTGGCACGCGCGCAAGTGTTGAAGGCGAAGGAACTGGAATTTGTGCTGGCGGCGCGTTCGCTGGGCGCGTCACACCGCCGCATTCTGGTGCGGCATTTGCTGCCGAATATTCTGCAGCCCATCCTGATTCAGGCGACTATTGGCATGGCGGGAGCGATTCTCGCGGAATCGACGCTAAGTTTTCTCGGGCTGGGCGTGCTTGCGCCGCTGCCGAGCTGGGGATCGATGCTGAATGATGCGCGCAGCCATTTGTTCGACGCGCCGCACATGGTGGTCTTTCCCGCGCTGGCAGTAATGACGGCGGTTTTGGCTTTTAATTTGTTGGGCGACGCGTGGCGAGACTGGCTGGATCCGCGCACCCGGTCGCAAATGGCCGCGCTGGAAAACTCGCGATAATTTTATTTTTCGGGGGCGGGGCTAACTCTTGGTGAGAAGCACCGCTGCGCCTCGGCCGATGGCAAGTTTGCGGGCAGCGTTGGCTTTGTTGATGGCGATTTCGATGTACCCGCTCGAACCCACGTAAGCCACCGGCTCGTCGGCTGCGCCGCTGGCGAAGGTGTCCACTACGCGCGTAATCGTGTGCGTCCCCACCTTGAGATTCACCGCGCCGCCGTTTTGCGCCGTCTCGGGCAAATCTTCAGCGCGCAGATTGGTCATCACGTTTCCAAAATTATCTATTCGCAGCACCACACCCTGCGCCGTGCCATCGGCCTCCTTGGCGCGCGGAAGCGTAAAGCGCTGGTAGTCCTGAATTTCGTCGCCCATGGCCGCGGTCTGCCAGCCTTTGGAAAGCCACGCGGCCACCGGCGCAAAAATATCGCGGCCCTGAAAGGTTTTGCTGATGGGCTGCAGAAAATAATGTTCGGCGTTGGCGTGACGAACCACCAGATTGTCCTGCTCACGTTCGTAGATCAAAGAGAGCACGCCATTGTCGGGCGCCACGAAATACTGGTTCTGCGCGGTCACGAGCAAGGGGCGGCGCTCGGTGCCCACGCCGGGATCCACGACGACCAGGTGAATGGTGCGGGCAGGGAAGTACGAATAGGCCGCGCCGATGGTCAAGGCGCCGTCCAGCAAATCGAAAGCGTTCACATTGTGGGTGATGTCTACGATGGTGAGTTCGGGATTGATTTTCAGCAGCACGCCCTTCAGCGTACCGACCAGGTGGTCGTTGGTGCCGTAATCGGTGGTTAGCGTAATGATTGGATTAGCCACTACTTCTCCCGCGCTCAGCGACGTCGCTCACTCGAAATGTGCTGCCGGTGAGGAGTACCCGGTATCATTCGACGCTATCGGAGGAGGTTGCGGGCGTCAACGATTCGCGCGCAGAGTGCTGTTCAAGGTGCAACATGCGCCGGATTCAAACCGCGCGACCCGACAGCGCCGTTGCATGGATTCAATCTATTCCCAAACGCCGTTGCATCTGCTCAAGGCTGATGTTTTTCGTTTCCGGATAGAACAACAGCACCACAAAGAATTGCACCACCATCATGGCCGCAAAGAACATGAAGGGGTAAGCGCCTGACGACTTAGCCACCTGCGGAAAGGTGTACGCAATAATGGCGTTCATGATCCAGTGTGAAGAACTCCCCAACGCCTGGCCCTTGGCGCGCACACGATTCGGAAATACTTCGCCGATGTACACCCAGATGACCGCGCCCTGGGAGATGGCGAAAAATGCGATGTAGCTGACCAGCAGCCACAGCAGATAGTTCTGGTGGCTTTGCGTATAAAATATTTTTGCCACTCCCGCGAGGCACAAGGCCGTGCCCACCGATCCGATGATCAGCAGGGTTTTGCGCCCCAACCTGTCGATCAAGGACATCCCAAAAAGCGTGGCGACCAGGTTCATCGCGCCGATGGCCACGGCCTGCAAATCCCCGGAAATTTTGCTGTAACCCGCGGCGGCAAAAATGTCATTGAGGTAATAGAGAATGGCGTTGATGCCCGAAAGCTGGTTGAACATGCCGATGGTAATGGCCAAAAAAATCGGCAGGCGGTATTTCCACACAAACAAAGGCTCCGATGTTTGAGCGCGTTCCAGGTGAATGGACTCGACGATCTCGCGCAGCTCCGTCTCCGGATCTTCCGCGCCCATGGAGTGCAGCACGGTACGGGCCTCATCCACTCGTTTTTGCGTGACCAGCCAGCGCGAACTGGAGGGAATGCCAAACAGCATCACCAGAAACAAAACGGCGGGCAAAGTGGCAATGCCAAACTGCCAGCGCCATTCATTCGCGCCCAGCCCCATGCCGCCGATGACGTAGTTCGAAAAATACGCCAGCAAAATACCCAGCACGATATTTATTTGAAACAATCCCACCAGCCGGCCGCGCAAACGAGCCGGCGCGAGTTCAGCGATATACACCGGGCCGAGCACCGAAGAGCCGCCGATACCCAACCCGCCGATAAAGCGAGCGACCAGCAACATGGGCCAGTTGGCCGCGAACGCGCAGCCCAACGCGGAAAGCACATAAAAAACGGCCAGCACCCGCAACGTTTCGCGTCCGCCCCAGCGTTGCCCGGGGATTCCCGCGGACATCGCGCCGATGATCGTGCCAATCAACGCCATGGCCACGGTCAAGCCCAGTTGCCTGGGGCTCAAACCGTAAGTCAGAGTCAAAGAATGGGTGGTGCCAGCGATAACCGCGGTGTCAAATCCAAACAGCAATCCGCCCAGAGCGCCGACGGCGGTTGCTTTTATCAGCGTGGAATTCAGTTTCATCGGGTCCTTATTGTGGTGCAATCTCCGCGCGCGCCCAATGCGGGCGTTCCAGTGAACGTTAAAGCTATCACCAAATCACAAAAGTCCGGCGCAAAAACAAAGATCCACGAGTTTCATAACGGCACTAACTCGGCATTGAGTTCAAAATGGCACATCCGGCCAAACCATATTCATGACCCGTCTTTTCTTTTCAGCGCATTACGGTTTTGCGATATGGCGCTCGACTTGCCCATCTAACCGCTCGTGATAACAAACTCCGCGTCTCCGGGCTTCGACCCTAATTTCTCCGCTATTTCTTCCGACATTGCCTGGAAGAGTTTCCGCCGTACGGAAAGACGGGAGTGGTGGCTGTGGCTGGCGGCGATCGTAGTAACGCTGCTCCTTACCGTCGGGGTGGTTTCCTTCATCGTCCCCGAGCTTGGTGAGCATACCGGCGGCATTTCGTGGGTTTCTTTTCCTTCCGCGGTGCGCGGCCTGGTCGCGGTGGTCCTGCTTTTCGACATCTACACCATCTATCAGCAGCTGCAGATTCACAGAATTCGCCGCCAGCTTTTTCAGCGCGAGGAGCTCTTTCGGCTGATCAGCGACAACGCCTCGGACATGATTGCCGTGGTGGACATGGAAGGCCGCCGCATTTACAACAGCTTGTCCTATCAGACGGTACTGGGTTACTCGCCGGAAGAACTCAAAGAAAGCTCCTCGCTCGCGCAAATTCATCCCGACGATCTGGAGCGCGTCAAGGCAGCCGGCAAGCACGCGCGCGACACCGGCGCGGGAGAAACGCTCGAATATCGCATCCGTCACAAGTCCGGCAACTGGAGAGTTCTGGAGTCCACCGCCAGTGTCATTCGCAATTCCGAAGGCCAGGCGGGAAAAATGGTGATCGTGAATCGGGACATCACCGAGCGTAAGTTAGCCCAGGAAGCGTTGCGGCTGGCCGACGCCGGCTTTCGCACCATCGTGCAAGATGCGCCCTACGGAATTTATCGCACCGACGCTAAAGGCCGGCTGCTGCTCGTCAATCCCGCTTTGCAAAAGATGTTGGGATACGACACCTCGGTGGACTTATTGAAAGCCAACCTCCAACTGGAAATTTTCAGATTTCCCACGGAGTTCACCAGGCTCATCGCTTTATTGAATAGCGCCGACGATTGCAAGGATGTGGAAGCTGAATGGAAAAGAAAGGACGGCACGCCCATCACCGTGAAGTGTAACGGCCGCCGGCTTACTGGCCAAGATGACGGTGCGATTTTCTTCGAAATGTTCGTCGAAGACATAACCGATAAGCGCATCCTGGAACGGCAGTTACGCATGGCCGGGAAAATGGAGGCGGTCGGCAGGCTCTCCGGCGGAATTGCGCACGACTTCAACAATCTTCTGGGTGTCATTATCGGCTACAGCCAGGTGTTGATACGCGCGCTCGGGCCCAAAAATCCTCTGGTCGAGCACGTCACGGAAATAGAAAAAGCCGGCAATCGCGCCGCGGCGCTGACCCGCCAACTATTGGCCTTCAGCCGCCAGCAGATTCTTTCCCCCATTATTTTGAATCTCAATGATCTGGTCGAAGACATGCAAAAAATGTTGCCGCGTCTTATTGGCGAGGATATCGCGGTTACCATTGCCATGGATCCTCAACTGAGTTCTGTACTCGCCGACCGCAATCAAATCGAACAGGTGATCTTGAATCTCGCAGTGAACGCGCGCGACGCCATGCCCGAAGGGGGCGGGCTGCGCATCGACACAAAAAATATCATGCTCGACGATGCTTACGCGCGCTTGCATCCTGGCGCCAAGCCCGGCCAATACGTCTGCCTCACCGTTACGGATTCCGGCATCGGGATGGACGCCGAAACGCTCGCCCATATTTTTGAGCCCTTTTTTACCACCAAGGAAATCGGTAAGGGCACCGGCCTGGGCCTTGCCACTGTCTACGGTGTTGTAAAGCAGAGCTGCGGATACGTGTGGGTCGACAGCGAGCCGGGCAAAGGCGCTTCCTTTCAGATCTTTCTGCCGCGCGTCGCGCAGGTTTCCCAAGCGCAAGCCGCAACTCCCGGCTTGGGCGAAAACTTACGCGGGTCGGAAACCGTCCTGCTGGTGGAGGATTCCGAGCCATTGCGAAAACTTGCCGTTGCGCTGTTGTCCGGGCGCGGCTTTGAGGTGCTCAGCGCTCCAAACGCCGAACAGGCCGTGAAGGTGGCCGCGACGCATCCCGGCCCCATTCAACTTCTCGTTACCGACGTGATCATGCCCGGGCAAAACGGCCGCGTGCTGGCCGAACGCCTCGTCTCCACGTATCCGCGCATGAAAGTTTTATACATTTCCGGCTACACCGATTCGTTCATCGCCGGTCACGGCGTGCTCGGCCCGGAATCGCATCTGCTCAACAAGCCGTTCACCGAGGAAGCGCTGATTCACAAAGTGCGCGAAGTTCTGGATGGCCCGTCGCATCTTGCCGGCAAGTTGGTGCTGGCTGGCTCGCGGCATTCTGGCTCTGGTAACGAAAAATAAATGTCGAAAATTCTAATTGTTGACGACGACGAAGCCATCCGCCGCCTGGTGCGCCTCAATCTCCTGGATTTGTATGAGATTTTTGACACCGGCAAGCCTGAGGAAGCTCTGGGGCTGGCCCTTGAGAAAAAACCCGACGCCATCCTGCTGGACTTGCGTATGCCCGGCTACTCCGGCTTCGAGCTTTGCAAAACGTTCACAACCTTCAGTGCCACGCAACTGATACCTGTTTTTATCATCAGCGGCGAAGGCGGCGCGAAAACCAAAGACTTCTGCCGCGATCTGGGCGCTACCGCCTATTTTGAAAAACCGGTGGACTTCGACGCCTTGCGCGCGCGCTTGGAGGAAACTCTGAAAGGCCGCCGCACGGAACGGCGCAGCGAAGTTCGCGTCGGGCTGCGCGTCCCACTAAAGTTGAGCGGCGAAGCTAAGGATGGATTCAGTTTCAGCATTCCGACCACCACCGAAAATGTCAGCAAGGGTTCGTTTTTCTGTGCCTGCGCGGTAGTTCTGCCCGTCGGCGCAATCGTCGACGTCTCCATGCTTACGGCCGAGCAGGAATACGTGGGCAAGGCCCGCATCGTGCGCATGGAACGCCCGCAGACCCAGTATCCCCGCTACGGCCTCATCTTTGCCGAAATTACCGGCACCTGGATCTTGCAGTAGATTTCCGACACGGTCCACGTGGACTCACCTGTACGCCCAGTCGCCCCGTAGTATAGAATTCATAAATCAGCGCCCTGAGCGGGCGTCGTACAATGGCAGTATAGAAGCTTCCCAAGCTTCGGATACGGGTTCGATTCCCGTCGCCCGCTCCAGATTTTAAAGCACTTAGGCTGCTGCTTCATTTTCCATATTTTCCAATTCACGGCTTTTTGACCTTGAAACGGGGTTTTTGGAAAATGCACTTCGGACCAAACCCATCGGGATTTCTCCAGTGTATCGTGCTGTCATCGTCACGGAGCTGTGCCCCATTTGCTGACGAAGAACGGCAGGATTCAGACCAGATAATTCCCAACGACGATTGCAACCGTGACGAAAAGCGTGCATACCTGCTTTGGGCATGTTGAGCGCTTTGAGAGCGGGATGCAGACCGTCATGCAGCACATTGGTTTCGAGCAGGGGATTGCCGCGTCGAGATTGAAAGACCAGAGCTGTAGGGCCGCGTTTCATGAAACGCTTGAGCACCTTCATCGCTTCGGTTCCTTCGACATCGGCCAGCAGCACGGTTCGATAAGCCGCCACGTTCTTGCACGGTCCTATCTTGCCAGCGCTTCGCTGGTCCGATGATTCATCGACGCGAATGGTCTTGGCTTCGAAGTCGATATCGTTCGGCCTCAAAGCGATTAGCTCTCCAAACCGCAAACCCGATGCAGCTGCTAACAAGAAAAGGACCGCGTATCGTTCCTTCCTGACATCGTCGAGGTTCGACTCTCGAACTTGCTCGGCGATTTTCTTGGCTTGAGACCAAGAA
>JALYLI010000189.1 GCA_030774335.1 Acidobacteriota bacterium | reverse complement strand
GTTCCTAAGCATGCCGATGAATTGCTTGTGTACGACAACACAGCGCATCGCCGCGGCTTCCGCGTAGTGGCGCATTTCATCGGTGGCAAATTGGGTAAGACCGCACAGACGATACCGGACTGGGCTGCTAAGGTGTTTGGCAAAGAACTGCACGCGGCAAGACAACGCGTTAAGCCGGGCCGCGGCCGGTAATCCTCTTCCTCGGAACGGGCGAGTTGGGGTCCTCCAAACGCGTTGACTGTCACTCTTCGACCACTATAGACGGAAAATGAGGAGCATCTCGGATCGGAATGCCCCCTGACTTATTTCAATCGCTATACCGCAGACTTCCCCGCATAGTCGTCTTTTTTCTTGGCCGACTCGTCCTCTCTAACGGCCTGGGACAACTTCGAGGCCGCGAAAACCATCGCTGAGCCGGTGCCTTCGCCGGGGGCCACACCTGCCGACCCGGGTTGGCCAAGGGCTTCCAGAGAGTCCCGACCATCCCTCTTAGAAAAATAGTCAACTGACCAAATTAAGAAATCTCTTTTCATGGTGCTATATGTATAGTAGCATTATGCCGTGGCGCTTATGATTCGAAGGTTCGATTGCCTCCACCTCACGGTCGACGATTTTATTGGATCGGGTATGCCATCCCAAGCACAACGGACTGAAGGAACCGAACGGCCACAAGATTTCTGAGTATGGATCCTTAAATCCAGGACCAGCGTAGATCGCAACGACCAATGGCTTCACCGTCACAAATCCAAACACGGGCTCCCGGCGAACGGCACTATGCCGTTGCGGAAATTGCCTCGATGTGGAATTTGAGCACCGATAAGGTCCGCGATCTTTTTGAAGAGGAGCCCGGCGTTCTTTTGATCGGACGACGAAACCCCCGTAAGCGACGGTACGTTACCTTGCGCATCCCGGAATCTGTCGTCGAACGGGTTCATTCTCGTCTCTCATCGAAGGCAGCAACTCAGTAAAGAAGGCGTGACAAATGTTGGCAGATATCGAGAGCGCCGCGACCTCGATCAACATCGCCACCGAATAGCCCTCAGTCGCAAGATGTATCGCCTGCTTCATGTCTTTCATGCAAGTTTCCAAGCCTTTTCAATCGACTCTTCAAGCTTCACTTGTCGAGACTTCACCCACGGCGAATAGTGCCGCTCCGTGACCCTGATCGAAGAATGTCCCAAGAGAATCGACACCGTTTCGAGTTGCACGCCGGCCTGCAGCAAATTGACCGAGAACGTGTCTCGGAACCTGTGCGCGTGGCCCTCGATGCCCGCGAGCTCAAAGACTTTTGCCAAACTCCTCTGCCAATCGGCTACCGTCGATTTTTCGAGGCCGTGCCCCGACCAGAAGAAGTATTTTCCGCGCGTGTTCAGCTCTTCCAATTCTTCCGCGGCCTTTCTCGGCAGCGGCAGCCAGACAGGCTGCCCGGTCTTTTGGGTGTAGAGCAGGAGCTTGTTTTCGTGCAGCTTGTCTTTTGCGAGCGTCGCCGCATCCCTAATGCGAAGGCCCGAGTACCGCAGCAGATTAATGAACGCGCGAACGCGCCGCCCACTATCAGCTCCGTAGATTCCTTTGTTCGGATAAACCTCGGTCGCCCACAAGATCTTCTCTATCTCTGAATCGGTAAAGGGAAGTGTTGGCATCGGCCGTGAGAGAGGAGCCTTTATGAGCCTCGCGAGGTTTTCCCTCGCCCAACCGGATTCGATGCAGAACTTGAAGAAGGTCCGCAGGCGCTCAAGTTTCTTCCGCGCGGAGACTGGAGCCATCTTCCACGATTCCCGGTATTGACGCATCTCTGGGAGCGACAGCGACGCGACCGGTCTCTTGCCGAACGAATCCTTCAATTCCTTGGTGAGGAGTGTGTATTTATCGAGAGATGCGTCCGAAAGATTGCGAGCTTCACAATCTTTCGCAAAGGCTTGGCATGCGAGAGCGACCGTCGCGTCTTCGGTCTTTTCGCGGCCGCCTTCCCAATCACGAACCAGCTTTTGCGCCGCCTCCCAATTCCTGAGGTCGAGCGATTTTTTTATCCATTTCCCGTGGAGGGTTCCTTGGGTCCAGATCGGGCACTGACATTTTTTCTGGGTCCGCAGCCTGTGCGGACAGGCCTTCATATGCCTTCTGTAGAGGTTCAACACCGGAACAGCCTATCACAAGCTGGAACGCCACTGGAACGTGATCTTTCGTCCTGCAATAAACATAAACAAATCAATTAGATACATGGTGGAGGCGGGGGGAGTCGAACCCCCGTCCGAAAAGCGCTACGAGCCGAAGACTACATGCTTAGCTCAGTTCAGTTTTTTTCGCCCGCCACGCTCAGAATGAGCAAGAAACGCAGCCGGCTAGTCCGATGGTTCTCGCCCGAGCCTTACGGACCGAAAGGCCCAAGCCAGCCCGCTGAATGACGTTTGACCCCAAACCCGCAGGCGAAGCTTGGGCAAACGTTGCGCTTAATTAATTAAGCAGCAAGTGCCAAGTTGTTGTTGGCAGTTCTAGTTTCCACCAGATTACGGGCAGGTGGCCCCCGGCATGCCTTCGGATCGCGACAGCTTCCGTCGAAACCGTGTCGCCCCCATAGGTTACTGCGCTACTTCTTGCGACTCACTACCACCCTATTATATCACCCGCGCCAAAGTAGATGTGGCGGCCGATGATTTGGCCGCCACACACGGCATACTTAATCAACCGGCGCCCTTTTTAGCGCACGCCGCCGGCGATCACCAGGGTTTCTCCGGTTATCCACGAGGATTCTCCGGAGGCCAAAAAAACCGCAGCGGGAGCGATGTCTTCCGGCAGGCCCACGCGTCCCAGAGGGGACTGCGCTTCAAAGGTCTTGCGGAAATCACCTTCGTCGAAGCCCACGGACTCCACTCCCTCAGTGATAACCAAACCGGGATTGATGGAGTTCACGCGAATTTTGCGTGGACCAAATTCTTTGGCCAGCGAGCGCGTCACGCTGTCCACGGCCGCCTTCGTCGAAGCATAAACCGATGCGCTCGCAGGAGAAATGATCCCAGCGACGGAACTGATATTCACAATGCTGCCGCCCTCAGCGCCAAAATATCTCGCTGCCTCTTTCGAAGTGAGCAGCAGGCCGAGGACATTCAGATCGTACAGACGGTGGAAGTGTTCGTCGGTGACATTTTCCAGCGGCAAAAACTCGTATACTCCCGCATTGTTAATCAATATGTCCAGCTTGCCGTAGGCCTTTTTCGCTTCCGCAAAGAGGCGCTCAATATCCTTTTGTTTCGCAACGTTGCCCTGTACCGCCACGGCCTTGCCGCCTTTTCCGGTAATCTCCTTCACTACTTTATCTGCGCCTTCCTTGCTCGATGAATAATTCACCACCACCGAGGCGCCTTCCGCGGCAAGGTATTTTGCTATGGAAGCGCCAATTCCTTTGGACGCCCCCGTGACCACTGCAACTTTTCCCGTCAATCGCTGTGCCATAGTTCCTCCTGGGTATGTTGATGTGACTTCTGTATCTGCCAGTACAGATGTGCTCACCCAGGAATCGGGTATATGTTTTTTTTTGCGACTTTCTTACCGCGCGGTACAAAATACGCTCAATAAGTGTTATCATAGGCCTGTGAAGTCCAAGAAGCGCAAAGGGTTATCCAGGCCTGCGGGGCGCCCCCTGTCGTTCGATCCTGAGAACGCCTTGGACAGTGCTCTGCAAGTTTTCTGGCGCAAGGGTTACGAAGGAGCTTCTCTCTCTGCCCTGACCACAGCGATGGGCATAAATCGCCCCAGCCTCTACGCCGCTTTCGGAGATAAGGAAGCGCTCTTCCGCAAGGTGCTTGATCGGTACGCCCAGGGCCCCGGCTCCCACGCACGCCAGGCGCTCAACGAGCCCTCCAGCCGCGCGGTGGTAGAAAAACTGTTGCGTGGCAGCGCTGATCTATTGACCGCTCCTCACGGTCCCCATGGCTGCTTGCTGGTGCAGGGTGCACTTACGTGCGGAAATAGCGCCGAGTCCATGCGCAGGGAACTGATTTCGCGCCGCACGGCCAGCGAGTCCGCGCTACGCCAACGCTTCAAGCGCGCCAAGGCCGAGGGAGACCTTCCTCACGACGCTCATCCCGCCAATCTGGCGCGCTACATTATGACTATCATCCACGGTATGTCGGTGCAGGCAGCGGGCGGCGCGACACGCCACGAATTGAGGCGCGTGGCCGATCTCACCCTGCAAAGCTGGCCAACCTCGGTCTAATTGCATAAGAAACAATTAGGCACACCGGTAT
Source organism: Acidobacteriota bacterium (assembly GCA_030774335.1). Taxonomy (GTDB): domain Bacteria; phylum Acidobacteriota; class Terriglobia; order Acidiferrales; family UBA7541; genus Acidiferrum. The sequence goes on along the minus strand of JALYLI010000189.1, from coordinate 470 downwards.
CCACGCGCGATTGACTCCCAACCGCCTAACTCTCAGAATCACAAAACGGGGCAATTTCACCGGTTGAGCTTCGCCGGTGAGTTCCAAAAGCTATGCCACAAGAGCCTACAGCTATCGAGCAAGCGGTATCGCGAGCTATTCGCGATAACCTTGAGCGCATTCAACGCACCACAGAGGAGCTGAACCAGGCCGTCAATGACGTGGTGGCCGCTTGCGCCAGCAGCAAGCCGGCCAACGCGTTGCCGCCAATGTTGCGCGCGCAAGCTACGGCTGCTTCAGTTGCCGCGGCACTGGAAGTTTTGTCTCGCTTCGTGGCCGTAACGCTGCAGCCCGCTACACGGTCTCCCCTGGAAGCCGAAATGACGCGGTTGGCCGGCACCGTCACTGCGGAGTCCGCACCCGCCGCCGAGCCTGCGCGAGAGGCACAGCTGCGCGAAACCATGTTGCGCGAAACCACCACGGCCGTGAGC
>JALYLI010000188.1 GCA_030774335.1 Acidobacteriota bacterium | reverse complement strand
CGCCCCCTTCCCCAGAGATGCTGCCGATTCCCCCTGCCTGTTCTCATTGTTGTTCTCAAAAAACTCTATCGTTGCGCTTCGAGAATCGACCGAACTCGCAACCTCGGTCTGCTGCTCGAATTCTTCCGGAGACCGATAGCCCAGCGCCGAGTGCAAACGCAGCCGATTGTAATACTGTTCGATGAACTCTTCGACGTTCACCCGCAAATGATCCAGGTCATCGTACTTGTTCGCGTAGATTTCCTCCCGCTTCAGCGTTTTCATGAAGCTCTCACAACTCGCGTTGTCATACGGATTGGCCGGTCGACTCATGCTCGCAATCATGCCGTGCCTGTCCAATGCCGCCACATATTCCTGGCTCGCATATTGAAGCCCTCGATCCGAATGGTGCACCAAGCCCGCTCGCGGCTGTCGACCTGCGACTGCACGCTCCAGCGCAGCCACCGTGAGGCGGCTACTCATCAGCGTTCGATCTACAGCCCACCCTACAACCTTGCGAGAGAAACCATCGAGGATCACCGCTAGGTACACAAACTCGCCTTTCAAGCGAACGTAGGTGAGATCTGCCACCCAGAGCTGGTTGATACCCGTCAGCCTCATGCGACTTGCTAAGTTCAAGTGCACCTCGCAGTTATGTTTCGAATTCGTCGTGACCACGAACCGTTTCGGTTGAATGGCCAGCAAATTATCGTCCCGCATCATCCGTGCCACCTTTTTGCGGTTCACCGGCACGCCTCGACGGTGCAGTTCTGCGCTGATCCGTCGATAGCCGTAACGACGACGATGTTCCAGAGCGATCTGTTGAATCAATGACCGCACTTCCGTCTCTTCCTCTGCCGGTTCCCGTTGTCGCAACGACCGGTAGAAACCTCTGCGACTCACCGCTACCAACTGACACAGGTGCTCGATGCTCAGCCTGCCTTGCAATGGCATCAGTTCTTGGATGTGTTCGTAGATGCCTTCCCGCCAGAGCTGCTGCTGCGCTGGCGTCGAGCCTCTACTTTTTGCAAGGCACCCTTCAAAAAATCCACCTCCATCGCCCTCTCGGCGAGCAAGCGCTTTAGCTGAAGGATTTCCTTTCGCTGGGCTGATGCATGTGTACTCGGGCGCGCCGCTTCTTCGCCAGGCTCAACCGCTTCGAGCTTAGTGCGCCACTTGTAAAGGCATCGTCGGGTCACCCCGAGTTCCTTGGCCAACTCATCGACGCTTTCACAGCTCTTCATCCGCTCTACGGCCATGCGCTGAAACTTCCGGGAATATCGCTTTCTTCTCTCCACTCGTGTTTCCTCTCCCGGAGAGTGTGCCCATCGCGAGTGTGCCAATTCAAGGGGTCATTCCACTTGAACCTGTAAACCGAACCTTTATTGGGTCGAGAACTATTGGGCCTCGTATTCCGTCGATCGCTGTCGAAAGGTTGACGTTGTTACGAGCCGGCGGGAGGTCAAGATGGAAATCTCAGCTAAGACCTGCAGGGTGACGGTGTGAAGAGGTTCGTTGCTGGATTCCTGACTGGCGCGCTTGGTTTGGTGCTTATCGTGCTGGTCTGCCTGCGGTTCGGATTCGCGGACGTTCGCGCCGATGCGACCATTCCTGCATGGCTAGCGGGCTGGCTGAATGTTTCCGCGCATGCATCGGTGGTGCGACAGGCCTCGTCGCTCCCTGCTTTCGTTCCAGCAACCGATGCGAATGTGATCGCCGGAGGAAGGCTATATTTGAGTGACTGCGTGGGTTGTCACGGAGAGCCGGACAAACCGCCGAGCGATTTTGGGGCGACGTTCTATCCGCCGGCGCCACAATTGGCCCTGGAAGGCACTCGATATTCGGAACAGCAAGTGTTCTGGATTGCGAAACATGGAGTTCGACGAACAGGAATGAGTGCGCAAGCAGATTCTTACTCCGATGAACAATTGCGTTTGCTGGCGGCGTTCATTGCACGGATGCCCAGGCTGTCATCAAACATTCTCACGGAAATTCGGCAAAAGCCCGAGAGTGCGGCACCGGCCGCGGAGCCCAAGAAATGAAAAACTTTCTACTCGGTTTCGTAGCCGCCATCGTAATTTTGCCGGTTGGCGCGCTCGGATATTTCTGCATGGGATTCGCGGACGCACAAAGCGATGTTGCGCCATCGGCGTTGGAGAGCCGAATGATGGGGGCGGCAGTCCACGCAGCCGTCGCACGAAGCGCTGCAAAAGTGGCCGCACCCATTGCAGATGATGACATGCTGGTAAAAGGCGGAAAGGTGTATGTGGAGGGATGCCAGGGCTGCCACGGCGAATTGGGAAAGCCGTTTGGGGAAGACCACAGCCACTATCCGCGCGTTCCACAATTTCCATACACCGGAACGGAGTATACGGAGCCTCAGATTTATTGGGTTGTGACGCACGGAATCCGGATGACGGCGATGTCCGCGTACGGGCGGTTCTATTCGGAAGAGCAGCTTTGGTCTATCGCGGCGTTTCTGCAAAGGATCCGAAGTCTGCCACCGGGTGTGGCGGAGAGAATCCTGGCTAAATCAGCGAACGCGGGCTCATCGCATTAGCGGGGAAAGTTAGTCATCTGCTGAAAGGGGTTATTGAATCATCTTTCTAAGGGCCCCGCTATTTTGAAAGGACTCATCGCGCGGGAATCATGACCATACGGATATCAGAGAGACCAGACGCACAGAAATCGGTATTTCCGCACGCTACTCTCTGCTCGGTGTGTATAGCATTGAGGAGAGCGAGCAGTCCGGGACGTATTTCAGTTATCTCTACATCGCTGTAACCCAATCAAGCCAGAACGGCCAATTCGGCGACAAAGGTCCCGGAACCAATTCTAGCTTTTAAGTAACCTTCCGCCACTAGTTGGTCGAAAGCATTCATGATTGAAATACGGGAAACGTTCAAATCGGATGCAAGAACTCTGCTGGCAGGCAGACGTTGTCCGGCCTGGAGTAGTTGCTAAAACGTGCAAACTGTAGGGTGTGCTACGAAGAGATTCTTACGCCTCTTGAAGCAGATTTTGAAGGCTCGCTATCAGCGCAGCCATCCCAGCATTCTTTCAACGACGGCGTCAATGCCTACTGCCCGCGCATCAAAACCTGAACACTTTGCGACCCACGCTTGCACTGAGCGTCCACATTTCACGATAACTCTGTAAGCCTTCGATCAGGTAACTACCAATGGTGTATCAATTCAAACTGTCTGGAACTTCGGTTTGGAACTGGCAGCGCACAACACAGCGATTGACTATGGCGAAGAAGAATCGCATTCATAGGTTTCATCTATCTGACTATTCAATTCTCGGCTATTAAAATGGTAGGTACATGGGCCTGAAAATGACTTCTACCGCAAAACATGTATTGCGACCCCCAACGGAGAACTCTAACCTGATTTCGCGCCGCCACAAGTAGGGAATCGTCCTCCCCGCCATCATTTACGCTATTCGTGATAAGTCCCTGTCCCCACCTCCGCGAATAGCATTGGCTGCCCAAAATACAGGGAGAGAGCCTCATGCATGATGCTTGCTCAGCAGACTTAGGAGAGATTCTCGCGCGTGTAGCAGGCGCCGACGATGGAGCACTTTCGGACTTTTATGATTGCACGAACACGTTGGTATTCGGCTTGGTACAGCGCATTCTTTATGATCCCGCAGTGGCGGAAGAGGTCACATTGGATGTTTATATGCAGGTCTGGCGACAAGCTAAACAGTATGATGCTAGGCGAGCAGCACCGCGAACTTGGTTACTGATGATCGCCCGCAGCCGCGCTATCGATTCACTTCGCTCTTCTTGCCGCGAAGTGCGCAATCAATCGTTTGACTGCAGCACGCTAATTGCAGATTCGCCCAGTGCTGAAGAAACTTTGTCCGCCAGGGACTGGCAGGTGACCTTGCGCTCTGCTATGGATTGTCTGACGCCGAATCAACACGAAGCTATAGAAATGGCCTTCTACGGTGGTATGACACACTCGGCTATTGCATCCAAACTAAGAAAACCGCTCGGCACCGTAAAATCGAGGATAAGGCTGGGAATGTTGCGGCTGCGAGGCTACTTGGAAACGCACCGCAGGGTTCCAAACGTTTGTCCACAAATTCAGCATAGCTCTGCTGGTCCTTTAAGGGTCGGCACCCTACCTGGAAGCATCAGGGCCAGGTCCTAAGCGGGCGCACGCCTCACCTGCCACATTCACAAGTGATAAAATCCCTAGCTGGGTGACAGCAGAAACGTCATCTCACATGGTTGGGAAGCGGCTTCGGTACTGAAGGTGAGGTGCTCTGGAAGTGACGCACTGAACGACAGGCGCGGGGTTCCCTAATCGTGCAACACAACGTTCAGCAGTGAACTGTGCACTTGTAGCCCGCCGTTGTAATGGATCAATCCGCTTCCTGAATTGGTTCATGAAGAAATTCCCGCGGCTCCGCGTTGTCCCGACGATTTCGGCCAAAGTCTCCTGTGATATTTTGGCCGCCATGGTTTCGGGTTCGCCTTCTTTTCCGTAACGCGCAAGGATGAGAAGAGCTCAACTTCCTCGCGTTAGCAACTTTCTCGCTTTAGCTACAGGATTATTTGTAGAGCTCTCTAATCCAAAGCTCGGCAATCTTCGTATCATTTCTTGGTTCAAAATATCTGTTAATAAAATCAAGAAATGTTTCACATTGGAAGTATTTACATGATTCGAATCATAACGGCATTCGTGCGTCGAGACTACGATTCAAGGCGGTTCGGCGACTACCGCTAACCGCAGTGGCAAGGAGATTTTATGAGCCAGGTTAAAAGGAATTCGGTTTTGGTCGGAGTCGCTGTGCTTGCGTTAACCAGCGTTATTGTTTTGAAACCCAGCACTCCGGCGAAAGTAAAAGCATCCGACCATCTCGATTCGCCGCAGGTCGCGCAGGACCGCGCAGCGGACATCGGAGATGTGTATGCGTTTCTGGACCCGAATGACAACTCCAAAGTTGTTCTTATCATGAGCACGATGAACTTTGTTGTCTCTTCCGAGCATTTTGGAATGGTAATTTTCGACTCCAATTTGCGTTATCGGTTTGAGATTGAGAACACCGGCGATGCCATTCCCGATGCTTTCATTGACGTCAGATACTCGCCGGGACTGGGCCGCCAGATGCCACAAACCGCGACTATAACCCTGCCGAATGGTCATAGTTTCACCGCGCAGACGACCATCGCGACACAAGAGCCCTACACCTCAGTGCCGCCTCCCGACACGGGAACCGCGCCTGCTCCAGTCATCACTACCGACCAGGTATCCGGAGCAAAATTTTTTGCAGGCGCCACCGACGATCCTTTCTTTCTAGACGATACCGGCGCGAACCGCCTGGTCGCCTCGGCGACTGCCAATCCGGGCCATCCGGACAAGTCTCTGCTGAATGTGCGCGGCGGCCGGGATACCTATGCCGGGTTCAACGTGCTGCTGACGGTGGTCGAGGTGCCAGTATCCATGCTGAAAGGCGCATCGAAGATCATTGGCATCAACGCCGTGGCGCAACGCCAGCGCAATCAAGTGGTGACCACCACCGGTACCGTGCTTGCCTCTGGACCCTGGATTACCGTGGATCGCGAAGGTACTCCGCTGGTGAATAACGGCCTCATTCCGCCGCCGCTGAAAAATGTCTACAACGCCGCCTCCACCCTGGACGACGCCAATGGAAACTTCCGAAGCGCATTGATTACCTCCCTGAACGCTTTCGGAACTAACGCCACCTTCCAAAACAAAATTCTCCAAGCAATTCAGGCCAACGGCGATATTTTGCGACTCGACGTGACCGTTCCAAATTTCGGTTCCGGAGGGGGAAACAATTCGAACGGCGGCTTCGGAAACATGGGCGGACGACGATTACAGGATGACGTGGTGGATGCAGTCTTCACCTTGCTGAACAACGGGAGTCATTTGGGCGACGACGTGAACGGCAATCAAGTAGCTTTCAGGAATGCTTTTCCCTTTGCCCATGATCCCATTCAACCCTTTCCGAAGGGAACGATCGACGATCAAACGCGTCAATAAATATTTGAGACTTTACTTAGGGTTCATTCGCAATGGTCTGGGCACAGGCAAGCTGGCTGCTGGTCAGCTGGATCGCCTGCTTACACAAATGCAAAGAGGAGTCTTAGATGATCATTAATAAATATTTCTTCAAGTTGGTTGTAACCGTAGTGATGCTGCTGGCAACCGTAAGTGCGAAGGCAGATACGATTGATCCGATTACAGTGGCAAGTACCGTGTCACTCGCGGGTACGAATTTCCTGTATGACTTCGCGATCACGAACAATTCGTCCATGGATCCGCTGGCCACATTGATCTCCGTTGATTTTTCGCTCCCTCTAGGTTCAATCGTCGGTGATGCTACCGCGCCCTTCGGTTTCGGCGCGTCAACTGACCCCTCGGGCAACTTCGTCGAATTTACCAGCAACAGCATCTCGGGGTTCGCGGTAGGTATGACGGTAGGTGGGTTTGAGTTTGTTAGCCCCCTTAAGTTTACTTCTTTCCCGTTCACCGCCAATTATCTTGATAGCGGGGAGACCACGTTGACGACGCTTCGTGGGTCTGCAAACGTATCGCCGGGAACGTCTTCCGTTCCGGAGCCCGGCACCTTAGGCCTGCTCGCCGCGGGCGCAGCGCTGCTGCTCTCCGGCAGATTCCGCTGCCTGCGCGTAACACAAGTGCGGCCTTGAACCAATAAGAGCTGCCCGCAGATTTCTCAGGGAATGGCGCACCGTCGAATAAGTGTCTGTGTGATGAGCGGAACGCGAGTCCGGTCAAGATACGCGCGAACATGCAGTTTGGTTTTCGTCGCCGTATCGGCATTGGTGCTCGGTTTGGTCATGGTATTCCGAGCGGAGCGGCCGAAAATCGAAGAATCGCGCCCCGTTGTAGTTCCTTCCAACGGAACTCCCAGCAAGATGGATTCGCAAAGCGAGGCGGAAGCAGACGAAGCCGAACGCGCGGAGACAGTGCGCTTCCTGCTCGATCGTGTCAAACGCGATCCAGACGATTTTGTAGCTCAGAACATGCTGGCGTCGTCCATGCTCCACAAAATGCGCGAGACGGGAGATGCGAATTATCTCGAGCGCGCCAAACGTGCCGCGGAGTTGTCGCTTGCGTCCGTCGCGGCGGAGCGCAATGCCGGAGGCCTCAGTGCCCGGGCGGAGGCCGAGTTGGCGGAGCATGATTTCCTCAAGGCCAGTGCCGATGGCTTACGCCTCACCAAACTCCATCCTGAAAAGCTCAATTCGTGGGCCGTATTGACGGACGCGCTTCTCGAACTGGGTGAATATGAGAAGGCCGACTCAACCATACAAGAGATGCGCAGGCTGGGCAGCGACACGGCTCAGACAGAAATCCGGGTTGGCCGGCTGCTTTTCCTGCAAGGAAAAACCGCCGAGGCCCAGAATCATCTGTTTCGCGCGCTGGCCTTCACGCAGAATATTCCAGCGCCGCCCCGTGAAACGGTGGCATGGTGTCGCTGGCAACTGGGCGAATTGGCTTTTTCAACCGGAGACTACGGTGGGGCCGAGCGTTATTATCGGGAGGCGCTGGGGGGTTATTCCAATTACGTGCAGGCTCTTGCGTCTCTCGGTCGCGTACGCGCAGCTCAGCAGGATATACCGGGCGCGATTCAAATGTATGAGGAGGCGGTACGCCGTTTTCCCGACCCAACCTTTGTCGGGGCGTTGGGCGATCTCTATCAGCTCGCGGGCCGTGAAAAACAAGCCCAGGTTCAGTATGGCCTGGTAGAACAGATTGCCCGACTGAGTACCATAAACGGAGCCCGCTACAACCGTCAAATCGCGGTCTTCTATGCAGACCATGATCGCAAGCCGGAGAAAGCGTACACCGATGCCCTTGGAGAGTATCAAGACCGCCGCGATATTTACGGCGCCGACACCCTGGCCTGGACCGCGCTGAAGGCCGGTAAGTTCGCCGAAGCCCAGAAAGCGGTAGCAGCGGCTCTGCGACTGTCTACCCGGGACGCGCGACTTTATTACCACGCGGGGATGGTTGCCGCTGCTAGCGGCAATCGAGAAGCATCGCGGGACTATCTACAGCGCGCTCTGGCATTGAGTCCCGCGTTTGATCCCTTACAAGCCACGCTGGCCAGAAAAGCGCTGTCAGGCAGCCTGACTGAATATTGAACGCTGAGGTATCGTTAACGCTAGATTACAGCAGCAACTTCGGACTTGCCCTGCGGGCCTATCTTGCGGAGCTCTGGATTTCAGATTCTCATTTATCCGACTCAGAGGAATCAACGACGCAGTACGTTGGAAGGGTCCGTAAATCCTATTGTGTTTTTCGTGCGTTTTACGAGGCCATCGTCTATAAGTTGAGCGAGAGTCCGATAGAAAGCCTCATGAGTGAGCCCGAGATCATCCGCGAGGTTCTTGAGGGTGCGATCAAGAGTAACGATCCTTGATTTTGCGGCTGCGGAAATCTCGATGAACCGGAGAATACGGGACCTCGCCGAGCGAAAGCTGCGAAGTTCCAGGTTGATTCGGAGGGTGTTGCAGCGGGCAGCCTGCAGTGCCATGAATTCCTCAGCCAAATCCGGACGCTTGCGAAGCGTATCGCGAAGCGGCGCTATCGGAAAAGATCGTACCCGGGATCGAACCTCGGCCACAACGTCGCTGCAGTAGCTCTCAGCGAATAACGCTGCTTCTGCCACACATTCGCCCGCCCGGACAGTGTAGAGAGGAACCTGCTTGCCCTCGCTGGTCAAAGTCGTCAACTGGAGCCTGCCGTGTTCGACAGCGAAGACTGCTTTCACGGGCTCTCCTTGCCGGCACAGGGTTTCTCCCCGGGCAAGTTCGTGTGATCTCGCTTCGGCCATTAATTGCTGTGGCAGGCCTTGGTCGCGCAGAAGAAACACACCTTTTTCCTCTTGTACGTTATACGGAGGAAATCCTTAAGCGGATGTGTAATCGAGGCGATTAGCTGGGTAAGGCGTCCCGGAGATACCCTGTGGCGCATAGAGGAAGCGCGCTGGAAGGCCCGATTGGGAATTACACCCGGCAGGGCCTGGATGGTGCGGGAGCCAGCGCTTTGCTACTGTTTTTGATGTGGATGGGGCGGATAGGTAGGATTTAATTGGAAATCCGGCTTCTACAGTGGTTGGCGATTCAGCAAGGGCGATGCCCCCACTGATGCCAGAACAAGGATATCCGCCCGTTACATGTCAGTGCGGTGTCCATTGGGGAGCGTTGGAGAAAAGTCCCTGGACATAACCTATCTGGTAAACGAGAAAGGCCCCAAAGGCGACGCTCACTACTCCCGAACCCACGGTTAAATACCTGCTTACGTTGTTGAATCGTTGCCCCGAGTACGCCAAAGGCACGGCCATCGTAGCGGTCATCAGCATCATGCCCACCATCGTCCCCGTGCCAAACACCAGAAGGTATGCCGTCGCCCACAACGGACTGCGAATAGTCGACAACACTAGAAGCGCAACAGCCGCCGAACCGGCCAATCCATGCACGATGCCCACCACCAGCGGACGGAGACACTGGTACCACCCGAGTCGGCCCGCGGTTCGTCTCAACCTTCCGAACCGATTCATGGGCCCGGCTGCTTCCGCGACTGGGATATTCGCATCGCCGGGCGAAGGTGGCTGACGTTTCGAGAAGCGGTCATTGATCCGGCGCATTCCTCCGGTGAGGTTAAGGACGCCCAGCAGGATCAGCATCAGCGCCACGCAAAATTCCATCGACAGTCCCATGCGCGGCGGTATCACCACGCCAAAAATAATGATGGCGGAGCCGACCAGAAAAATCGTGAGCGTATGTCCCAGCCCCCACATCATGCCGATTACGGCGGCGCGTTGAACGGTAAACTCTTTGCTCACGAAAGTGGAAACTGCTACCACATGATCCGGATCGGTGGAGTGTCTGATCCCCAGGAATAATCCCAGCGCCACGACAAATAAAAACGGCCCCACTCTTTCCTTGGAGAGCAGGTGCATGCCAATGCCGGCCGTCGCGAGCGCCCGAACGGAGATGGCGCAACCGAGGATCACCATGAAGGCGGAAGAAGCAATGGGCAGCCAGCGCGTGACTAACGGTCCTTCCATCCGCAACCGCGACATGTAGCGCCTGGCGTAGACCATGGACATACCGACGCCGATCAATACCGCGGCCAGTCCCAGGCTGAAGGCTACGATCAGAAATAATCCAAAGCCGATGCGATGCAGGGCAAAGGCGCTCAGCAGCACTACTAACGCCGCGGGGCAAGGTATGATTCCGCCCGTGATGCCCAGCGCAAGTAACTGGTACAAGGTAACTGGCGCGGCAGGCGCCGGGGCGGTTTGTGTCGCAGTTTCAGAAGCCCGAGCGCCCGCTGCAGGCTGCGGGTCCACAAAACCGCTCTTGCGCGAGGATAGAAACCAATCGCTGTGAACTTTTCCGGAGCCATGAGTATGTTCGCCATCCTCTCCGCTCCAACGCCGTAAAATTAAAAAGATTCCGATACCCGCGATGGTCAGGCCGGAGATCGTTCCCAGCCACGGATAGAGATGTTCGGGGACGATATAACGCGATCCGTAGAGCGTGATCGCGCCCAACGCAAAGACTCCGATGGTATGGGCGATGGTTACGGTTATGCCGAGAAGAACAGCATGTCGCGCGGTGCCACGCGTACCCACCAGGTAAGCTACCACGATGGTCTTGCCGTGGCCCGGTTCGAGCGCGTGGAGCGCTCCGAGACCGGCAGCGATGGCCGCCGCGGTGAGCAGAAACCACAACCCAAAATTTCTGGTGGCAATGAGTTCCGTGAACGCATTGCGCGGAGTCGCTTGCTTGTTGGATTTGAGCGGCTCAGATTGTGCAGGATTAATGGGCGCAGCCTGCGCTTGCGCCTGGGGGGAAACCGGAAGTTCGGGAGACGCTGGCGCCGGCATATTTTTCTGCGCTTTTTCAGGAATCGCTACAACGCCACTCGCATTGTGCGCGGGTTGATTCTGCACAGGGGATGAAACCGCCGCGGTTAACACCGAGCCTTTGAATCGCGCAAACGCTGCCAGATCCTGCGGCGGGCTGCTCAAAAGATCTGTGGGATAATCGGTCAATTCCTGGCTTCTGTCGGTCTGTGGAACGGAACTCTCCACCAAAACATCCGCAGGAGCTTTGATCACGATCTCCTTCCAGCCCGACCGGCCCGGGTAGTTCAAGTCCGAATAGTTCAATCGCAGGACCGAAGAATCTTCCTGCCCTCGAACCTCTGCGCGATACAGGAACCTCATCTTCATCGTAGGCAGACCGCCGGCGCCCGGCGGAAAGATAATTTGTTGCGACACCTGGTGAAGCAGAACAGGCGTGCCGCCCAGCAAGAGCGTGATGCCCCGTTTAAGACTCTCCCCCTTTGCCGACAAGTATGCCGGCAGGCTCGGGTCTCCAGATTTAGCAACGATTCCATTGTTCTGAATCTCTTGATAGGTAGGGATTTCCGCCATATCGATGAGATACAGGACACTGATCGCGCCATTCTCGATAGTGATTTTGGCGTAGTGATTTACACTGAAGTTGCCCATGGGATGGGCATATAGGGCCAGGGGAGCTAAACAAATCAGCAGCAGGCAACGCGAGAATAAGCGGTAACCGGCAGATCTAGGGCGCATTGCGTTTCTTCCTGAGGGCTGCTTCCAAACGTTCCTGATCGAGTTTCGCAAGCTGCTGCCGGGCCACGCCGGAGTACATCACGTGAAACCTGGGATTGATCGCCAGGGCTTGAACCAGAAAATCCCGCGCATCCGAGTTCTGTCCCAGGGCTTGATAGATCATCCCCGCGTGAAAGAAAAGTATAGCGTCTTTTGTATGCAACTTCAGCGCCTGGCTCATCGTCTCGGCGGCTTCTTGAAACTTTCCGTTTTTGTAGAGGGCCCACCCCAGCGCGTCCCAAGTGTAAATGTCGTGACGAACTTCGAATTCCTTTCTGGCAAGCTCCAGGGATCGAACCAGGTTCATATCGTGGTCGGCGAAGAAGAGCGCCAAGTCCCGATTGTGGTACGTCGTGACAGTTGTTTCGGATTAAAAAATTCCATTGTAAGGTTGCTGAAACGGGTAGGTTCATTGCTCCGACTATCTTCTTCTACGAACGACGTTCTGGTGCTACTAGCAGTCTCGGAAATTAGCTCTTGCAGTAAGTTCTTTGGCAGGGGTCTTCACCGAGATCTGCTGTCAGGGTCATATCGGAGTCGACGTAGTAGTTTGCCGTTTGCCCACGACGCGATTCGTAGGAAAAACGCGTTCGGAGTCTAGCCAATTCCATGCCCTTGGAGGTTCTGGTCCAATCACGTAGTTTGAGCAATCGTGTTTGTTAGGCGTACTGGCTTTGGGCAATGTCTGGAGGTCGCTGAGCCGATATTCACCAGACCGCTCGACCAAGCCGGACACTTGCAATCGCCACGCTTCGAGGTCGACACCAGGATCGTCGGCGTCGTAGGTGTTCAGCGGAAACCGCTCAAGAGGAGTCAACTCGGCATCGGAATAGCTCCTTACCGTGTGACCCTTCCGGAACCACTTCGCCGATATCCAGTCGCTGAACTTTAGTCCGTTGGAAAGCGCTGCACCGCGGACCTTAGGGATCACTAACGTCGCAGCGACGAGCAAGGGCGCAACTTTTAGCAGCTCTCGCCTGTTGACTTTGGCGAACGCTTTCTGATCACGAATCAAGGGATCGGGTATCTGTGATTGAGACATAGATGAGAGCACGTTGGGAAGAGCGCAGCCCCCACCAGCAGAACTGCGCTCCTCCAGGAAAGAAATCGTATTACTTCATCATTTTTGACATATCACATTGTTCGGACATCATCTTCATGCTGTTGACCTTCATGCTCATCATGCCCATGTTGTCGTGCTTCATCTTGTCGTCGGATTTCATGGAATCGTTGTCCATCTTTTCCATCATTCCGGTTACTTTCACTTTATGGCCGACATGGGGTTTAAGATCGTCGCTACTCATGAGCTGAACGCCGTCTGGATCTCGTACTTCCAGGTGCTTCAAATTGTAATTGCATCTGCTACAGACAGCGACGGCAATCGTTTATTTGATCGCAAATGGAACCTGGCTTTTATCGCGTTTGCCAAAATTAAACGCGTCCAAACAAGCGACACCTTCTTCCGATGCATCGCAAACAGAGACTATCAATAGCAAGGCGAAAGGACAGTACCGGGTCCTATTCGCACTACTGGCGGGCTCAGGCTTGC
>JALYLI010000187.1 GCA_030774335.1 Acidobacteriota bacterium | reverse complement strand
CGCCACGCCTCAGGACGGTGTCCGGACTTTCCTCCCGCTGCTGCGCCTTGCGGCCCATCAGCCAGCGATTACCCGGCCCGCCCGCTGTGATGATTATACGGCAGCAAACGTCTAATGTTGCGCGAGGAGCTTTTCGAATTCTTTTTCGGTGAGGATGGGGACGCCCAAGGATTTGGCCTTGTCGTGTTTTGAACCGGGGTCAGTGCCTACTACCACGTAACTTGTTTTTTTGCTGACGGAGCCGGAAATTGTGCCACCGTGCTGCTTCACAATTTCGGCGGCGTCTTCCCGGCTGCGATTGGCCAGGCCGCCGGTGAACACAAAGCATTTGCCGGCGAACTTGTCGCTCTTCATGGCGCGCTTTTCCATCGTGGGATGGACGCCGGCCTTGCGCAATTTTTTGACTAACTGCAAATTCGCAGACTCCGAGAAAAATTCAGTAATGGCTGCGGCTACCTTGGGGCCGACTTCGGCGACTTCTTCCAGTTGTTCCTGGCTGGCGTTGGCGAGTTCTTCTAAGGAAGAAAAATGGCCCGCCAGCAATTCGCCGGTGCGTTCACCGACGAAGCTGATGCCCAGCGCGTAAATCAAGCGGGCCAGGCTGGCTTGTTTGCTGGCGACGATCTCGTCGAGTAAATTTTGTGCTGATTTTTCCGCGAAGCGCTCGAGCACGATCAATTTATCCAGTTTGAGCAAATACAAATCCGCTACATCACGGACCAAACCCTGTTCAATAAGCTGATCGACGATTTTTTCGCCCAGGCCATCGATGTTCATGGCGTGACGACTGGCGAAGTGCAGCAGCGATTCCCTTCTTTTCGCGGGGCAGGCGGAATTCACGCAACGATACGCGACCGTGTCGGGAGCTTTATGGATCGTGCTGCCGCACTCCGGACATTTTTCCGGCATGTGGAACGGGCGGCGGTCTCGGCCTTCTTTGACGACTTTGAGCACGTGCGGAATCACTTCGCCGGCGCGTTCGACCAGCACGGTGTCGCCGATTTGCACGCCCAGGCGATCGATTTCGTCCATGTTGTGCAGCGTGGAGCGGCTTACAGTGACTCCACCAACTTGCACGGGCTCAAGCATGGCGACAGGAGTGAGTGTTCCGGTGCGCCCGACGTTCACGAGAATGTCTTTGACCACCGTGGTTTCCTGGCGCGCCGGATATTTGTAGGCCATGGCCCAGCGCGGCGCCTTGGCCGTGTAGCCCAGCTCGTTTTGCACGGGAACGGAATTTACTTTTACAACCACACCGTCAATTTCGTAGGGAAGCTTTTCGCGTTTGTCTTCCCAGTGGTCGCAATAGGCCAGAACATTTTCTATGCCGTCGCACCGTTTCCAGTCCGACGAGGCGCGAAAGTGCATCTCTTTCAGCCCCTGGAGTGATTCGGAAAGTGTCGTGAACGGCGATTTTCCGTCCACCAGCAGATAATAAGCGAAAAATTCCAGGCGCCGTGAAGCGGTGATCGAAGAATCCAGTACGCGCACTCCACCGGCCGCAGCGTTCCGCGGATTGGCAAAAATTTTGCCGCCGGACAGCTCGTGCTGGCGGTTCAATTCCGCGAAAGCCTTTTTCGGCATCACAATTTCGCCGCGAACTTCGAAATTGGCCGGAAGCTTCACTTTTTTCAACGCGGCGGGATCCACGCGAAGCGGAACGGAGCGAATCGTTTTGACGTTGGGCGTAACATCTTCGCCGGTGCGCCCATCGCCGCGCGTCAAGCCGCGCGCAAGCGCGCCTCCCAGGTATTGCAGCGAGATACTCAAGCCGTCGAACTTATGCTCTGCGATGTACTCGATTTTTTCCCGGCCGCTGCTTTCACGCACGCGGCGGTCGAATTCGCCAAGCGCTTCGTAGGAAAACGCGTTGTCCAGGCTGAGCATCGGCCGCGCATGCTGCACCGCTTGAAAGCCTTCTCGCGGTGTTCCTCCGACGCGCACCGTCGGGGAATCCGGTGTGATCAATTCCGGGTGCGCGGTCTCCAAGTCCTTAAGCTTATTCATTAAGCGGTCGTACGCCGCGTCGGAAATTTCCGGATCGTCCGCGACGTAATAGCGGTATTCGTGATGCCGCAATTTTTCGCGCAACTCTTCGATTTCGTTTTTTACGGCAGCGCCGGCCCGAGCCATGAAACCCTCGCCATGGAATTCGCTGAAGAACGGATGCGGTGATCGCCGATACATTATATAGAATGAATTGACAGACACGGACCTCGCCAAGCGATGACTCCTGAGCTTCGGAATGCGCTGCTGATCCACAATCCCAACGCCGGGCATGGAGGCGCGAAACGGCGCCGCTTGCTTGATGAAGCCCGCAGTATTTTTGCCGCCAGCGGCATCGAAGCCGAACTTGCTGAAACCAGGGGCCCCGGAGACGCCACAGAGATCGCGCATCGCGCCACCATCGAACGCCGGCAGTTGGTCATTGCCTGTGGCGGCGACGGCACGCTCAATGAAGTGGTCAACGGCCTCGCCGGGCATTCGAACGGGCATCGCGTGCCGCTGGCGCTGCTTCCCGGCGGGACCGCAAACATTTTCGCCAAAGAGTTGACGCTTCCCTGGGACATTCCCAGCGCGGCTCGCAGGCTGATTCGCGGAAACGTGGTGGACGTTGCGCTGGGGTTGGCGACGCCGCTCAACGAACCGGCCAAGCAAAAATATTTTCTGAGCATCGCGGGCGCGGGTCCTGACGGCATGATCGTGTACTCCGTCGATCTGGAATTGAAGGCACGACTGGGCATCCTGGCGTACTGGTGGCAGGGTGCACGTGAAGTTTTTCGCTACAAATTTCCGCATTTTCGCGTGGCTATCGGCGGCCATGCGGAAGATTCGTCTCTTGTTGTGGTGGGGCGCACCAAGCACTATGGCGGCCCATTCAAAATCACCACGCTAGCCGATTTGTACGAAGACAAATTTGAAGTAATGACCTTGAGCACGCGGAGCGGCTTCCGTTATCTGAGCTATCTGCCCAGCCTGTGGATGGAGAAATTGCGCGGTACGGACGGAGTGTTTTTTTCGAAAACGGACTCGCTGATCTGCGAACCTTTGGACGACAGCCCCGTGTATGCGCAGGTGGACGGCGAGGCCCTGGGGCGCCTTCCCGTGGAATTCAAAATTATACCGGCGGCGTTGAAATTGCTGGTTCCCGAGATCGCCGTCAACAAAAATTAAAATGTGCGCAGCGTCTTAAGCCGATAATCAGTCCGACTCAAATCGTATGGACATCGCCACTCATGCTCTTGCTTCGCTAGCGTTGTCTCGCGCAGTCTTTCCCCGCACTCCAAAAGTCTTGTGGGCCTGGACTATTTCAGCCGGCGTCATTGCGGACATCGACGGGTTCAGCGCGCTCGTCAACCCTTCGGTTTATCTGGAGTGGTATCGCACGTACACACATTCCTTGCCGGCCTCACTGGTCCTCAGCGCAATTTTCGCGGTGGTGTACCGCGCGTGGGCATCTTCCGATTTGCGCCCGCGCTTATCAGTGCAGGCAATTTTTCTCGCCACGTTGCTGGTGCAATGGCTGCATCTGGCGATGGACGCTGCGCAATGGCAGGGCGTGGAGTTGCTCTGGCCATTCAATCACGCGCGGATTGCGGCTGACTGGCTGCCTTCGATTGACCCATGGATCATTACAATTTTAATTGCGACCGTGCTGCTGCCGGAATTTTTCCACCTGGTCAGTTCCGAGATTGGAGTGAAGGACAAAAGGCCGCGCGGCTTTGTGGGCGCGATCACAGGCCTCGGTTTCGTGGTGCTATACGTTGGCCTGCGCGCGGAATTACATGCTTCCGCCGTCGCGCAACTGCAAAATCGCGCCTACGTAGGTGAGTCTCCCAGAACAGTGGCGGCGTTTTCAGAATTTACCTCGCTGGTGAGCTGGAACGGCATCGCGGAAACCGAGAGTGCGCTGCACGAAGTTACCGCGCGCATCAACTCTCCGCGAGGAGCCGCCTTGGATTTGGGGATAAATCTGTACAAGCCGGACCCGAGCGCGATGCTGCAGGCTGCCCAAGAGACAGAAGCGGCGAAACATTTTTTGCGGGTAGCGCGATTTCCGCGAGCCATGGTGCAAAAAATGGATTCCGGCACGGAGATTCAAATTCGCGATGTCCGCTACGCGGCCGCGGGAGAAAAGAACCGGGAACCCATGGTGAGTGTGGATTTTGACCTGGCCGGCAAGATTATTTCGGAAGGCATCGTGTGGGCCGGCCGCGAGGCGTCGCGCTGAGGCTTTCGCGAATCGCCAGATATTATTTCTTGGGCGGATCGCCGTAAGGATGTTTGGCGCGCAAAATTAGTTGCGACAATCCGTAACTGACGGCGATCAGCACAACGGCAGCTATGGCCACGTTTAATTTGTGCCGGCCGAGGAATGGCAAAGCGCCGTTTCCGTATCGCACGGCAAGATAGCCAACGCCGAAATATCGAAATAGTCTCGCCACCGCGATTGCCGAAGTAAACCTGGCCAGCGGCATTTTGAAAACGCCCGCGGCAAACACAAAAAATTTGAAAGGCGTTGGAGGAGGCAGCAGCGCCGCGGTCAGCATTCCGAGAAATCCATTGCGTTCGACCCAGTGGCGCACCGCTCCGCCATGCCTGCCGGCTTTGCTGTGAAAAAAAGCTTCGCCGCCCTTGCGCGCGATGAAATACAGCAGGATGCAGCCGAGAGCGGAGCCGGAGGACGCCATCAGCGCGTAAAGCGGCATGCGCGGCGGATGCTGCATGCTCAACTGAATCAGCAGGAGATCGTTGATTACCGGAAATGTCAGTACCGAGGAATCGAGGAAAGAAATCAGGAAAAGGCCCGGCGCGCCGAGTCCGCCAGCGAAAGCGATCACTTTTTGCTTCCAGGTCTGTAGACTCACGTCGAACTTTTGAACCTCGCGCTCATCACAGTAGCACCCCGGCAAAGGAAATCGCCGCCCTACGATTGGATTGGCGCAGGGCAAAGGCGTCAATCGGGAGAGTGGCGCTCCCAGGGAACGGGCCACTCACAGTAACTGTTGTATTGCTTGCAGAATCACGTCGTAAACGTAATGGAGTTCTTCGCGCGTGATGACGTACGGCGGCAGCACGTAAACGACATTACCCAGCGGGCGCAGCAGCACACCGCGTTCGATAAAATAATTGTAGAACTTGCTGCGCATGCTGGAGAGGTAGCCGGCATCGTCGGTGCGCAGCTCGATGGCTGCAATCGTGCCGATCTGACGGGCATCTCCCACCTGCGCCATGCTAAGAAATTGCGGCAGGCGCTCGGCGTGGACCGCGGCAATCATGGCGATGCGTTCGAACACCGGTTCATCGTCGAAAATTTGCAGGCTGGCATTGGCGGCCGCGCAGGCCAGGGCGCTGCCGGTGTAAGAGTGACCGTGATAAAAAGTGTGCAGACGATTTTCGCTGCGAAACGGCGCTTCCACCTTGTCGCTACAGACTGTCGCGCCCATGGGAAGAAATCCGCCGGTGATACCTTTCGACAGGCACATCAGGTCGGGCGCAACTCCAGCCACTTCGCATGCGAACATTTTTCCGGTGCGGCCAAAGCCGGTGAGCACTTCGTCGGCAATCAACAACACGTCGTATTGCGAGCACAGCGCGCGAACTTTCTGCAGAAACTCCACGGGGTGCACAATCATGCCGGAGGCGCCCTGCAGTAGCGGCTCCACGATGATAGCGGCAATTTTTTCGTGATTTTGCTCCAGCAACGTAGCCAACTGGTCCACGCACTGAATTTGGCAAACGTCACGCGTAAGCCCCACCGGACAGCGGTAGCAGTACGCGGAATGCACGCGGTGAACTTTGTAACGCATGGACTGAAATGGCTTGTTGAATGGCGATTCGTCGCTGATGGACATGGCGCCGGCAGTGTCGCCGTGATAGCCGTGCTCCAGCGCGACAATTTCAGATTTTTGCGCGCGCCCTTGGTTGCGGAAATGCTGCACGGCGATTTTCAGGGCCACTTCCACCGCTGTGGAACCATCGTCGGAAAAAAACAGGTTGGTTAGTTCCGGCGGCAATCTTTTGCGCAACCGCACGGCCAATTCTTCGGCGGCGTCGTGCGTGAAGCCGGCCATCAGCACATGCTCCATCTTGTGGGCCTGCGCGGCGATGGCATCGGCGATACGCGGATTGGCGTGGCCGTGGAGATTCACCCACCAGGACGAAATGGCGTCGAGGATGCGCCGGCCGTCTCTGGTGTAGAGATAAACACGCTCGGCGCGCACCACCTGCAAAGGAGGAGCGTCGAGCGCTGCATTCGTGAAGGGATGCCAGATGCGCAGCGGTGAATCCATTTTTATCTATTGGGAAAAAGCGGCCCGGTCGAAATGGTTCATGAATACCTGCATCAGCGAAGTGCGATGCAGATTGGGCAAGCGGGGGATTTCACCGATGACGCGGACGTGGCCGAAGCGCTCGATAGTTTCGCGATTTTCGCGGTTCTGGTCGCCGATTAAAACTACGCCGTGCACGGGAAGCTCCGCAGCATGCAACGCCGCAAGAGTCAGGAGGGTGTGATTGATGGTGCCCACGCCACTGCGCGCCGCCAGAATCACCGGCAATTTAAATTTCGCCATCAAGTCCAGCATGAACTGTTTCGAGTTGATGGGGACGAGCACGCCGCCCGCGCCTTCGACCACCAGCCAGTCATTGATCAAGCTGGTCGGCAAATTAATGCGCGCCAGATCGATCTCTACTCCTGCCCAGCGCGCGGCCAAGTCCGGCGAAACCGGCGGCACAAATTTGTAGACTTCATCGAGGGTGCGATCCGTGCCGATTCCCGCGAGGCGCATGACGGTGACGCGATCGGAACCCTCCAGTGTGCCGGTCTGAATGGGCTTCCAATACACGGCGTCGAGTGCAGCGCAGAGCAGCGCCGAAAGCGTGGTCTTGCCCACACTTGTGTCGGTGCCGGTGATGAAAAAATGATGCCTCATGCGTTTCCTGCCATTGCCAGATGATGGGGTTGTCGCTGCTGCGAGCGCCACGCATGCAAAGCCGCGGCCAAATGCTCGAGTTCCTTCGCGCTGATTTTATGCGTCAATGAAAAACGGAGGCGCGCCGTACCTTGCGGCACCGTCGGTGGCCGGATGGCGCGCACCGCGAAACCTTCGCGCTGTAGATATTCGGCGGCTGACAAGGCCGCGCTGTTTTCGCCAACCACTGCGGGAACAATTTGCGTCGCGCTGTCCATAGTTTCCCAGCCCCCGCGGCGCAAGATATTCGCAAAGTCCGACGCTCGGGAATGCAACTCGGCACGCTCGCTGTCCATACTTTTCGCCAGTCGCAGCGCGGCACCAATCTGCAACGCGAGATACGGCGGCATCGCCGTGCTGAAGATGAATGTGCGTGCACGGTTGATCAAATGTTCTCGCAACACCGCGCTGCCGCATACAAATGCGCCCGCGCTTGCCAGGGCTTTACCGCAGGTATGCATCGCCGCAACAATTTTCCCCTCTGCCAGCGACTGCGCGGCAATTCCCCGCCCGTTCAGGCCATGCACAGCGGTAGCATGTGCTTCATCAACGATCACTCCGGCTCCGAAACGTTCCGCCAGGCCCACGAGCTCATCGACGGGGGCAATGTCGCCGTCCATGCTGAAGACTGTTTCCGTGACGATGAACTTTCGGCCGTGTTCGTGTTGGTTTTCTTTCAGTGTCGCTTCCAGCGCGTTTAAATCGCGATGCGCGTAAATTACTTTGCGCGCGCCGGACAGCCGGATGCCGTCAATGATGCTGGCATGATTCAGAGCATCCGAAAAAATTACATCGTCCTTGCCGGCCAGCGACGACAGTAAGCCGATGTTGGCCACATATCCGCTACCGAAATAAAGCGCCGCTTCGCTGCCTGCAAAGCCGGCGAATTCTTCCTCCAACTCGCTCCACGCCGCAGCGTGACCGGAAAGCAGCCGGGAGCCGGTGCCGCCAACGCGATCGACGTCGTGCAATGCCTGAATCGTCGCTTCACGCAGCGCCGCATGGTCCGCCAGTCCCAGGTAATCGTTCGAACAAAGATTTACGCCGGTGATTTCCAGCAGGCTGCGGCGCTGGCTGCGCGATTCCAGCGCGCGCAATCCGGCCTGTAGTTCCCAGTTCAGTGAATCGTGAAATTCAGATGGCATGCGATTCGAGTGGTTTCATTCCTAAAGTTTGCAGTAAATGCTCGTCCTCGTCCGCACCAGGGTTAGGGGTGGTCAGCAATTTTTCGCCGACAAATATGGAATTCGCGCCTGCCAGGAAACAGAGGGTGACTGCTTCAGGCGACAACTGCTTTCTGCCCGCCGCCAGGCGCACTCGCGAAGCCGGCATCAGCACACGCGCGGTGGCAATGGCGCGTACCATTTCGTGCGGGTCGAGCGCCGGGACGTTACCGAGCGGAGTGCCTTCCACGCGCACCAGCATATTTATCGGCACGCTTTCGGGGTGCGGCTCGAGCGTCGCGAGCTGGTGCAGCAATCCGATGCGATCGCGTTCGCTTTCACCCATGCCCAGAATTCCGCCGCAGCACACGGTGATTCCCGCCTTGCGAACCGATGCCAACGTGCGCAGCCGGTCGTCGTACACGCGGGTGGTGATGATCGAGCCGTAAAACTCCGGCGACGTATCCAGATTGTGGTTGTAGGCGGTCAGTCCGGCATCCTTCAGTTTAACGGCCTGTCCGTCATTCAACATGCCTAGTGTGCAACATACTTCCATGCCCAGGGCCGAAACTCCGCGCACCATTTCCAGAACGTTGTCGAAATCTTTACCTTCGGGCGCCTGCCGCCACGCCGCTCCCATGCAGAAGCGCGTCACGCCGCGTTGCGCGGCATCGCGCGCGACGGAAATAACATGCTGCGGGTCGAGCAGGCCTTGCCTCTCCACGGGAGCGTCGTAATGCGCGCTTTGTGGGCAATAGGCGCAGTCTTCGGGGCAGCCGCCGGTTTTAATGGAAATTAATTGGCAGGTTTGCACGCGGTCGGCGGCATGGAATTGGCGGTGAATGCTCTGGGCGCGAAAAATCAATTCGGGCAGCGCGGTGGTGTAGATGGCCGTAACTTGGTCACGCGTCCAGTTGCTGCGCACGGAGGACGCGGAAGCCATCTGCTGACGCACTGCTGTTGATGTACTT
Source organism: Acidobacteriota bacterium (assembly GCA_030774335.1). GTDB lineage: Bacteria > Acidobacteriota > Terriglobia > Acidiferrales > UBA7541 > Acidiferrum. Next base: position 32,728 of record JALYLI010000187.1, on the reverse strand, counting down.
GCAGATACCGGGACGTTTGTACTCATGCTCTCCGTCGTGCGCGTGGGGCGACCGCGCAGGGCCGAAATTTAGAATGGCATGTTACCATCGCTTGGCAGCAGCGTCTTGCGATTCTGGTGAATCGTTTCGCACCCGAGACTTGCGGTTTGCCATTGGCAAGACTAGGTCCGGACTCCGGTATCGTGGTTTGACCGTTGTCGTCGCTAAATGTTATAAATCAACGCTTTGTCGCCAGCCCGCGCAAAGCCATTTTGCTGCCCTGGGAGGGGTTCCGGGGAAGCTCAGGCTAAGATAACCAGCACAGGTCAAGCCCGCTCAATTTCAGGCAGGGTCTTGTTTAGATGCCGTCCAGTTGCGACTCGGAATTGTGCCGTGAATGCGGATGTATGCTTTTGTGGAATGAATGTGCCGAAAATTTTAATAGGGCCTGGCCCTGCACGCGTTGCTATTCATGGAGGAAGTGTTGATGCGCACCTGGTTCGATAAATTGTGTTCGCTGGCTCGCGGGCCGTTGAAAATAAGTTTGAGTGTCGTCGTACTTTCGTTGTTCACCTCGATGTCCACACGCGCGCAGGAGGTTTCCGAAGCAGGCGGCGAGGCCAACCTGAAACTTCCCGACCTGTCGACGGTCTCCTTCCTGGGAATCGATGGCCATAAGATTTTACTGTTCGGCCTGATTTTCTGCGTGTTCGGCCTGATCTTCGGCCTGGTGATTTACAACCGGCTGAAGAATCTACCGGTGCACAAGTCCATGCGCGACATTTCCGAGCTGATCTACGAGACCTGCAAAACCTATCTCATCACACAGGGAAAATTCATTCTGTTGCTCGAGATCTTCATCGCCATCGTGATCGTGCTTTATTTCGGCGTGCTGCTGAAATTTGAAGCCATGCGCGTGGGCATCATTCTGCTCTTCAGCCTGGTGGGCATCGCGGGCAGCTACGGCGTGGCGTGGTTTGGGATTCGCGTGAACACGTTCGCGAATTCGCGCACCGCGTTTGCCAGTCTGCGCGGCAAGCCTTATCCCATTTATCACACGCCGCTGCAGGCGGGGATGAGCATCGGCATGATGCTGATCAGCGTGGAGCTACTGATCATGCTGTTCATTCTGCTTTTTATTCCCGGCGACTACGCGGGGCCGTGCTTTATCGGATTCGCCATCGGCGAGTCGCTGGGCGCGGCTGCGCTGCGTATCGCCGGCGGCATTTTCACCAAGATCGCCGACATCGGCTCCGACCTGATGAAAATCGTCTTCAAGATTAAGGAAGACGACGCGCGCAATCCGGGCGTGATCGCGGACTGCACCGGCGACAATGCCGGCGACTCCGTGGGCCCCAGCGCCGACGGCTTTGAAACCTACGGCGTCACGGGCGTAGCGCTCATTACTTTTATTTTGCTGGGCGTAACCAGTGCCACCGTGCAAGTTCAGTTGCTGGTGTGGATCTTCATCATGCGCATCGTGATGCTGGTGGCCAGCGCGGCCGCTTATTTCATCAACGGCGCGCTTGCTAAAGCAAAATACGGCAACGTGAACGAAATGAACTACGAGCACCCGCTGACTTCGCTGGTGTGGATTACTTCCGTCGTATCCATCGGCTTCACTTACCTCGTTTCTTACCTGATTATCCCGATGCTGGGTAACGACTCCACGCAATGGTGGAAGCTGGCGACCATTATTTCGTGCGGCACCCTGGCGGGGGCGATCATTCCGGAACTGGTAAAGGTATTTACTTCCACGGAATCGCGGCACGTGAGAGAAGTCGTCAGTTCCGCGCAGGAAGGCGGCGCGTCGCTCGGAATTCTTTCGGGCTTTGTGGCTGGAAACTTCTCGGCGTATTACATCGGGCTGGCGATGGTCGTGCTCATGTCGCTGGGCTACCTGATCAGCGAAATGGGGCTGGCGACATTCATGATCGCCGCGCCGGTGTTCGCGTTTGGCTTGGTGGCCTTCGGATTCCTCGGGATGGGTCCGGTGACCATCGCGGTGGATTCCTACGGCCCGGTCACTGACAACGCGCAATCGGTTTACGAGTTGTCACTGATCGAGCAGGTTCCGGGCATTCAGGGCGAACTGAAGCGGGATTACAACATTGACGTAAATTTCGAACGCGCCAAGGAAATGCTGGAAGCCAACGACGGCGCGGGCAACACGTTTAAGGCTACTGCGAAGCCGGTGCTGATCGGCACCGCGGTAGTGGGTGCGACCACGATGATTTTTTCCATCATCATGGCGCTGACGCACGGTCTGACCGCTAACGTCAACAAACTCTCGCTGCTACACGCGCCGTTCGTGCTCGGGCTCATCACCGGCGGCGCCATGATTTACTGGTTTACCGGCGCATCCACGCAGGCGGTGACTACGGGCGCATATCGTGCGGTGGAGTTCATCAAGGCGCACATTCACCTGGAAGAGGCCAAAGCCGCGAGCATCGCGGACAGCAAGAAGGTTGTTGAGATCTGCACCAAGTACGCGCAGAAGGGCATGCTCAACATTTTCATCGCGGTGTTTTTTGCGACCCTTGCTTTCGCGTTCGTGGAGCCTTTCTTTTTCATTGGCTACCTCTTCAGCATCGCTATTTTTGGCCTGTACCAAGCTATCTTCATGGCCAACGCCGGCGGCGCATGGGACAACGCCAAGAAAATCGTTGAAGTGGAAATGAAGCAAAAAGGCACGCCGCTGCATGACGCAACAGTTGTCGGCGACACCGTCGGCGATCCTTTCAAAGACACTTCTTCGGTGGCCTTGAACCCGGTCATCAAATTCACCACGCTCTTCGGCCTTCTTGCCGTGGAGCTGGCCGTGCAACTTACCGCCACGCAGGGTTCGAACGTCACCCACGCGCTGGCCGCCGCGTTTTTCGCCGTTTCCTTCTTCTTCGTGTACCGGTCGTTCTACGGCATGCGCATTCGCCAGGGAGCCTAGTTTAGCGGGAGGCTAAAAATGGCGAAATTTGAATCCGTTCAGCTGCCGATGGGGGCGGGCGTCACGCGTTCTGAGTCGGCCGCCCCAGTCACGATCGTTACTCCGCGGCACTCTGCCCTCGTCCGCGTTACTCACTGGCTCACCACACTGTGCTTTCTTGCCCTGCTCGTCAGCGGGGTTGAAATTCTGATCTCTCATCCGCGCTTTTATTGGGGCGAGACCGGCAATGTATTGACGGCACCGTTGTTCAAACTGCCGATCCCTTCCTCGAGGGCCTTGGTGCCAACCGGCTACGGGTACGTACTGCCGGATCAGAACGGCTGGAGCCGGTACCTGCACTTTCAAGCTGCGTGGCTCGCGGTATTGACGGGCTTGCTGTACATCATTTCCGGTTTGTTTACGGGGCATTTCCGGAAAAGCTTGCTACCCGGCGAGGGCGATCTTTCGTGGAGATCGTTCTCGAGCGCAATTGCTAAACATTTGCGCTTCGAGCGGCCGACTCAGGCGGAAGCCTCGTCGTATAACGTGCTGCAGCGTCTCACCTACCTGTTCGTGATCTTCGTTCTATTTCCATTAGTAATCTGGACAGGACTGGCGATGTCTCCGGCCTTTGTTTCCGCGGTTCCGGCGACCGTGACGCTGTTGGGCGGCCAACAATCCGCGCGCACGATTCACTTCTTCGTCTCCTTGTTTCTCTTGCTCTTCCTGCTTGTCCACATTGTGATGGTTTGCATGGCCGGATTCAGGAGCCGAATGCGGGCGATGATCACGGGCCGGGCCGGTACATCTATGGAGCGCACATGACCGATCTCTCACGCCGCAAACTGATCATGAGCGGCCTCGCAGCCACGGCAGGCGTAGCGGGCCTCGGCGCGGCCGCGCGGATTGGACAAAAGTACGGGCTCATCCCGCCCGATCACGGCGGAATCTACGGCCCTGGCGAAACGCTGACGTATGCTTCCCAACGGCTGCTGACCCGGCATTCGTTAGCGCGTGAATTTCCTCGGAGCAAAATTTCCAATCCGCCGCTCGCGAACGAAATGCCACCCCTGAAAGATACATTCAAGCGCCTTCAGGCCGGAGGCTTCGGTGACTGGCGGCTTTCCGTCGACGGCATGGTCGACCGGCCCGCCTCGTTCTCGCTTGCCCAGTTGAAGAGCTACCCATCCCGCAGCCAGATTACGATGTTGCAGTGTGAAGAAGGCTGGTCGTATGTTGCTGAATGGATCGGCGTCCCTCTCTCCCATGTCCTGAGTGCCGTGGGGATCCGCCCGCAAGCCAAATACGTCGTCTACTTCTCGATTGATCCGGACTGGTGGGATAGCATCGATATGGCGGATGCATTGCACCCGCAGACTTATCTCGCCTATGGGATGAATGGCAGTGAACTTCCCGTGGGCAACGGCGGACCGCTGCGTATGCGGCTCCCACGCCAGCTTGGATACAAGAGCGTGAAATTCATCACCCGTCTGGCGGTTACCGGCAGTTTGAAAGGCTTCGGCAAAGGCTCGGCCTCCGCCAACCCAGAAGGCGGAAGCTATGCGTGGTATGCCGGAATCTGACGCGCCAATGCGCGGTGTCATCTTTAAAGCACGTCGAAGTCGACGCTGCGATTGGGCGCCTTGTTTCCCGCACCGTCCACGGCCTGCAAAACCAGCCGGTACCCGCCTGGATTGAGATCCTTGACGCTGACTTTTAGTCCCACGGGGATCACGGGATTGCCCTTTTGAATAAAATCGTCGGCCGCGACTACTCCGGTAAACAACACTTCTTTATTGGAGGCGCGCTCGAAAATGCGATAGCCCAAGCCGACTTTAGGCGGCTCGGGAGTGGCGAGCAAGGGCTCGTAAATTTCCGAGTACATGACCACGTTCTGGTCGCGCTTGAAGCGATTGCTGCCGGAGGGCGTGATCTGCATGCCCTTGACCACGAGGGGAGTGCGATCTTCGAGCAGCGCCGAATCCAGGCTGGTGGGAATGTCTCCCAGGCGCTGCGCGGCATCCGTTAGCGCCACGCCACCGAGACTGAAATGTTTGCCGTCGTAAGCGTCAATCTGCAAAGGGGTTTCAAATTTGCCAAATGCGTCTCCGCCTACGCTCAACACCACCGTCAATTTGTACGCACCGGGCGTGGCGTCGAACTGGTTCTCATAGCGATAGGGCGTTTTGGTAAATTCCTTCCAGTCGTCTTTTTCGAGGTCCAGATTCACGGTGTCGCTGAAGCGCGCTCCGATGGAGCCATCCTGGCGGTAGGCGATACCCAGCACGTTCAGGTTGGCGTGATATTTCCCTTTCTCTTTGTCAAACTTCACTGTGTCCGAGGGGATCTCCATGGCCAGATTTACGCGCGCGACATTCGCCGAAGTATAAAAATAAGGCGCCTGCAGGCCGCCGTGTATTGATCCGGCCTGCGTGCCGGTGGCGCGCGACTCGAGTTGCTTTTCGAGGGGTTTCCCTTCCAGCGCGTTGGCGGTGCGCACGTTGCAATAGCCGCTGCGCGAGCGGACATTGGTGCCGCCGCGGTTCATCTTCACTTTCAGCGTGTGGCAAGTTCCTTCGGGAGTGTCTTTGGGAACGTAGCCCAGAATGTAAAATTCATTCTGCTCGCGGCCGATGCGTTCGAGCCCGCCCAGCAGGTCGTTGGTATTAAAAATGGTGAAGCCGCCGGTGCCTTCGGCAAGCGCGGCGAGGATTTGCTGATTGGTGGAAGCTGATTGCGGGAATGGCGGCACGATTGTGCGCGGCTGATTGTAGGGTGAATTGAAATTGTATGCGCCGGGGTTGGTCACCCGGCCCGGGCTTCCGCCGGTAGTGCCACCGCCGGTCTTACCGCCCGTACCACCAGTGGTGCCGCCGGGCTTTCCACCAGTTCCACCGCCGGCGCCCTTCCCGCCGGTTCCTCCAGTGCCGCCGGTACCACCTGTGCCCCCGCGGCCGCTGCCGGTGCCGCCTGTTCCACCCGTGCCGCCAGTCCCACGTCCGCCGCCAGCACCGCCGGTTCCACCTCCACCTCCCCCTCCCGGGCGTTGCGGGTCGGGTTCAGCGCTGGAAAATGAGGCCAGAAGCAGGCGCGGGCCACCGGCAGTTGAAGATCCACGCTGGTGAACCACGTACAGATCTTCCCCGTTGCCAGTGGAATCCAGCCGAGCGCTTCCACCCGGCGCGCCGCCGACCAGCCCGCGCGCATCAAGCGTATAGATAGCCATGTTCGATTTGTTGCAGGCATCGATGGTGGCGGTCAATTCGGATTCATTCTCGGGAGTCAGCGCAAAGCCCCCGGAAAACAGCACCACCATTTTTCGTCCGGGCATGCCGCGCAAATTCTTAGCCAGACTGCGAACCGCCAGCAGCATGCTGCGGGCGCCAAAATCCGCCTCGGCATTGTTCAGCGAAGAGAGGCCCGAAGAAGCCACCGTGACCGGCTGGGTGTCCGCCACGTTGGCGTTGGGATCCACGGACGAGTGCTTCACTCCCGACACCGCGGTGCGCAACAAATTGGCGTTGGAAGTGAAGTTCTGGACGATGCGCAGCGCGCCGACAAAATCCACCACGGCCATCAGGTGATCGCCGTTGGCGTTGGCCTCGATAAATTTATTGGCCGCGGCGCGCGCCTGAATCTGGTCGGGCGCCTGCATGGTGGAATTATCGAAAAACAAAATCAGGTAGCGTTTTTGACCGTTGGCTTGCGTGGCCGCATCGGCCCCGGTTGAAAAACTGGAGACGGTCTGTTCCTTGTTGTCCTCATACACCTTGAAATCGTTTTGCCTGAGGTCTTTTATATAATTCCCTTTTTTGTCGGTGACCACCGCGTCCACCAGCACCAGCCGCGATTCCTTCTTGATCACCACGTTGCTCTGCTGGTCTGGCGCGACCTGCGCCGCCCCTTGTTGAGCAGGATCCTGCGGAGAGGATATCGTCGGGGGAGCAGGGGGCTCCTGCGTCTGCGCGCGCAGACCTGTAGACACAATCAACAGAAGGAGGACTGTAAGAAAAATTGCGAAACGAATTTTCGATACGGCGAAAATATTTTTCATGGCATCGTTCGTATGCATGTGCGCCCCCAACTGATCCTTAGTTCGGTATTACCACGGCGCCATTACGCGCCGCCATCTGTGATCCTTCCGCGTCTCGCACCACCAAGCGCACCAGGTAGCTGCCCGGCTTCACGTCGTAGCTCGATTTCAAGGTAATTCCCGAACGGCTCAGCCGGTTATAGGTAGTGTCCAGCAGCTTCATCTGCACCAGCTTTTCGCCGCCGGTCACGAAGTTCCCGTTTTCATCGAAAATCGCGGTGGCGATCGTCAGGTTGTCGTGGTTGCGTCCTTCGGCCTTGCGGAAATGAATGCCCTTCAAATCAAAGTGCGTAAGCACGGAGAGCCGCGCCGAGGAGGCATCCTTTTTGAAAAACTGTGTCTGCAGATCGACCGGAACATCGTGCATTTCTTCCTGTGAAAAAATAGCTTCGCGAATTTCCTGCTTCGCCGATTCCGCCGGATCGGCAACCGACTTGGGAGCGTAATAGCCATTGCGCGCCTGCACCGTGTATTTCTGCTTGTTGGTCAGCGTGACCTTCAACTGGTGAAAGCGCCCATCCACCTTGAGGTTCTGCGGCGAAAAGCCCAGCAGGTAGGAAAGCGGAGGCGCGGCCACCGCCTGCCGTAAGCCTTCGTCCACATCGTTGCGGTTGTGAAAAAACGTACCGCCGGTGCCAACGGCGAATTCTTCCAGCACCTGATCCTGTGCGTGTTGCGCCGCAACTCGATAAGTTCCTTTGAAGCCCCGGGTTCTTCGCGAATCGTTCGGGGGATCGGCGATGTCGCCCAGGAGATCGGGGGTATAAAGTCCCCGCGCGTCAATGGTGTTGATGACAATCGCGGCGTGGTTGGCGCGGTCGATCATGCCGGAGGTTTCCGACCACAACGTGCTGGGAATAAATCCCGGTGAAACAAAAACCATAATGCGCTGCCCGGGCATTACCGATAGCCGGCGCATGACGTCTTCCACGTGACGGTAGGCGTACTCCGTCTCCTGATCGCCGCGAGCCAAAGCCCTTCTGGAGCTGCCCTCCGCCATGGGCTGCGCCAAGGCGCTTTTCGTCTCGTCTCCGCCGAAGGCACACTGTACAGCGTCCTCCGTCGCGACCGCCAAGGCCTGCGAATCGTGCTGGTTTTCGATGAGGTCCGCCTGGTAGTAGCTGACATCCGGGCAGTCATGAAATCCGCTGCCGCCGGTGACGGAACGCGGCACGATTCCGAGCAGGGCTTTATGCAACAGTTCGCGGTCGGCGGTAAAGGACTGCGTGAATTGCCCGGACGAAGTGAAAATACCGACGCGATCGGAAGGCGCCAACGCCCCGAATAGACGCGTGCCGGCATCGCGCATAAAGGTGGAGTCTTCCAAAGACAGGTGCGCATCGTCAAAAAGGACGGCCACGAAGCGTTGCGGCATTTTTTTCGCAAGCGCTGCTTTTATCTCCACGTCGGAATCCACGGGGGCATCCGCGCTGGCGGCAACGGTCGCGGCGGGCTTCAACGCCAGGGTTTCGGGAGTTTCGGCGCTGAACGAGGAGATCGTTTGCGGTTTGCGATTGTCGAAGAGTTGAAAAGCTTCCTTGCGCAGATTCGGAACGACCTGACCTTTTTGATCGCGCACCACTACGCGCACCAGCACTTCGTTCACACGCACCTTGAACGTCGCCGGGTGATCCTGGCTGGATAATTCTGAATTATTTTCCGCGGCGGGCGCGTTCGGCGGTGGGGCCGGACTCTGGTTTACGTCCATACCTGGCTCTTCGGCCGGCGGCGAGGCTGGCTGGGCCACGGGCTGTTGTTCGGATCCGCTCTGTGCGTGCAGCACAAAAGCGGAACCAAACAGGAGGGCCACAGCCCAAAGATGGGTTACACGCCTGGCGTAAGAAGACTGCGGCATCTTGAGGGCATCCCTGCCCTGCTCGCCACTACCCGCAGCGACGGGGGTGTCGCTTCCACGGGGATCGCGATTTGCTGGTTGAATCGACTATACGCCCGCCAGAAATTTTATGTCAACGCAGCCGCAAGCCGAAAAAGGCCTGCTCTCTGAAGAGCTGTTCGGACTTTGGCTGTCGACGTATTTAACATTGCGACTACCGTCGCTGCTGCTACATGCCTTTTATTTCGGACTAAGGGATGCACCGTATGGCTCACGGGGCGCGAGCGACAGTATGCTCGCAAGCGAGGCTTGCATTAGCTGCATCGCCGTTGGCGAGGTCCCATGGCTACGCGAAAAACAAGACTGCTGTTTATAAGTTCATCATTGCTGCTGTTCGGAATTCTGGCCTTTTGCGCCGGGGCCGTCCCGAAGCCGTTCCAGGATTCACAGCAAGCGCCGCAGGCTGACAATACCAAGAAGAATTTGCCGACCGAGCATAAGGACGCCAACCGCGCCGACCAGCAATCCAATGCCCGCCGCGATATCGAGCTGACCAGGAAGATTCGCCAGTCCATCTCGCAAGACAAGTCTTTATCCACCTACGCTCACAACATCAAAATCATCACGCGCAATGGAGTTGTACAGCTCAAAGGCCCGGTGCGCTCGCAGCAAGAGAAAGACGCCGTAGGCGCCAAGGCGACGGAGATCGCCGGCGCGGAAAATGTGAAAAACGAACTTGTGTTAAAGGCGAGTTAGCCGACAAAAAAAATTCAACCAGGAGAACATCATGGCAAAAGGCGAAGTCGTATACGGTATCTGTCGCAATAGAGACATAGTGGAAAGCGCGATCGAAGGATTGAAGGCCGAAGGTTTTCCGGCAGCCGATGTAGCCTTTCTCGCTCCGGAATCGCTGGGCCATAGCGGAATGACCACCGAGAAAGCTTCCAAAGCTCCGGAAGGCGCCGCAACCGGCGCGGGGTCCGGCCTGCTGCTGGGCGGCGCGCTGGGGTGGTTTGTCGGCGTGGGCGCGCTGGCCATTCCTGGTATCGGCCCTCTCATCGCCGCGGGACCCATTCTCGCCGCGCTGGCCGGAGCAGGCGTTGGCAGTGCCGTTGGCGGCATCACGGGCGGCTTGGTGGGCATGGGCATCCCCGAGTACGAAGCCAAACGCTACGAGGGCCTTATCAGCAAAGGCGGCACGCTAATTTCCGTTAATTGCTCTACCAGCGAACAACGCGACGCCGCCAAAAAAATCCTGGTAGCAGCCGGCGCGGAAGATGTCTCCGCGACCGCGTCGGAAGCGGCCCCCAGTACTTCCACCGAGGAACAAAACCGCGCGGCGAAAGCGCAAGGCTCGTAGCCTTCATTCTGAGATCTTCTCCAGCAGCCTCAGCTACTGCCTGTCCGTGTGCACTAAAGTTTTAATAAGGAAGCCTATGTCTGGAATTTCCAAGCCTCGCTACGTCAGTTGGACCAGGATTGCCAAGCGCACCTGGCAAAAAGGCGACGCCGACGATATTTTTGGCCGCTCCGCGCAACTCGCCTATTATTTCTTCCTCGCGCTTTTTCCAATGTTGATTTTTCTGATTTCCACCTTGGGCATTTTTCCCGGCGCGGGCGAACACATTCGTGTTGGAATGTTCCAATTCTTAGGCCAGGCTTTGCCTGCCGCCGCGTCGGAACTGATTCAGAAAACAATGAATGAAGTGACCAGCGCCAGCGGCCTTGGCAAATTATCCTTTGGCTTGATCTTTTCACTGTGGTCTGCCTCTGCCGGAATGCTGGCCATCATGGACACTTTGAATGCCGAACACGGCGTCACCGAGGAGCGTTCGTTTCTCAGGCAGCGCGTGACCGCTGTCGCGCTCACACTCGGAGTAGCTACGCTCCTGGTCGCCGCCGCGGCGATCGTTCTATTCGGCGAGAGCCCGGCATTATTGGCGGGCGCTTACTCGATGGGCTGGAAAATTGCCCATTGGCCGCTGGCTGCGGCTTGCGTGCTTCTCTGTCTGGCGGTGATCTATTACTTCGCGCCCAATCTCAAAAAACCGGCGTGGCACTGGATTACTTCAGGCGCCGTTGTCGGTTTGGTCCTGTGGTTATTGGCTTCCATCGCGTTGCGTGTCTACCTGCACTACTTTAATAGCTACAGCGCTACGTACGGCTCTCTCGGCGCCGTCATCATCCTGCTCATTTCCTTCTATCTGACTGGGATTGCCATACTTATCGGCGGGGAAGTAAATGTTGTTATTGACGAAGCAGTCGTTCAGAATAGTGGTACCAATCAACCGGATGACCGCATAATGGGGCCAAGTAGTCCAGGCGCCCGGGCCGCTGCCGTGTGACCGGTCCGATCGTCAGTAAGGCGCCGGTCGATTAGCTTGATTGGTCGACTACTACGTATGGCTTATAACCTCGAACGCCGGCAATCTCCCCGCAAACGCTTCGACCACCTTCTATACGTGGAAGTAGAGCCCGGCAACGGCGGAATGGTTTTAAATTTTTCCGAGCATGGCTTCGGTTTTCGCGCCGTCAAGCGCGTGCGCCCCAAGGAAGAAGTCAAGTTCGCCTTTAATCTTGCGGACCAGCGGCGCTTGGAAGGCCGTGGCCGTCTCGAGTGGGCCGACAAAGAGGGCCGAGTCGCGGGTTTGCAGTTCACCGAAGTGTCCGAGGAATTCCGCTCGGAGATGCGCAAGTGGCTTTCGGGCTCCGCGGAATATACCAGCAAGCCTGCAAAAGATTCCGGGGCGTCATTGTCGAATGGCGAGTACTCTTCTGCTGAGTCCATGAGCGGATCGCTCACCGCTCGCCGCCGCGAAGCACTTGGTAAAGCGGCTCCCTTCAAGGGCGGCCGTTCTCTATCCCTGGTGCCGCCGCACTCTGTGCCGACGAATCCGGTCCCGCTGGCAGAATCAGATATCGAGAATGATTCCATTCCCGAAGATATGGGGGCCCAGGATGCTGTCGAGCTGCCGTGGGCTGCTGCGCTTCCACCCGCGCTTGGCGCGGATCGTAAACCCGCGATTCCGCGTTCGTCGCAAGCAAAGGAATTTGCCGCCGCGACCGCTTTCAAGCTCAACTCTTTCGACCCTGCGTCCACGGAGTCGACAGACATCGCTGAAGAACCCAGCGCGACCGAAGAGGTAGGGGAGCCGGTTGTGGCGGAAGGCACCCGCGGCGCAAGAAGCGTCCAAGGCGCCCAAGCCCAAAGCGAACATATCGGCGCGTCCACGTCGTCAGCCGCCGGCGGAGAGATTGCCGCCCTCGAGGCCCGCGTCGCCGGGACTCTTAATGAGCATGCCCAGGCGCTCTTGCAGCATTTCCAACACGAAGAACAGCGTCTGATGGCTGGCTTCCGCGATTCCGCGGCTCGCGTGCTGCGAGATTCGGAGCGCCAGTTATTCCCGATTCGCGAGGCCGTGCAGGCGCAGATGAAGAGCCTGGAGTCTTCCGTGGCTTCCGCCGCCGCTTCCGCGAAGGTGCTCGATCAATACCCGGCGCTCCTGGAACGCGCTCAACAACAGGCGCTGGATCGCTTTCAGGCGCAAATTCAGGAAGTGCTGCATGCGCACGTGATGGAGCTGCGCCGGCGGTCGGAAACGGTTCTGGAAGAAGTAAACGTTCGGGTTCGCAACAGCGCCTTGCTGCCGCGCAGGATTCGCACCTCTTCCGGCATCGTCGTCACGGGATTGATCGTGATGCTGCTGGCCTTGCTTTTTGCTTTTCGCCGCGAAGCTGCTGGCGCGCTTGTCTGGCTCGGCGAGCAAATGGTCGAGCCGACTACGGCGTCGGAGCCCGCCAACACTGCGGCTCCCACTAGTAAAGTTGCGGGGAGCGCCACCGGCAGCAAGGCGAAAGACGAGCCGCTGCTGACAACTCCGACCGAAGCGTTAGCTGCACCAACGGAAATCCGGCAGACTGCCTCGACTCCCAAGAATGTGCGTGCGTTGTGGGATCTGGTCGCCAAGGGAGATGTTTCCGCGCAACTGACACTGGGAAATATGTATTTAAACGGCCGGGGCGTTACCAAAAATTGCTCGCAGGCTCGTAGATTGTTCGCTGCCGCGGCAAAAAAAGGCAACGACGAAGCCAAGCAAAAGCTTGCCGAGCTCGACCGAGGGGCTTGCGCTTAGTTCTATTTTCGTGAAGCGAGAAGTTTTCTGCTGTTGTCCAATTTCCTCCTCCCGCGCTCAACGCTTGCCGCATCTAGTTCCTCGTCATACACTCTTCGGCATCCAAGCGAGCTTGAGAGGACAGCTTTGTGACCACTCCGGTAACTCCAGCACGTGCGCCCTTGGGCGCCGGCCATTCCCGCAGCGAAGAAATCGTCGCCCGGCACAAGAAGTTTCTGTGGCCTTCGGTCACCAATTATTTTGAGCAGCCCCTCGTCGCCGACCGCGGCGAAATGCAGCACCTCTGGGATCTGGACGGCAACAAATACCTCGATTTCTTTGGCGGCATTTTGACTGTTTCGGTTGGCCACTGCAATCCCAAGATCACGTCCAAAATAAATTTGCAGGTGAATAGGCTGCAGCATACCTCCACGCTGTACCCCAACGAGCACATCGTGGCGCTGGCGGAAAAAATCTCGCAGATTACTCCGGGGAACCTGCAGCAGAGTTTTTTTACCAGCTCCGGCAGCGAAGCCAATGAAGCGGCGATCTTGCTGGCGCGCATGTCCACAGGTAGTTACGACGTGGTCGCGCTGCGGCACGCGTACTCCGGCGGCTCGGCGCTTACCAAGGCCATTACCGCACACGCACCGTATCGTCGCGCAGGTGTCGTCAGTGTGGGCATCTCGCACGCCATCAATCCCTACTGCTACCGCTGCCCGCTGCACCTGACGTATCCGGATTGCGGCGTGGCCTGCGCCGGTGACGTGGAAAATCTGATCCAGACCGGGACCAGCGGGAACATTGCCGCGTTCATCGCCGAGCCGATTCAGGGCGTCGGCGGATTTATCACCGCGCCGCCGGAATATTTCAAGATTGTTTTTAATATCGTTAAAAAATACGGAGCGCTTTTTATCTCCGACGAAGTGCAAACCGGCTGGGGCCGCACCGGGAAAAACTGGTTTGGCATCGAGCATTGGGAAGTCACTCCCGATATCATCACCAGCGCGAAAGGCATGGCCAACGGGGTGCCCATTGGCCTGACCGTAACGACGCCGGAAATCGCCGGCGGATACCAGGGCAGCAATATCGCCACATTTGGCGGCAATCCCGTCACCAGCGTTGCCGCGCTCGCCACTATTGAACTGATCGAAGAAGAAGATTTGCGCGAGAACGCCTACACCGTGGGCGCGTACTTCCGCGGCAAACTCGAGGAATTGCAATCCAAGCATGCGCTGATCGGCGACGTGCGCGGCATGGGACTGATGCAGGCACTAGAACTGGTAAAAGACCGCAAAACCAAAGAACCGGCGCCGCACGAAACCAATCAGGTGATGGAGCGGGCGCGTCACAACGGTTTGCTGATCGGCAAAGGCGGCCTGTACGGCAATACTCTGCGCCTCGCGCCCATGCTAAACACCAGCAAGCGCGACGTGGATGATGCCATCGAACTCCTCGACAAATCGTTCCACGAAGTACAGGTGAGCTAGTGTGGCGGCTGGATTACCGGCGGCGCGCCATCCTGCTTGCAGCTCTGTTCACAACATTTGCCGGCCTATTGAGTGCGCAAGCGCCGGAATCCACCAAGTCCGCCGAATGGAAATCCGTTTCCTTCGCGATTGTTAGATACAACGATGAAGCGCCGCAGTCCTGGAATATCTACCACACCTCCAGGCGCGGCGTGCTGCTGGTAAAGCTCTGGAAGCGCTACCTGCTGGTGAATATCGCCGAACAGGAAGTTTTCGACATCGATCCGCACACCGTGAAACCGCAAGGTGATGGCGTGGAGTGGTCCGCGGCGGACATTCCCGCCGAGCCGATAGAAATCGCGGACTGGAAAGAGCGCAACGTGGGACCTGTGCAACGCGTGCGCTTTCGCCTCGGAAAAAATGGCCACATCCTGGAGCTGCAGCTGCCCTTGCGCGCCGACGGCAAGCCTGCTTACTGAATCGGGAAGAAAACGTCGAAGCATCGGTGAGCCTGGGCAAACCAGAATCGTTTTGCGCGCTCTTGGCAACCAGTCTAAGATGACGCCGCCTCTGCCGCATTCACCGGCATCACGAAGCCATCACTGAGAGAGAAAAAATGATGAATCGCATGAGCATGGTGCTGCGCTGGTCGTTGGCAACGTTCATCCTGGCGCTTCCGGCAAGCTCCGGTGGCCTTCGCGCTCAAAGCGACGACGCCGAGCAAGCCATGAAGACTATTCGTCCCGAAGCGATCCGCGCGGGTATGCGCTTTTTATCTGACGACGTGCTAGAGGGCCGCGGTACCGGCACGCGCGGCTACGATATCGCCGCAAAATATATGGCCTCGCAATTCGAATCGCTGGGACTGCAGCCCGCCGGAGACAACGGCACGTATTTTCAAGCTGTGCCGCTGCGGTCGTGCAGGCCGGACGAAACGAAAACAGTGCTGACGCTGACGCACGCAGGAAAATCCCCAGAAACGCTCGTGTTTCGCAAAGATTACATTTCCTCCGGCGATCCCATGCGCGCGGAAAGCTCCGTGGAGGCGCCGGTCATTTTTGTGGGCGGCGGTGTAACCGCGCCGGAACAGGGCTACGACGACTACAGGGGTATGGACGTCAAGGGAAAGATTGTCGCCGTTATTTTAGAGGCGCCCAATTTCGAATCTTCCCTAAAGGCGCATTACTCCTCTTTCGAAGTGAAGGCGAAGAACGCCGGGGAGCACGGAGCCGTGGGCGTGATTGTTTTGACCGATCCCATCCTCGAAAAAATGTATTCCTTCAGCGAGCAGGTGCGCGACCTGTCGTTTCCGCAATTCCACTGGCTCGACAAACAGCAGCGTCCCAATGATTATTTTCCGGAGCTGCAAGGTAACGCACTTCTAAGCATGGAAGCGGTGAAGAAATTCTTCGAAGGCAGCCCGCACACTGCCGAAGACGTGTTCGCGGCCATGAAAGCGGGCAAAGCGCTGTCGTTTGCGATGCCGCTGACAGCCAGGATACGCAATGTCTCCACCTTGGCGGATGTGCCGAGCCGCAACATCGTCGGCAAACTGGAAGGCAGCGATGCGACTCTTAAAAATGAATATGTGGTGTACAGCTCGCATCTCGATCATCTGGGCATCGGCGAAGCGGTGAAAGGCGACGCCATTTATAACGGCGCGCTGGACAACGCATCGGGATCCTCCCTCCTCGTGGAAGTGGCGCGAGCTTTCGCCGGTATGAAGACGCGGCCGCGGCGTTCCATTTTGTTTGTGTCCGTCACCGGTGAAGAGGCGGGATTACTGGGCTCCGATTATTTCGCGCGCTATCCGACGGTCCAGAAGAATGCCATCGTTGCCAACGTAAACATGGATGAAGACCTGATGCTCTGGCCACTGCAGGACATTATCGCCTTCGGCGCGGAGCACTCCAGCCTGGACGGAATAATCAAAAAAGCTGCAGCACGGATGCACCTGGCGGAAAGCCCCGATCCCATGCCCGACGAAGTGGTCTTTATTCGCAGCGATCAATATTCGTTCGTGAAACAGGGCATTCCCGCGGTGTTTCCCGTTCCCGGGTTTAAATCCGACGATGCGAAGATTAATCCCATGGCCATCTTCCAGAACTGGGAAAAAACCCGCTATCACCAGCCGCAGGATGATATTGACCAGCCGGGATTGGATTTCGACGCCGCCACGAAGTACGCGCGCTTCGTATTTCTGTGCGGCTACCTGATCACCGAGGATCCACAGCGGCCCGCATGGAATAAAGGCGATTTCTTCGGCGATCACTACGGGAGCCTGGCGAACTAGAGCGACTTGCAGACGGTGACTTTCGTGTATTTTATTTGCGGTATATGCCATAAAACCAGCTGATACCCAGTGCGCCCGGCGCCACGCCCACCACCACCGCGTCGCCGTCGTGAAAGCGGTCGTAATCGTCGAAGTCCACGGCCAGCCGCTCAAATCTTTGCCCCGGCCGCCACGAGGGCACGAATAGCCTGCGACTGCCGCGCACCATGCCGCGCATGTTGAAACGGCTCTGCACCGTGGTCTGGTGATAGGCCACATTGTGGGGCGAATCGAGTTTGCCGTTCAGGAAAAGCGTGGCCGCCAGTATCCATGGCAGCGGGATGAATCCCGCGTAAATTCGTTTCAGTACTTCGATGTCTCGACGGTTGCGCGCTCCGCGGTCCAGAAAAACCGCCACGGTCAACCCCGCGAAAAAAATCACCCCAAAAAACACCAGCATCCAGTCGAGGTCCAACGGCGGATAAATCTGGCTGATGTATGGAAAGAGCAGCGAGCCGGCGAGGAAAACCGCTGTCCGTTTGATGAAGCGCGGTCGAAACACCAACTCCGCTATCGAAGAGGTCAGCCCGCACGATGGACACTCGTCCTTCATACGTTCCGAGCCGCAGTTAAGGCATCTGGTCATTCAGCCCAAGTCAAAACCGGTCAACCGCCACCCGTTGATTATAATGCGGCTCCCCGAGGATTGCCTGCGAGCGAATCCAGAAGATCTTGATAGGATTTTTGATGTTCAGCTTCCGCCAGCGCCACCGCCACGCCCATGCCCAGGCCCGGCTCGACGCGCTTTACGAAACAATTTACTTTCACGGGAAGCGGTAGATTCAGCCGTGCCGTGAATCCCGCGCCAATCCATAGCGTGTCAGATGCTTCGATGAACATGCCATTGGCACTGACGTCGCGAGTTTTTCCAGACAGCACCGCCGAGCCCCATTCAATTTCCAGGTCGGCGCGAAAAGAATATCGCGGCGCCCAGCGGCGCTCCAGCCGCCGGGATGCGTGTTCCCCAGTCTCCATAAACTCGGCGCACCCTCCTGCGTAGAATCTTCCCCCCGGCCATCTTTCGAATCTGGCGCGCGCTGAGCCCAGCATACGCCTGTGCTGCTATCCCTATTCGACGTCGGCGGGATATGTTTTGTTCCCGTTAATCGTAAACACTTGTGTTAACCATCCTGCGCCATTTTGCCGCCTAACCATCTTTAGACGGACCCGCGCCAACAGAAGACTCCTCCGGCCCTGCTGATTTCTTTCCTGCCTCAATGCGCCGTTGTACTTCAGCTTCCAGGTACTTGCGAAGTCGCTCCGGGACGATGCCCGGCGCCGCCAGGGCCTCCAGATCGGCGACAGTCAGTTCCGGCAGAAAACCCAGCACCGATGCCAGTGTTGACGCCCGGTTGCGCACCAGCGCCAGCCGCACGTTGTAATCGCACGACCATTTGCGATGCTGCGCGATGGCGTGCACCACCGCTTCCGGAATGCTTTCACTCGCAAGTGTTTTCAGGATTTGAGCAGCGTGCAGGTGGGTATTGTCGAGTGCAACTTCGATCACTTTCGGATGCCCTTCCGCCAGCAGCAATCCGGCGACGCGCGCTGGACCGCGCCGTCCCAAGGTGATCTTTTGTCCCAGAGGAAGTTGTGGCAACCGCGCCGCAAGCTGATCTTCCGCGTTGCGCTTCAGTTCCGCGGAAACGCCAGGCAGCAGCGCAATCTGCACCAGGTCCATCAAATACAATTCCCGCAGCAGCCGCATGCTGGCGAGGCGCGGCGCGTGGGGATGGCAAGCCAGCGCCTTTTTGATGGCGTAAACTTTCAGCCATTCGCGGCGCTTGGAAATTTCTTCCACCACGTGGGCTGGCAAAATTTTTCGGCACAGTAAAACCCGCACATCTGCTTCCGCAAGCGCGGGATTATCTAGCAGCGCCAAGAGCACTTCGCGCGATTCATGATGCAGCAACGTCGCCAACTCTTCCGCTGTAGCTACCGATGCACGCTGGATTTCCACCGGAACCGGGTCCGCGCTGGAATCGTTGTCGGGTGTCGCGTCGTGTGTATTCGCATCCGTCATGCGAATCTCTTTCCGTTTCCGCCGTCCGGAAGCATCTCCAACGCCATCAGTGCCGCCGCCTGCGCCGGCAGAATTGGCAGCAATCCAATTTTCGCAAGGGGCGCCGCGTGCCGCAAGCGCCCATCCAGCACGTCATCAAAAAACGCGCAACGCCCAATCATGCCGCCAGTTTTCGCCAGACGGAATGGTACTTTCTCCAATCCAAGGTCTTTAATCAGCGTCTTCACCAGAGCGGCCAGGTGCCCGGCTGC
Organism: Acidobacteriota bacterium; assembly: GCA_030774335.1. Taxonomy (GTDB): domain Bacteria; phylum Acidobacteriota; class Terriglobia; order Acidiferrales; family UBA7541; genus Acidiferrum. The sequence goes on along the minus strand of JALYLI010000187.1, from coordinate 13,712 downwards.
GTCGCGCAAAATCCCACGAGCCATTTCGTCGTCTGCGTCGGCCGCATTGGCCACGACGGGAAACAGCCGGGGAAACAGTTCTGGCAATGCACTTTTGCCAGCGTTTCCCAGTTGCTTCAGCATCTGTTTTCCCATTGGCGATTCCTCGCCTGTTTTTTCGCGATAGAGTTTGGCCAGGGCCAACGCTTTCCTGCCGATATCTGTGGCGCTGCCTTCATCGCCAAGTTGCGGGCCCAGGCCCCCCGCGCGGCGCATTCCTCCGGCGATGTCGCGTCCCACGGCCACCGATCCCGTTCCCGCAATCAACACAACGGCTGGTCCATCACCGGCAGCGACCAGCGCAATTTCCAGGTCCGTGCATACCTTTATTTTGACGCCTGGGAATTCAGCTGCGAGAGCAATCCGCATCGATTCTGCGGCCTTGGCATCACCAGCGCCTGAGAGGCCCGCGCACATTGCCGCAATCGCCAGGCGCTCGACATTAGCTTGCGCGAGCGCCGACTCCGCGGCTTGCTTGATCGACTCCAGCGCACGTTCGAGCCCTACGCGCCCCGGATTCGAAGGTCCTGCGTGCGCGCGCGAGAGAATATTTGCGTACTCATCCAACAGGAAACATTCCGTCTTCGTCCCACCGCCATCAAACCCCAGAACACAGAGCATCTGCAAAGCATAAGCCACCTCTTTGACATGGCGTTCGCCATATGCGAATCGCCGCCTCAAGTAACAACGCCTAGCCGCCTTGACGCCCTGAATTTCCGCAACTATCCTCACCACTCTCGATGCACATTCATCCGCTCGATTTGGCCATCGTTATCGTCTATCTGCTGGCAGTGACCGCGCTTGGCATGCATTTCCGTCGCAGGCAATCGGTGCTGGCACCCGCACAAAGTGAAGATCGCCACGCGGTCACTCGTGATTATTTTCTCGGGGGACGCGCCGCGCCGTGGTGGGCGCTGTCCTTTTCCATCGTGGCCACGGAAACTTCCACGCTCACGATCATTGGAACTCCGGCGATCGCCTACGGCGGCAATCTCACTTTTCTTCAACTTGTTTTTGGGTATCTGATCGGGCGCGTGCTGATCGTTCTCTTGCTGCTGCCCGGATATTTTCGCGGAGATTTCTTTACCGCGTACGCGCTGATCGAAAAACGCTTTGGCCAGCGCATGCGCGCGGTCGCCGCCACCACCTTTTTGGTTACGCGCGCAATTGCCGAAGGTGTGCGCGTCTCCGCCATCGCGCTGGTACTCAGCGTCGTACTTGGTACCTCCGAGCATCTCTCCGTAGTGATCGTTATCGCGCTGACGTTGCTTTACACCCTGGAAGGCGGCATGAGAGCGGTCATTTGGACCGATGTCGCGCAGCTTTTCATCTACCTCGCGGGCAGCGCCGCCACGTTCTTTGTGCTTTTACACCGCATTCCCGGCGGCTGGAACGAAGTTGTGCAGGTCGCCGCCACTCACGGCCACAAGTTGCAGCTTTTCGATTTTTCGATTCACCTCGCCACCAAATACACGTTCTGGTCCGGATTGCTTGGCGGCGCTTTCCTCACCATGGCGAGTCATGGCACCGACCAGACCATCGTTCAGCGCCTCCTGGCCGCTCGTAATCAGCGCGACAGCCGCCGCGCCTTGCTGGCCAGCGGCGTGATCGTGCTCTTGCAATTCACTGTGTTCCTGCTCATCGGAGTTTTGCTTTATGTTTTCGCGCAGCACGCTCCGCTGCTCTCCCCTGGTGAACGCACTGACCGCATCCTTCCGCTTTTCCTGCTACGCGAAATGCCCACTGGCCTCGCGGGATTACTATTGGCGTCCATCATCGCGGTGGCCATGTCCAATGCCAGTGGCTCGCTGAATTCTCTCGCCGCCAGCAGCGTGCTTGATTTTTCCGCGTTGCGCAGCATACGCATGCCTACGGAAGACGGCAGTTTTTTGCGCCTTTCACGCCGCATGACATTTTTATGGGGACTGGTGCTGATGGGCTTTGGCCTGATGACCTGGGGCCCGCTGCTGGAAACCGGCCTCACCGTCGCTTCCCTGCCCTTCGGCAGCTTGCTGGGCCTTTTTCTCCTCGGTACTTTGAATCGTCGCGCCAAAGCGACTGGCGCGCTGGCCGGAATGTTTGCGGGACTGGCCGCCATTCTCTGCGTGTGGCGGCTCACGAATATCGCTTTCACGTGGTATGTCTTGATCGGATGCGTGGTGACTTTTCTGATAGGCTCGCTGGTCAGTATTTTTACGCGCTCGGTACCTTATGAAGAACGCGCATGACTGAAAAACGCCTCGAACTCGTCCGCGGTCTCGGCGCTTGGGCTTCCGCCGCGATCGTGGTCGGCACCATGATCGGCACAGGCATTTTTTTAAAACCCGCCGAAATGGCTCGCGAAGGTCGGACCGTCTCGGTCGTTTTTGCCGCGTGGATCGTTGGCGCAATTCTTTCTATTTTTGGCGCGCTGTCTTTCGCCGAACTCGGCGCAGCCATTCCCGAAGCCGGGGGCGAATATGCTTATCTACGTCGCGCCTTCGGTCCGGTGTGGGGATTTCTTTTCGGCTGGATGCATTCCATCGTGGGCAGGCCCAGTTCTCTGGCCTCCATCGCGGCAGGCATGATGCGTTTCGTCGGTTTTCTGATCCCCGCTGTCGGCGCTCCACTCTTGACCGTGCACATTCCCGCAATCGGCGACTGGATCGCACCATACGATTTTGTTTTTACCTGGGCACAGCCGCTCGCGGTTCTATGGATCGCGTTCATGACCGGCGTGAATTATCTGGGCGTGCGTCTTGGCGGCGCGGTGCAGGTTTTTCTCACCGCCATAAAAATCATGTCCGTGGTCATCGTTATTGCCGTGGCGTTTTTCTCGCCGGCAGGCGGGCCACACGCGCCAGATCCCTTCTGGCCAGCCACGGGAGACAGCATCGGCACAATTTTTGCCGCGTTTCTGGCCACCCTGGCCGCGGCGTTGTGGGCTTACGACGGCTGGGAGGATTTGAATCTGGTCGGCTCGGAAGTAGCCAATCCGCAGCGCAATTTTCCACGCGCGCTAGTCGGCGGTGTTTCGTTCGTCGCTATCATTTATTTGTTATTCAGCGCGGCGTGCCTGAAGGTTTTGCCATTCGAAAGCGTCGCGCGCTCCCAGCACATTGCGTCCGATGTCGTGGAGCACGTGATCGGGCGCGGCGCTGCCGCGTGGATCACTCTGGCGATGGCAGTTTCCGCCCTGGGCTCCATGAATTCTTCGGTCTTGAGCGGCGCGCGCGTCGGTTATGCCATGGCTCGCGATGGAATATTTTTCAAAATTGCTGGCGGCATCCATCCAAAATTTCGCACTCCCGGACGCGCACTGATTTTTCAAGGCGTGCTTGCAAGCCTGATGGCGTTGACCGGTACGTTTGAGGAACTCTCGAATCTGTTTATTTTTGCCGCGTGGATTTTTTACGGCTTCGCGGTGGTGGCACTGTTTCGCATGCGCCGCACAGAACCGGACTTGCCTCGCCCGTACCGCTGCTGGGGCTACCCGTGGGTTCCGGGATTATTTGTTGCCGGCGCGCTCGCGCTAACCATCAATATCTGGATTCAACGACCAGGGCGATCGTCCATAGGCATGCTCTTGATACTTGCCGGATTGCCGTTCTATAAAATGTGGGCAGGTCGCCAAAGATCATTGCCGGCCGCGCCGCTTTCGTAGCTCTCAGTTCCCCGACCCATCACCTGAAACGCGTGGCCTGCTTCATCGCTCACCGCAATCTCTGGATGAAAAATCTTCGCCAGCCCCTCCACACCAAGGGCCAGTCTCGGTCCGGGACGTGAAGCATAACTGTTGGCCTCAAACGCGTAAACGCGCCCGTTCTTTACCGCTGGAATCGTCTCCCACTCTGGCGGATGCGCCATCGCGCCATATTCCCGGCCCGCTTGCGCTGCGTCGTAACCGCACGGAGAGACCACGATAATTTCGGGTGCTGCCGCGACGATGTCCTTCAACTCCACGCGAAAAGAAGCCGTACCAATTTTTCCGAATGCGTCTTGGCCGCCGGCCAGCGCCACCATTTCGGGCACCCAGTGCCCGCCAACGTAAAACGGCTCCAGCCATTCGAGAAACGCCACGCGCGGACGGGTTGTGATTTTTCCGACCTGACGCTGGAGCGCCTTCAAACGCTCGTGAATGCCGTGCAGCAGTTTTTCCGCGGCGGGCACGCGCGCCGTCGCTTGCGCCACCAGCATGACATCGCGCCACACGTCAGAAAGATTTTGCGGATTGAGGCACAGAACTTTTGGCGGCTTCTCAAAATCGCGGAGCACCGCGGCGAGGTCCTCGGGAGACGCCGAGCACACATGGCACAAATCCTGCGTGACCACCAGGTCGGGAGCCAGCTCACGAAGGATGTCGCCATCCACACTGTACAAACTCTCGCCGCGGGCCATGAATTGGCGCACTAAGGTGTCCACTTCAAGCGCGGTGAGCCCATGCGGAATACGCGAGTGAATCAGCACACGCCGCTCACGCGCCTGCGGCGGAAAATCGCACTCATGGCTTACGCCCACAATGTCTGTATCCAGCTCCAGTGCAAAAAGTATCTCTGTGGCCGAAGGCAACAACGAAACAATTCTCATACGTAAAACCTTATCACTTTGAAGAACTTTTTATTTATACAGAAGATATTTTCGTCTTATTTTCTCAAATGCCCGTAGGTCCTTCGCCCAACCGGCAGTAATCTGCTCCGCGACTTTTCCCTCCTGCAATTGCCGCACTGTCTCGGCATTTCCCGCCAACAGTAAAAGTTTCGCGGCGTCAAAGTGCTCGGGATAAAGCGTTTTGAGTAGGGTCGCAATTTCCAACCCCATGCTCATGGAGCGCACCGCGCGGTCATCAATTATCTTAATTGCCACGCCGCCACATTTCTGCCCGCTGTATAAACCTGATGAGGGAGTAAAATCCGTGGCGCTGAAAAAAAGTCCCGCGATGTGCCGCTCGTTCAGCCTCGCGGCTACTTCCGCTCCGTGTATCCACGGAGCGCCAAACTCCTCAAAGGGAGTTTCCGTGCCGCGACCTACCGAAATCCCGGCATTCTGCAGGATTTCCAGTCCTGGATAGAGAATAGAGCCGTTCAGCGTTCGCAAGTTTGGCGAAGGCGGGACCCAGCGCAACCCGGTATCTTCATAGAAATAGTTGCGGCGCCAATTCTTCATGGCGATCACGTGCAAATCGCAGTCTATTTTCTTTTCCTCGTTAAATAATTGCGCCAGTTCGCCGATGGTGAGCCCATAGCGCACCGGCAGCGGAAAATACGCCGTGAAACTCATTTTATCCGCATCCAGCAGCGGGCCTTCCACAATTTCTCCACCCAGCGGATTCGGCCGGTCCAGCACAAAAAATGCAATGTTACGTTTCGCCGCCTCTTCCATGCAGTAGGCCATCGTCGTCGTGTACGTGTAAAACCGCACGCCCGCGTCCTGCACGTCGAAAACGAGCGCATCGATTCCGGCCAGCATCTCCTCAGTCGGACGGCGCGTCTCTCCGTACAAACTGTAAACTGGCAAGCCACTCACGCGATCTTTAGTGGACGGCACGTTTTCATCTTTGCTGCCGGCCAAGCCGTGTTCCGGACTGAATAGCGCCACCACTTGCACGTCCGGAGCGTGCGCAAGTACTTCCACTATGCTGCGCCCCTGAGAATCCACTCCCGTGTGGTTGGTGATCACGCCAACATGCCTGCCTCGCAACGGCGCGAATTTATCTGTTTCGAGCACATCCAGTCCCACCTGCACCGCATGCGCCGAGTGACGCACATCGCGCTGATAGGTTGCAGCTGAACCGTGCGCGACGCACAAAAAGACGAGTATTTGCATCGAAACAACACAGAGGCAGCACGCCGGTTTCGATAGGCACAGTTTGGAGCCGTACTTGCGTACGGCTTTTATCGCTAGCTTCATAGTTCGCAATGATATTCTGGAACGTCTCTCGCGCGTGTTGTTTGTGGGCCCAAAGTGCGTGTGCTATATACAAAGTCAGAGCATGCACGGCCCCGGAAAACTCCGTCTCCGATGAAGCACCGCCGCTTCCGCGTCCTACCGCTGCTCGGGATCACCCTGATTTTTATTATGCCCAACAACGCGCGCAATCAGACCAGTTCCTCGGCTGCCAGAAAATCGGCGGCTCCGAAATTCGTGCCGAAAACCGCTTCGCGACGAAAAACACTCTCATCCGCAAACAAGCAATGGGTACAAGCGACGCTGCGCAAAATGAGCGACGACGAAAAAATCGGTCAGCTGATCTTCGCCACCTATCACGGCAGCTTCACGTCCACTGACACCGACGCGTATCGCAAAATGATGCACAACGTGGACGATCTGCATGTCGGCGGGTTTATCAACGTGACGCAAATGTCGCCGCTGGGCATTATCAAGAGCCAGGCATATCCCACGGCGGTACTCACCAATCAGCTCCAGGCCCGCTCGAAATTGCCTCTGTTGATTGGCGCCGATTTCGAACGCGGCTCGGCCATGCGCCTTGATGAGGGCACATCGTTTCCCACCGCGATGGCGCTGGCGGCGGGAGGCAATCCCGCCGACGCCTACACCATGGGAAAAATCACTACGCTCGAAGCCCGCGCCGTCGGCATTCACTGGATTTATGCGCCCGTTTCCGACGTGAACAATAATCCCGGCAATCCCATTATCAATACGCGCTCCTTCGGCGAAGATCCCCAGCGTGTCGCCGAATACGTTGCCGCTTTTGTGCGTGGGGTAGAGGAAAACGGCGGAGTCGCCACTGCAAAACATTTTCCCGGTCATGGCGACACCGCTGCCGATTCGCACATTGATCTGCCCGTAATTCGCGCCGATAAAGACCGCCTCGAACATCTGGAATTGATTCCCTTTCGTTCCGCGATTTCTGCCGGCGTCAGCAGCATCATGACCGGTCACCTTTCCATTCCGTCGCTCGAACCTGATCCGAATACTCCGGCCACGCTTTCGAAAAACGTTTTAACGGGCGTTTTGCGCGATGAGCTTCATTTCCAGGGACTGGTCGTCACTGACGCCATGGATATGGGCGGCATCACCACCCGTTTCGCGCCGGGCGAGGCCGCCGTGCGCGCCATTCTAGCGGGCGTCGACGCCCTGCTTATGTCGCCGGTTCCGGATGCCGCCTATGAAGCGCTCCAAGCCGCCGTAAAATCCGGCCGAATCTCGCATGAGCGTCTCGACGCCTCCGTCCGTCGCATCCTGCAAGCCAAGGCGCGTCTCGGGCTCAATCAAAACAAGCTCGTGGACCTCAATGCCATCAATGAAAAATTTGGCCGCGCGCCGTGGCAGAAAGAAGCGCAGGAGATCTCCGATCGCGGGGTGACCCTGCTGCGTGACACCGCCAACCGTTTGCCGCTCGATGCCACGAAGCCGTCACGCGCGCTATTGCTGGCTTTTTATGCCGATCCGGAGCCTTATCCCGGCGAAGACCTCGAACGCGAACTGCGCTCCCGTTTTGATTCCGTCACTACACTACGCGCCGATACGCGCTTCGTAAAAGCCGGCACGTTGAAGTTGCCGCCTGCCAACACCTACGACATTGCGATTCTCGCGCTGTTCGTGCGCGTCAGCGATCGCAAAGGTAATGTGGATGTCCCCGCAGATCAGGCCGCGCTGGCAGAGCAAATTTTTCACGCCGGAAAGCCGGTGATCACCGTCGGCTTCGGCAGCCCGTATCTCATCGAAAATTTCCCGCAGGCGGAAACCTGGCTCGCCGTTTTTGGCATCAGCGACGTCGCGCAAATTTCCGTGGCCCGCGCCCTGTTCGGACAAATTCCGATTAACGGCAGACTTCCGGTTACGATTCCGGGAATCAAGCTGGCCGCTGGCTTTGGAATTTCGCGCTCCCTCGAGCCCGAGACCGTTCAGCCCGTGGACGCTTCGACTGACAAGCAATTGCAGCCGGCCTATGCCGTCATCGAACAAGCCATCACGGAGAAAGCCTTCCCGGGCGCAACTCTCGCCGTCGGATATAAAGGCAAAGTCGCCATTCACGCCTTTGGCAAACTCAGCTACGACGCGCAGGGGCCCGCCGTTACCGAGCAAACCAGGTACGACATCGCGTCGCTTACTAAAGTTGTCGCCACCACCACGCTCGTCGCCAAACTTTTGGAAGGCGACTTCCCTGTTCCGCTCGATCTCGACGCAAAAATCGATCGCTATCTGCCGGAATGGTCCACCGCGACGCAGCAGCAGAGTGCGCAGCAAAAAGATTGGCGCGGCAAAGTTACCGTCCGCCATTTGCTGACACACACTTCGGGACTCCCGGCGTTCAAGGAATATTGGCGCACTTCCAAAGGCAAGCAAGACACGCTGTCTAGAATTTTTGCCGAGCCGCTCGACTACGAACCGGGCACTAAGGAAGTTTATTCTGACCTCGGCATCATTCTCATGGCCGAAATCGTCGAGCGCCTCACTGGACGCACTCTCGACGACCTTGCCAAATCGTACATCTTTAATCCGTTGAAAATGTCCGGTACGAGTTTTCGTCCCGCCAAAAAACTCTGGCCGCTGGTTGCGCCGACAGAAATCGACAACAATCTGCGCTACCGACTGGTGCAGGGCGAAGTCCACGACGAAAACGCGTTTGCCATCGGCGGCGTTTCCGGGCACGCCGGTTTATTCAGCACCGCGCCGGACCTTGCAGCATTCTGCCAGATGTTGCTGAACGGCGGCAGCTACGCTCACGAGCGCATTCTGCGCCGTACCACGGTCGCGCAGTTCACCGCGCCGCAACAGCTTTCAAACGGCACGCGCACTCTCGGCTGGGCGGTGCCCACGGAAGGCGGCTCCAGCGGGCGTTTTTTCTCTTCGCACAGTTTTGGGCACACCGGCTTCACCGGCACATCTATCTGGATTGATCCCGATCGCGATCTTTTCGTCGTGCTGCTCACCAACCGCGTTAATCCCACGCGCGAAAATCAAAAAATCGCCAAGGTCCGTCCCGCGCTTCACGATGCAGTGATGCAATCCCTGGGACTGGCTGAACCCGCTCACGCTACCCGTTAAATTTTAATGTGATGGTTCCGCGAGGAATTTCAGGGGACTGCGGTTACTTTGCCGGAAATAATGAATCAGCCTTAAAAAACCTGTTGTTCCAGATCGCGAGCCGCTTGCTCCAGATCCGCCGCGCGGCCCAGGTCACGCCAGTAATATTCATCCGCGCGAAACGCAGCGATCTTTTCTCCGCAGCCGGCCAGACGCAGATAGCAATCGATGATGGAGAATACACCGTCTTCCTTCATCAACGTTAATAGTCGCGGTGAGATCACGTGGATGCCGGAAAAAGCCAGCGCTTGCGATCGCTGCACGGCTCGAACCATCTCGGTTTGCTTGTCACGGCCGGCGCGGCGGCCACAAAGATCCATTTGCTCGTCGAATAGCAAGTAGCGACTCGAGTCCCGCTGCTGCACTGCAAGGGTGGCGAGTGCTTGACTTTCTTTGTGAACTTGCACCATTCGCCGCAAATCGATGGTGCTGACCACATCCACGTTGTGCAGAATAAAAGGCTCGTCGAGGACCACGGACTTTTCGAGGAAGAACCAGCCGGCCTTTTTCAGTCCGCCGCCGGTATCCAGCAGCGCGTCTTCGCGCGAAACCTCGATGCGCATCCCGAAATTATCATTCGTTTTTAGAAAAGAAATCACCTTGTCGGCGAAGTGATGCACGTTCACGACGGCCTCGCGCACTCCAAAGGTCCGCAGCCGCGCCAGCGTAATTTCCAGGAGTGTGCGCCCGCCCACCTCCACCAGTGCCTTGGGGCGATCATTCGTGAGCGGACGCAAACGCGTGCCCAGCCCCGCGGCCAGCACCATCGCTTTCATCGCCGCCACGGGAGCACCTTCATTTGCCCATCTTATCGAGCTGCAGATGCTGCACGGAAACCTCAATGCCATTCCTGCCGCGAAAATGCTTGGCCAATTGTTCCGCCAGAAAAACCGAGCGGTGCTGCCCGCCGGTGCAACCAAACGAAACCATCAGGTTTTTGAATCCCCGGGCGCTGTAGCTGGCGGCGCTGGCATCCACCAGCGACATCACGCAGGCCATGTACTGGTGCACGCTTTCCTGCTGGTTGAGATACTCGATCACCGCGGCGTCCTTGCCGGTCAGCGACTTGAAGCGCTCTTCCCTACCAGGATTCGGCAGGCTGCGCGCGTCAAAAACAAATCCGCCGCCATGGCCGGTTTCATCTTTTGGCGATCCCTGATGAAAAGAAAAACTGAAAATGCGCAGCGTAAGATGCTCCGCGGCGCTGGCCAGCCCGCGCAATTTTTCCGAAGCCAGCATGCTTTGAAACGCGCCCATCAGCGTGGGCAGTTCGACGGGCAGCGTAGCGTGATGCAACAGCCAGCGCAGATTCTTCAGCGCGAACGGCACGCTTTGCAGGAAATGCTCTTTACGTTCGTAAAATCCACGGAAGCCGTAAGCGCCCAAGGCCTGCATGATGCGTACATATACGTAAGCGTAGTAATGGCGCAGAAACGCATCGCGATCGACCTTGATGTACTTGCTCAACGCTTCAAGATAATGATCGAGCAGGCCCTGGCGCAATTCCGGCGGCAAATCCGCCTTGGCGTCAAACAACAGCGAGGCGATGTCGTACTGCAACGCGCCCTTGCGGCCACCCTGGTAATCCACAAAAAAGGGCTGGCTGTCGCGCAGCAGAATATTTCTCGACTGAAAGTCGCGATATAAGAAATACTGACGGTCCGCGGTCATTAGAAAATCGGTCAAGCGACCGAAGTCGTCTTCCAGCGCGTGCTCATTGAATGGCACGCCCGCAAGACGCAGAAAATAATATTTAAAATAGTTCAGGTCCCAGGCCACGGACTGCCGGTCAAAACTGCCGATGGGATAGCAGGCTTCGTAATTCAGGTCGCGCCCGGCCTCCACCTGAAAGCGCGGCAGGGTTTCCACGACTTTTCGATAAGCTTCGACGACGGGAAGAGCGATGGTTTCGCCTTTACGATTTTTGGACAGAAATTCAAACAGCGTGGTATTCCCGAGGTCTTCTTCGAGATATACGCCGTGCTCCAGGTCTTCGCCATAAATTTCCGGTACGGGCAACCCATGATTTCGAAAGTGTTTGGAGAATTCGAGGAAGGCAAAATTTTCTTCGCGCACGCCGTACACGATGCCGATCGCGACATTCGTTTCGTTGGAAACCCGGATGATCTGGCGCCCCGAGCCTCCCAGCTGGCCCTGTAGCGGCGCCACGCTCTTTACGGGAGAGTGGAAGCGCTCCTCAAACAACCGGTTGAGAATGTTCATCAGTGCGATTTCCAACGCGTCCGCCTCGTCAAAAGTCTATTTCATGATAGCCGAATCACTAGCAGCCCTCCGCAAATAGGAAACTGGAAGTTTCGTGAAGGTATTAGCAATTTGTTGGCAATAGGGGCGTGTTTTCCGAGACGGGCGACCCGCAGTGCCGCACCTCGCGGCTATAATCCAAACGTGCCTTCGAAACCCAGGGAAAAACGGCGCAGTGAACTGCGAAATCCGGCGTCGACAAATCTCGACCGCCTGAACGCGCGGCAAATTGTGCGTCTGATGAATCGCGAAGACCGCGGAGTGGCCGGCGCGGTTGGCCGCGCGCTTCCCGCCATCGCCCGCGCTGTCGACGCCATCGTTAAAGCAATTCGCGGTGGCGGCCGGCTCATTTATGTGGGAGCGGGTTCCAGCGGACGCATCGCCGTGCTCGATGCGGCGGAATGCCCGCCGACGTTTGGAACATCGCCAAAATTAGTGCAAGCGCTGATTGCCGGCGGCCGTCAGGCGGTCACCGGTGCCGTAGAAGGCGCCGAAGACTCGCCAGCGAACGCCGCACGAGATTTGCGCGCTGTTAAATTGACCGGGCAGGATGTAGTTGTCGGAATCTGCGCCAGCGGCACTACGCCCTACGTCCTGGGCGCGCTACGTTTCGCGGCAAAGCGCGGCGCAGCAACGATCGCGATCACTGTGAATCGCAATACCCCAGTGGCGCGACTGGCCGATATCCTGATCGCCACCGACGTTGGCCCCGAAGTTCTCACGGGATCGACGCGCCTCAAATCTGGCACCTCGCAAAAAATGGTCCTCAACATGCTCACTACAGCTGCGATGGCGCGGCTCGGACATATTTATGAAAACCTGATGATTGACGTGAAAGCTTCCAACCGCAAGGTTTCTCAACGCATGGTGCGAATTCTGGCCGAAGCTTCAGGCAAGAATGTGTCAGCTGCCGAACGCGCTTTGCGTCAATCCGGCCACAATCTGCGGGTGGCGCTGGTAATGCTGAAAACAAAAGTAAATGCCGCGGAGGCGGCAAAAAGATTGCGTGGTGCGAAAGGAAATCTTCGTGCCGCGCTGGATGAGTAGATATTTTTAACGATTTTTCATGGATAAATTTTTAATCAAGGGCGGCAAACCGCTCCACGGAACAGTGGCCATCAGCGGCGCGAAAAATTCGGCGCTGCCGGTGATGGCCGCGGCCTTGCTTACCGCCGAGCCGGTCATGCTCCACAACATTCCCAAAGTCCGCGACCTCATCACCATGAGCAAGCTGCTGGCGTTCATGTCCGCGACCGTTTCTACCACCGACTTCCCCGCCAGCGACTACACTATTTGTGCTCCAACGTTGAACCACGCGGAAGCGCCCTACGATCTGGTCAAAACCATGCGCGCCTCCATCCTCACGCTTGGCCCGCTCATCGCCCGCGCCGGTGTCGCGCGCGTATCGCTACCCGGCGGCTGCGCTATCGGCGCGCGCCCTGTCGATTTGCACCTCACCGCGCTTGAAAAAATGGGCGCGGAGATTACGACCTCGCATGGATACATCGAAGCCAAAGTCCCCAATCACGGCCCTCTCAAAGGTGCGAATATCAACTTCGAAAAGATCACCGTTACAGGCACCGAAAATATTTTGATGGCCGCGACGCTTGCCGACGGCGAAACCGTTCTCAACAACGCCGCGCGCGAACCGGAAGTCACCGACCTGATTGAAATGCTGCGCAAGATGGGCGCCCACATCGAAGGCGATGGCACTTCCGCTCTGCGCGTTCGCGGTGTCGAAAAACTGCACGGCACGGAGCACACCGTAATTCCCGACCGCATCGAAGCCGGTACGTTCCTCGTCGCGGGAGCCATCACTGGCGGTGATTTAACCATTACAAATTGCGCACCAGATCATCTCGCTTGCACTATCGCGAAACTCCAGCAGACCGGTGTGCGCATTGATGTCGTAGACAAAAGTACGTTGCGCGTTCGTGGAGCACAAAATCTTGTAGCCTCCGATGTCACCACCGAGGAATATCCCGGCTTCGCCACCGACATGCAGGCGCAGTACATGGCCCTGGCCACGCAGGCCGAAGGCGCCTCGGTGATCACGGAAACAATTTTTGAGAATCGCTACATGCATGCCAGTGAAATGCTGCGCATGGGCGCGAACATTTCCGTGGATGGCCGCCGTGCCGTAGTCCGCGGCCTTTCTCCGCTCACCGGCACTACCGTCATCGCCAGTGACTTGCGCGCCAGCGCCTCACTCGTGCTGGCGGGGCTCGTCGCTAACAGCGAAACCATCATCGAGCGCGTCTACCACATTGATCGCGGCTACGAACACATCGTCGAAAAACTCCAAGGTGTCGGCGCCCAAATCGAACGCCTCCACGGCAAAGACTGACCCGCGCGATTAGTTGGCAGCGGATGAGTTTCAGGTT
>JALYLI010000186.1 GCA_030774335.1 Acidobacteriota bacterium | reverse complement strand
GATGAGACGTGGAAGAAGCGATACGACTGGGTGCTTCTGGAGATGTACGACCAGGCCATCCGCGACGCTCCCGGCGGGGACATGATGGCTTACGCGCGGCAGGAATCGCTGCCGGACCGCGATTACGTGATCGAGCGCGTGGGCCAGGAATTTTACAGCATGACCTCGAGCCAACAGCAGGGCGCTCCACTTGCCGCGCGAGGCAAATTTGCGGTGATGCGAAATTTGATTTCGCGCAAGCTGATTCGTTTGTTTCTGGGACGCCAAGGGATGCGCGCGCATGACATCGGTGTTTTTCGGAATTCCGGCGAGGTTCATCGCTGCATGTACGACCGCTATTCGCTGGCGCGCGCGCTGACGCAAGCAGGATTTGCGGCTCCGCGAATTGTTGGGCCGGTGGAAAGCGCGATTGCGGGCTGGGCTGATTTCCATCTGGACACCGGATCGGATGGCCGGGTGTACAAGCCGGACTCGCTATTTATGGAAGCAACCCGCGCTTGAAAATAACCCACCTCACCGTTTGGGATCTGGCAGGAGGCGCGGCACGGGCGGCGTATCGGCTGCACACCGGGCTTTGCAGGCTGGGACACGACTCACGGATGCTGGTGCAACACCGGCAAAGTTCCGATCCTCGCGTAATTTCTTTCCAACCGCCGAATGGGCTCGGAATTAAATTGCGGCGCGCGATTAAGCAGCGCTACCTGGCGCGCCAATACAAAAGCGTTGCGCGTATTCCCGGGGGTTCGCTATTCAGCGATGATCGCAGCCCGCAGAATGCCGATGTCCTTCTGCAAATGCCGGAGAGCGATATTTTGAATCTGCATTGGGTCGCCGGATTTGTTGATTACCGGGAGTTTTTCGGCAAGCTGCCCGCAAATTTACCGGTGGTGTGGACGCTGCATGACATGAATCCGTTTACGGGCGGATGCCACTTTGACGGGGGATGCGGCAAATTCATGCAGAGGTGTGGGGCCTGCCCGCAACTGTCTTCGTCTGATCCGGACGATCCGTCCTCAAGGAGTCTGGAGCGTAAACGAGAAGCGTACGCATCGTTGGGCGGCGACAGAATGCATCTAGTAACGCCCAGCCGATGGATGCAAGCGGAAGTGAAGAAGAGCGCGCTGCTGTCGAGCTTGCGATGCACAACGATTCCCAACGGATTGGATACCGACGTGTTTAAGCCGCGTGATCAGGCGGCCGCGCGGGCGCTACTCGGGATCCCGGTGGACGGTTTCGTGATTCTATTTTTGGCGGACTGGGCAGGCGAAACGCGAAAAGGCTTCAGCGTATTGGTGGAGGCGCTTAAACACTTCAGCAACGATAACCGCGTGCACTTTTTAACCGTGGGGAGAGAACTACCCTCCGCAGATCTCGGGCAGAGAATCACGTCAATCCCGTCTGTGACCGACGACAAGAAATTATCCACGATATACAGCGCGGCCAATGTTTTCGTGCTTCCCTCCTTGCAGGACAATCTTCCAAACACGGCGCTGGAAGCGCTAGCTTGCGGCGTGCCCATCGTGGCCTTTGATTCCGGCGGCATTCCCGAAATCGTGAGGCCGGGCGAGACCGGAACGTTGGTTCCCGCTGGAGACGTGGAGGGACTGGGAGCTGCCATTGCCGCGCTGCTGAAAAATAAGGAGGCGCGATTGAAAATGGCGGAGCAGGGCCGGCAATATGCATTGTCGAATTATGCTTTGGAAGTGCAGGCCAGACGTTACGCGACGCTGTACTCTGAACTCACCGAAAAAATGTGTAGATAAACGTTTTGGCGACTCTTGAACGGCGCAAGCTTGGCGTGGCGCGCCACGTGTGTTCTTCTAGGGAAGCGATGATTGGGAGAAACAACGAAACTTCGGCATGGCGGCGACGTCTCCTCGCAGGCGCTCTTTTGACATGCTTGCCGGGAATTGGCGTATTGAATTTCGCATCCGCGATTGTTGCCCCGCGCCCGAATGACGGCGCGGGGCCGCAAGAGCAGCAGGCGGGTGGCGCAGTAATCCGATTCATACGGGAGCCCGATCCCGCGCCGGAGTTTGCGGCCAAAGGCATGGACGGCAAAACTGTGAGCCTGGCGGCGGCGCGCGGAAAAGTGGTGCTGCTGAATTTCTGGGCCACCTGGTGCGGACCGTGCCGCCTGGAGGTGCCGGACCTCGTGGCGCTGCAAGCAAAATATAACGAGCGGCTGCAGGTGATTGGGCTGGTGGTTGACGACGGAGATCAAGCTGCAGTGCGAGCTTTCGCTAAACGCTATGGGGTTAATTATCCGATTGCCATGGCCACCAGCGAGATGCGTCTTCGGTTTGGGGGCGTGCCGGCGCTGCCGACGTCTTTCATCATTGATGCGCAGGGCCGCGTGGTGCAGAAACATATCGGGCTGCGCGATCCGGTGCTGTATGAAACGGAAATTCGCGCGCTGCTGGGATTGCCGATCAATGCACGGGTGGAGACTTTCGAAGATACCGGTGAAGTGTTTTTGTCGCACGCGAATCGCGCCAGCGAACTCCCCGGCGTGGATATGACCAATCTAACGCCCGCGCAGAAAACTGTAGTGTTGCATCGCATGAACGAAGAGACCTGCAACTGCGGATGCAAATACACGCTGGCGCAGTGCCGGATTTACGATTCCGCCTGCCACGTGAGCAAAGAGCGCACCGAAAAAATCGTGGCGGAGAGCGCCTCAGGGGCGACACCCTCGCCCGCTCCGAAACAAAGCGGCGTCCCAGCGCCAGCCCCGCGCGCGAACGCACCGACCCGGCCCTGACAGATGGCCTTAGCCGCCAAGATAATTTTTATCGCTGCGCTGATTTTGTGTTTCAGCGGCTGGGTTTCTCCGCCCATGGCGCTTAGCGTTGGAATTATTTTTGGTTTGATGCTGCGGCATCCTTATTCCGAGCGCAGCCGCAGTGTTGCCAGAGTGCTGCTGCAAGTTTCCGTGGTGGCGCTGGGCTTCGGAATGAATCTGCACGAAGTGGTCAAAGCGGGGCGCAGCGGGTTCATCTACACCGCCTTGGGAATTTCGTTTTCCATGATGGCCGGCCTGGCGCTGGGCAAAATCCTGCGAATCAGCGGTAATTCGTCCTATTTAATAACGTCGGGGACGGCGATCTGCGGCGGGAGCGCCATCGCCGCCATCGGTCCG
This sequence comes from Acidobacteriota bacterium, assembly GCA_030774335.1. Lineage (GTDB taxonomy): Bacteria > Acidobacteriota > Terriglobia > Acidiferrales > UBA7541 > Acidiferrum. The sequence goes on along the minus strand of JALYLI010000186.1, from coordinate 28,875 downwards.
ATACTGCGCGCCAATGATGAAGAGATAGCGGTTTCCTTGGGCACAGTTTTCATTTTGAACTCGATCGCGCTGCTGACCTTTCCTCCAATAGGAAATGCGCTGCATCTGACGCAATCGCAATTTGGGCTGTGGGCCGCGCTGGCAATTCACGACACCAGTTCGGTGGTGGGCGCAGCAGCTAAATATGGACAGGAAGCGCTGATGATCGGCACCACGGTGAAACTGGCGCGCGCTCTTTGGATCGTCCCGCTGGCGCTGGCGACCGCTGCGGTAAAACGCGGCGGCAAAGCGCGCATAGCGCTACCCTGGTTCATTTTGTTTTTCTGCCTGGCCGCCGTGGTGCACACGTATTATCCGGCCGGCGCAAGATTTGATGCCTGGGCGTTCAACGCGGGGAAGCTGGGGTTGACCGCTACGTTATTCTTGATTGGCACAGGAATTTCGGTCAAGACTTTAAAGAGCGTAGGTTGGCGGCCGCTGCTGCAAGGCGTAGTGCTGTGGATCGTAGTGGCGTCGGCAACTCTGTACCTGATCATGGTGCGAATCATTTCGTTCTAGCTTTCGGCGACTGGTGTTGCTTGGCTTCGCGAGTTTTGCGGACTTGCAGCAACGGAGCGCCAGGTAATAAACTCTGCCCACGTAATTAGCGGAAGGCCTGAGTCCAAAATCCAAGGTTACATGGAGGCGCTTGTGAATCGACGTGCTGTGTCTTTCATCGCGGTGCTGGTGGTTGGCGTATTTTTTGTGGCAGGTGGAGCATTTTCGCAATCCACGGCGTCGAGCACGCGGCGTATTATCAGCCTGCCGGACGACAATCCCCAACTGCCATTCAGCGGCGGCATTTTGACGGGCAATACCCTTTATCTGTCCGGGAGGATTGGAATCGATGCCAAGACCGGAAAGGCTCCCGTAGAGATTGATGCAGAAATTAAGTTGTTGCTGGACCACGTTTCAGACACGTTGAAAGCTGCGGGCATGACCATGGACGACCTGGTGTATGTACAGGTGGCATCCACGGACTTGACGCTGTACGACAAATTTAATGCTGCCTACCGCGGCTACTTCAGTAGTAAAGAATATCCGGCGCGCGAGTTCATCGGGGTGGCATCGATTCTGCGCGGTGGCCATTTTGAGGTGCAGGCTATAGCGGTCAAGAAATGGTCGGTATCAATGCCCTTATATGGGCAAAGCACACTAGCCAATATATAGGCACATGCCCATATATTGGCCGAACGGAGCCGAGACTTCGGGGCTCGAAATCACATAAGTCTCTGTTTTTGAGAGACATATACATTACAAGAAATAAACTTCAAACGGTGTTCGCCATGCTTCTTTAAGGCAGGCGAGCACTGTATGTTACGAATAACGACTGAACAAGCATCTGGGAAGCCCAGCCTGACCGTAGAGGGCAAGCTTGCCGGGCCGTGGGTAGCGGCTCTTGAGCAGAGCTGGAATGACCTCCGCAACACCTCACCCGGCCAAAATCTTAGTGTCAACCTTTGCGGTGTCAGTTTTATAGATGCTGCCGGGAAGGCTTTGCTGAAACAGATTCACCAGCAGGGCGGCAAGCTGGTGGCGGAAGGCTGCTTGAACCAGGCTATCGTGCGGGAAATTGCCGCCGGCAAAAGCACTGGCAAGATTGGCGAAGCGCACGCCAAGAAAACCCCAATAATTTTTTACGTATTGTTTCTGGGATTGTCGGTGACCAGCGCCGGCTCGCTGAGGGCGCAAACCGCGGCGGGCCGCAACGCGCTGCCGTCCAATGCGCCCACCGAAGTGTTACGGCTGACCCTTGACCAGGCGGTAGCCCTCGCGCTGAAACAAAATACGACCGCTCAGGTCGCGGTCATTCAAGCGGCGGAAGCCGTTCAAGACAAAAATGTGGCGCGGGCGGCACTATTGCCGCAAGCCAATCTGGAGGCCAGCGACTCGATACGGCGTTCGAATATTGAAACTAATTTTGGAAAGCCCATTCCGGGATTTCCTCAGCACATCGGGCCGATCCAGGTGTTTCAGGTGGGCCCCTCGTTCTCGGCGCCAGTTTTCGATTTGACGTTGTGGCGCCGTTACCAGGCGCAGCGATCACTCGCCAATGCGGCGAAAGCGAACAGTCTTTCGACACGCGAACAAGTAGTTTTGCTGGTGGTGTCGCAATACATCGGAACGTTGCGCGATATTGCTACCGTTCAGGCGGCTTCTTCGCGGGTCGAACTCGCGCAGGCACTTTATAACCAGGCGGCGGATTTGCAGAAGGAAGGCGTCGGCACGGGCATCGACACGTTGCGATCCAACGTGGAATTGCAGAACGAGAAGCAACGTTTCCTGGAAGCGGAAGCCAGCCGCGAGACTTCTTTATATGCGTTGAGCCGTCTTTTGAATCTTGATCCGCGGCAGACCATCGAGCTGGCGGATTCGCTGAGCTATTTTGAAACGCCGCAGCCCGAAGTGGAACAGAGCCTTGAGCAGGCCTTATCTGTACGGCAAGAATGGAAAGCGCTTAACGAACAAATCAAGGCCGCGCAATCGCAGAAAAAGCAAGCCTGGGACACGCGATTGCCGGCTCTAAAAGTTGATGGCGAGTGGGCCTACCAAGGCACGCGTTTGAACAACGGAATTCCCACATACAACTACGAAGTGGCGCTGAGCATGCCGCTGTTTACTGGCGGCCGCATTCGGGCGGAGACCACGCGCGCGGACCTGGAAATTCAACGGTTAAAGGAACAACAGGCGGACCTGCGAAATGAAATCGGCCTGGATGTGAAGACCGCGCTCATCAACCTGACTTCCGCGAAGAATGAAGTGCAGGTTGCAAATTTGGGCGTGCAACTGTCCAAAGAAGAAGTGGACCAGGCGCGCGACCGCTTCCGCGCCGGTGTGGCCAACAACATTGAAGTGATCCAGGCGCAGGATTCGTTGGCGCGGGCGAACAACAACCAGATCGCGGCGCTTTACCGTTTTAATCAGGCGCGCGCGGACCTGGCCAGGTCGGTTGGGCAGATGGAACGCGTGTACGCGAAGTAAGGGACGAACGAGGAAAACGAAAAGATGAGTATTGAAATCGAAGTCGGGCTAGAAAACGCGCCGCGGATTCCGCTCACGTTGGAAGAGCCGCTTACTCCCGTGACCCCCAAGGGTTTGAAGAATCCGAAGGTGCAGCGCCTGCTGATTGTGGGTGCGATCCTGGTTTTAGCTGTGGCGGTCGGACTTCTTCTCTACTACCGAAATCGTGAGTCTACGGACGACGCGCAGGTGGACGGACACATTACGCCGATCGCAGCGAAAATTTCCGGCCGCGTCGCGGAAGTTCTGGTGCACGACAACGAGGCGGTGAAGGCCGGGCAGGTTTTGGTGAAGATCGATCCGCGCGATTATCAAGCTGCACTGGATAACACCAAAGCGGCCCTGGCACTGGCGCAAAGTGAAGCGCAGTCGGCGAACGTCGATGTGCCGCGCACGCGCGAGAACGTGGCCAGCGGAACTTCCACCGCGAATGCAGGGTTGCGGGGGGCGGAGGCGGATCTTGCGCGTGCGCAGGCAGCATACGCTCAGGCGCAAAATTCGGATCTGGCGTATGCGCAAGCGAACGTGGCGAAAAGCCGTGCCAACGCGCAACTGGCGCAAGCGGACCTGGAACGCTACCGGCCGCTTATGGACAAGGGCGAGATATCCAAGCAGCAGTTCGACGCGGCGAAAGCCAACGCAGATGCTTCCGCGAGCGCGCTGAAAGCCGAGGAAGAAAAAATTCAACAGGCGCAGAGCAACATCCAAATCGCCAAAGCGCAGTTAAACGCCGCGCAAGCGCGAGTCGAGCAAGCCCGAGCGGGAGTCTCGTCGGCGCGCGCGGACATCCAGCAAGTGAGCATGCGAACCTCGGACGCGCAAGGAAAGCTGGCGAAGGTGGACCAGGCGCGCGCGATGGTGGATGCCGCACAACTCAACCTGAGCTACACGGAAATTGTGGCACCGCGAGACGGGGTGGCAACGCACAAAGAAGTAGAGGCCGGGCAGATTATCCAGGCTGGGCAGGGCTTGCTGGTGGTGGTGCCGCTGCAGGATGTGTGGGTGACCGCGAATTTCAAAGAGACACAACTTAAAAAGATGCGCGCTGGGCAAAAAGCTGAGGTGCATGTGGATACCTACGGCAAGACCTTCAGCGGACACGTCGACTCTATAGCGGGAGCTACCGGAGCGGTGCTGAGTCTGCTGCCGCCGGAAAACGCCACCGGCAACTACGTCAAGGTGGTGCAACGCATTCCAGTGAAAATCATCGTGGATCCGATTTCATCTGACAAAGCGATTCTGCGGCCGGGGATGAACGTGGATGTGACGGTGATTACGGAATAAAAGAGTCGGGGATTCAGTTACACAAAGGCGAACGAGGAAGCCAGCGTTAAGCGATGCGTAACAAAATTTTATCGAAATTGCGGATGCCGGACGGTTCGATCAACCCCTGGGTGATCGCCATTACGGTTACGCTCGCGACGTTCATGGAGGTCCTGGACACCTCCATCGCCAACGTGGCGTTGCCGCACATCGCCGGGAATTTATCGGCGGGCTCGGATGAATCCACTTGGGTGCTGACGTCGTATCTAGTATCGAACGCGATTGTGTTGCCGCTTTCCGGATGGCTTTCGAGCCTTTTCGGCCGCAAGCGCTTTTACATGTCGTGCGTGGCGGTGTTTACGATCAGCTCTTTCTTGTGCGGCCTGGCGCCGAGCCTGGGCGTGCTGGTGTTTTTCCGGATTTTGCAGGGAGCAGGCGGTGGAGGGTTACAGCCCAGCGAGCAAGCCATCCTGAACGATACGTTTTCGTTCGAAAAGCGCGGCATGGCGTTCGCGGTGTACGGCCTTGCGGTAGTGGTGGCTCCGACGATCGGGCCGTGGCTGGGCGGATGGATTACCGATAGTTTTTCGTGGCGCTGGATTTTTTACATCAACGTGCCGGTGGGAATTATCTCGTTGGTGCTTACGCATTTTCTGGTCAGCGACCCGCCGTATATGAAGCGTGCAAGTGTGAAGAGCGGCTTCCGTATTGACTACATCGGTATCGGGTTGATCAGCCTGGGGTTAGGAAGCATGCAGATCATTCTGGATAAGGGGCAACGGCTGGACTGGTTGTCGTCCAACTTCATCCGTGTGTTTTTCGGGCTGATGGTGGTCGGGGTGATCTCCGCAATTGTCTGGGAGCTGCGTGAAAAGGAGCCGGTGGTGGATTTGCGGATGTTGAAGGACCGCAATTTCGCGATTGCCACGCTGGCCATGTTCTTCCTGGGCTTTGTTTTGTACTCCAGTACGGTACTGATTCCACAGCTTTTACAGCAACTTCTGGGTTACTCGGCAGAGATGGCTGGGAAGGCCCTTTCGCCGGGTGGAGCCGTGATCATGTGCATGATGCCAGTGGTGGGTTTGCTGGTGTCGCGGGTGGACACACGCATCCTTATTACGTTTGGCTGCATCGTATCGGCTTCCGCTCTATTTGTAATGGCAGGCTGGGACCTCGGGCTCGACTACGGGCACGCGGTTCGCGCACGCATGTTGCAAAGCTTCGGCCTGGCATTCCTGTTTATCCCTATCAACGTGGCGGCATTCGCCTACGTGCCCAGGGAAAAGACAAACATGGGGACGGGCATCATCAACCTGGCCAGGAACATCGGGGCCAGTGTGGGTATTGCCACGGTAACGACCATGCTGCAGCGACGGGCGCAGTTCCACCAGGCGCAAATGATGGACCGCGTGAATGACTACGGTTCGGCGTATCACAACATGTTGAGCGGCTTGCAAATCAAGCTGGTGGCGGCCGGCTCAAGCATGGCGCATGCCACGGCGCAGGCGCAGACCATGATTTACAACACGGTGCAGCGGCAGGCGGCCATGATGGCGTTTATCGACAATTTCAAAATGCTCGGGGTGGTATTTTTCGCGGTCATACCGATCCTGGTGCTGATGAGGAAGCCGCGCGTACCGGCCGGCGGCGTGCCGGTTCACTAATTTAGCGACGTAAAAATTTTGGCGGTTGGAAGCGACGAGATTCTAGAAAAATGGGGGCCTAAGATGGCGACGCAAGCTGTAACAACAATTGCAACACCAAGTGGACCGGTGACCGACGCTGCTCTGGCGGACGTGAAGTGGAACGAGCAGAAGCTCATCCGTGCGGGCCAACGAGGCGATTCGCAAGCGGTAGAGGCGCTGTTCCGGCGCTACCAGCGGCCGTTGTTTCAGACGGCTCTGCGAGTGCTTGGAAACGCCGAAGATGCCGAAGACGCTTTGCAGGACGGGTTGCTGTCCGCGTACCGCAATTTGAAGAGGTTCGAAGGGCGTTCGCAATTTTCCACCTGGCTGACGCGCATCGTCATCAATGCGGCGCTGATGCGGCGGCGCAGCGCCAAAGCGCGCCCGGCAGTATCACTGGACGAGACCCCTCGTGAGGATGAGTTGCCGGCCTCGGAGAGATTTGCCGACAACGGACCGAATCCCGAACAGGTGGCAGCGAGCACGGAGCTGCGCGAAATTATCAGCGAAAACCTGGACGAGCTTTCGCCGTTGCTGCGCACCGCGTTTGTTTTGCGCGATGTGCAGGGCTACTCCACGGGCGAAGCTGCCAAGAAGCTTGGTGTGACCGAAAATACCCTGAAGGCGCGGTTGTGGCGGGCGCGGCACCAGCTTGCGGAACGGCTGGGCCGGCGCCTGCGACGCATCAAGGCAGATGTGACCGGAGGAGAGGGGCAAAGTCCGGCGATGATGGGCGGAGAAGCCTGCAGCTACTGCTAATTCGCAGATCGAAAAACCTGGTCGCCAGGGCGGGCAGGCACCATCCCGCGCGAGCCACCAGTCCGGAAATGTGCGGATGACGATGTGTTTAGAAAAAACTAATTTGTTACCGGCCGGCGGTTGCCGGCCCCTTTTTTTAAGCTGACTTGTGGCCAGAGAAAGCTTTGCCTGGACACCTTCAATTGACTGACACACAGGTGGAGAGTAAAGTTTTCTTCAGAACACGTGTGATGTTGTAAAAAACGAAGCATTAGAGGTTAACGATGCCCAAATTTGTTATTGAACGGGAAATCCCGAACGTAGGTGACATGTCGGACAGCGAAATTCGTGCCGCGGCGCAGAAGTCTGCCAAGGTCTTGAGTGAAATGGGCTCGAAAATCCAGTGGCTGCATAGCTACGTGACCGGCAATAAGATCTACTGCGTTTATATGGCTCCGGACGAAGCTACGATACAGGAACATGCAAAAAAAGTCGGCCTCCCGGCAAACCGCGTATCCGCCGTGCGCCGCATGATTGATCTCGGCACCGCGGAATAAATGTTTTTCCGCGGATCCCGCTGGATTATGCGGCTTTTACGACTAGCGGGCATTATTCCCACGTCAACGCGTCGTTGACGGCGTGGTCGCCAGGTGTAGTCCAGCCGCCCATCCAGGCCGTGGAAGCCAATGCCGGAGACAATGACTGGCGCGCCACATCAAGCGTTTTTTCCAATCTCGATTTTTCAGTCCAAGGAAGCGGCACGCCCAGAACCCGGCGCATGGCTGCAGCCGCGCCTGCCAGCCGGAGCGCTCGTTCCGGTTGATCGCGAAGCGCGGCAAAACAAGCCAGACAGTCGAGGATACGAGCAACGCCGCGCTTCTGTCCCAGCTGCTCAAAGAGTTTCATACTCTCGGTATAATGCGCACGGGCAGCCTGATCATCGCCGCGATCGCGCGCAAGGTCTCCCAAGTCAACCAGGCATCCGGCGATGCCCCATTTGTCATCGAGTTCTCTGAATATGTCCAAGCTCTGCTCATACAGTACCTGAGCGGTATCGTTCTCACCCTGCTCGTGGGCTACGTCGCCTTCGTAATTGAGAGACCAGGCTGTTCCGGTTTTGTCGCCAAGGTCCCGGAAAATTACGCGGCTTTCTTCATACAGAGAACGAGCGAAGGCGTAATTCCCTTGGAGCTTGACCACATTAGCCAGGTTACTGAGCGAGCGGGCTACGACCACGGGATCGCCGATGGCCCGCCAGGCGGCCAGGCTCTCGTCGAATAGCGAACGAGCGGCGTCAAGATCACCGCGGTCGCGAGCGATCACCGCCAACGCATTCAGGCCAATAGCAACGCCGCGCTGGTCGTTCAATTCGCGAGCGATGTCGAGGCTCTCGCCGGTCAGTGCAGAAGCAGCAGTGTAGTCGGCCTGCTCTGTGGCGAGCACGCCAGCGGCAAAAAGGGCGCGTGCGCGAGCATTGGTGCGCGCGGCAGCAGCCTCAAGCTTGAGAAGTTTTCCCAGCCGGTCGCGGCCCTCGGTCAAATGCTCGCGCATATCCCAAAATTGAAAAAGCGCGGCACCGAGGCGCAAGCCCCAATCGGCGTTGCCGGTCTTCGTCAGCCATTCCAGCGCCGCGCGGAAATTGTCGTGATCCATGTCAAATGTGTTGACCCATTCATTGCGCGAGGGGTCCGCGGTATACGACGCCGCCTCTTCCGCAAGCACCAGGCAGTAAGCGGCATGCGCGCGCCGTGTGGCGGTCTCCTCCCCGCTCTCTGCTAAACGCTCCGCGGCGTACTCGCGAACGGTCTCCAAGAAAACAAAGCGCGATTCTCCGTCGGCACGTTCGACATGCTGGACAAGACTTTTGTCCACGAGGGACTCGATGCCTTCAAGGATGTCCAGCTCAAGATCCTGTTTGGTGTTGCATACGGCCTCGATTCCTTCCAGCGTGCAGCCGCCGATGAAAACGGAAATTCTTCGGAACAAGGACTGTTCCGCGGGACTGAGCAAACCATAGCTCCAATCAATCGTGCCGCGCAGGGTTTGCTGCCGCAGCGGCAAATCTTTTGCGCCGCCGGTAAGCAATTGCAGGCGGCTTTCGAGCCGGGACTGCATTTGAGCGGGTGAAAGCAGTTTAATACGGGCGGCAGCCAGCTCGATCGCCAGCGGCAGCCCGTCGAGCCGCGTGCAGATAGTAGCGACGGCACGGGCATTTTCTTCCGTCAACTCAAAAGTGGGTTTCACGGCCACAGCGCGTTCCAGGAATAATGCCACAGTGGGATTTTTCGACAGAACCTGCGGGGCCATTGAAGATCGAAGATCCGGAAGGGTCAGGGGAGGCACCTGATATTCGTGTTCGCCATAAACGTGTAAGCGCGAGCGGCTGGTTACCAGAAGTTTAAGCTTGGGGGCGATGGTGATTAACTGCGCCACTACCGGAGCGGCGGAAAGCAGGTGCTCGAAATTATCGAAGAACAGCAGCAAGTTCGTGCGTAGGTCGTGCAGGTAGTCCTTGAGGCTCTCGATGGTTACCTGACGGCTGGCTTCTTTGATACCCAGCGACTGGGCAATGATCGAGGGGATCAGGGTGGGATCCGTCACACCAGCGAGAGGAATAAAACACACTCCGCTGGGGAACGATCCGGCAACCTCGGCAGCAACCTGAAGAGCCAGTCTAGTTTTGCCGATGCCGCCTGGTCCACTCAGCGTTACCAGTCGTACTTCCTCTCGTAACAATAATTCCGTTACTGCAGATACTTCGCGGTCGCGCCCAATAAACCCGGTACGCTGCGTGGGAAGGTTGCTAAGGCGAGCGGGAGAAAATCGCGAAGGCGCTTCGGAAAGGCGGTCGCGGATGTTGGCCAGATCGCGGGCCAGATCGCGCGTGGAGGGATAACGGTCACGCGGATTCTTGGCAAGACAACGGTCTATGGCCCAGCAAAGTGGGGCGGGAGCCTGAGGATTCAGGGAAGCCACTGGCTCAGGGCTGTCTCTAAGAATGGCGGTAGTGGTTTCGGCGCCACTGAAGCGCAGAAAACTTTTCTTCCCCGTTACCATTTCATATAGCAGCGATCCAAAAGAAAACTGATCGGAACGAAAATCGAGCGGCTGGCCATGGGCCTGTTCGGGAGACATGTACGCAAGTGTGCCCATGATTGCGCCCGCCGATGTCAGGGAGCTGGTAACGGTATCGTCGTCGCGATTGGTATCTGTGCTGACCGATTTAGCAAGGCCGAAGTCCAGTATTTTCACCAACCCATCGCCAGTGATCATGATATTTTCGGGCTTCAGATCGCGATGCACCACATTAGCTTCGTGGGCTTTGGCCAGCCCGTCCGCAATTTGCGCGGCAATGGGGATGGCTTTCTGCAGCGGCAGCGGCCCGGCGCGGAGCATGTCACGGAGCAGATCTCCATCAACAAGTTCCATGGCGATGTAGTGGGTGGAATCGACCTGCCCCAGTTCAAAGATCGTAATGATGTTGGGATGATTTAGCGCGGAGGCGGAACAAGCTTCTCGCTCGAAACGCACCAGATCCTGCGCGCTGGCCGACAATTTGCGCGAGAGAATCTTGATGGCGAGGTGGCGCCCGAGACGGGAATCATGGGCGCGGTAAACTTCTCCCATACCGCCGGCTCCCAGGGGCCCGAGAATTTCGTACCGTCCAAAGTGGGTTCCAGGGCAAAGCAAAGGCGATTCGGTTGGTTCTGGCGTGTCCGGATTAGGTGTGGTGAACCGCTCGTCCATGGTAGTTCCGATTTATTATGGTGCCAGACATATTCGCGGCATCTAAATACCGGTGAAGAATAACAAATTTTTGGAGGGTCAATGGATATCAGGTCTGTGCAACGGCCACTGAAGGAACAGTACCGCCGTGAGCCGAGTGCCTCGCGCATCAGTTTGACTGCCAAGGGCGGAGAGACTTCTGGTCCGATGAGTTGTTCGGTAGATATTGGGCGGGCGATTTACCAGGCAGAGGCGCACGCCGGAGTGGGAGGAACAGGCGGCGCGGCGTGCTCCGGCGATCTGCTGCTCGGGGCGCTGGCGGCGTGTTCGCAAATTACGTGCCAACTCGTGGCAGCGGCCATGGGGGTTCCCACAAAACACATCGGCGTGACCGTCAGCGGCGACATGGATTTGCAAGGCACACTCGGCATTTCGAAAGAGGTGCCGGTGGGATTCGAAGCGATTCGCATGAAATTTGATGTGGACGCCCCGGAGGCCACCTCCGACCAGTTGAAAGCGCTGCAGGAAAAAACAGAACAATATTGCGTGGTTTTGCAGACCATGTTGAACCCGCCAAAAATAGACACCGAGTGGAAGCGGTAATTCTTGAAATCGCGCGCTCTCGATGACGAAGCAGTTGATTGAGTTAACCGCAATCCACACGCAGCTCCCAGGATGTCCTTGATCGCCCTGGCGTACGAAGATGCCGCAGCGTCCACGCGAAACAGAAACGAAGCCGGGAGTTTGCGGATAGTAAGTCAAATGGTTCGGGCGGCGGGATAACGGCCGAGGACGCGGACCTCAGCGGTGGCGTTGCGCACCTCTGCGAGGGCTTGTTCCAGGCGGCCGGGACGGTCAGATTCCACATCCAGGAAAAATTGATATTCCCAAGGTCGGCCGTGAATCGGGCGGCTTTCAATTTTGAGCAGGTTTACTTCGTGGCGCGCGAAGGGTTCCAGGGAAGCTAATAACGCGCCAGGCCGGTGAGCGAGGCGCATGGCGATTGACATTTTATGAGCCGCTGGGGCGGCGAGAGCGGCGGCTTCACCTTCAGGCACCAGGAGAACGAAGCGCGTGAAATTTTCTGCGTTATCCTGCACGGACGGCGCGAGGATTACACCGCGATAATGATCGGCGGCACGCTGAGCCGCAATGGCGGCGAAAGATTTGTCCTGGCGCGCGAGAACCTCGCGCACGCTTCCGGCGGTGTCTTCCGCGGGAATGCGTTTCCACGAAGGATGATCGGTGAACAAGCGTTCGCACTGGGCCAGGGCCATGGGATGCGAAGCGACGGAGCGAATGTCCGCCAGCGTGGCGCCGGGACAACCGATGAGGTGATGTTCAATGGGGAGAATTGTTTCCGCGATGATTTGCAGTGAGCTTTCGAGAAGCAGGTCGAAAACGCGCACAACGGAGCCCGCAAGAGTATTTTCCACGGGCACCAGCAGCGCATCGGCCGAGCCATCCTTTATGGCGGCAAAGGTAGCGTCGAAGGTGGCGCGGGGAACGGTGGTGACGGCGCTGCCAAGCAGTTGCACCGCGGCCGCTTCGCTGAAGGCGCCGGACTCACCCTGGAATGCCACGCGCGCTTTCTGGAGTACCATGCTCATACCGCCTCCGGCGTCGAGTCGTGCGCGACCGCGTAGGGAGGCGCGCACTTTTAAGCGCCTAGAGTATCAAGTATGATTTCGCGCAGCGCAGGAAAACGTATTGCAGCTGCACCGAGTCGCTGCGAGGACTAGCAATGAGTTACGTGGAAAAGAATCTGGTACCCGGCGAAACGCTGCTGTACCAGACGCGTCATCACTGGATTGTGCTGCTGGGGCCGCTGTTCATTGCGTTGTTGCTGGGCCTTCCAGGAGTGTGGGTGTTATACGAGGCGGCTGCGAAACGTCCCGAATTAGAGGAGTATGTCGCGCGCATTCCTGGAGGAATGCAAACAGCGCTGATCGTCGGAGCGATCCTGGTGGTGGTGGCGCTCATCAATTTAGGTTGGGGCATGACCAAGCGTAACGCCACGGAGATGGCAGTGACCAACCGGCGGGTGCTCATCAAAACGGGACTGGGCAGCCGCCGCACATTGGATTTGATGCTTTCCCGGGTGGAAAGCATCGGCGTGGTGGAATCCATGTGGGGCCGCATGCTGGGATATGGGAACGTCATCGTGCACGGTACCGGCGGCACGCCGGAATCTTTCGTGCTGATATCCCATCCGCAAGAATTCCGGCGACAGGTGCAACAGCAAATCGGAGCGCATGAAATCGGTGGAAGCGATGAAACCCGGAAAGCCTGAGGCCAACGAGTACGCACCCTTTTATGAGCGCTATATTGCGCTGGTTCCTGGCGACGATGCCTTGACCGCGCTGGAAGCTCAGCGATTGCACATGATGCAGATGCTTTCGGCGCGTAGCGAACGCGAAGGAAATTTTCGTTACGGCGCCGGTAAATGGAGCGTGAAGGAAGTGGTCGGGCACCTGGCGGATTCCGAACGGGTGTTCACGTACCGGGCCATGCGCATTGCGCGGGGCGACGAGACGCCGCTGCCGGGATTCGAACAGGATGACTATGTGAAGAATGGCGGATTCGGCGACCGGCGTTTGGCCGACCTGGCGGAAGAATTCGCCGCGGTACGCAGCGGCTCCATCACGCTGTTCCGCTCATTGAGCGACGCGGCATGGGCGCTCCGAGGAGTGGCCAGCGACAAGGAAGTCAGCGTGCGCGCGCTGGCATTTATCACCGCAGGCCACGAATTACATCACCAGCGAATCCTGGAAGAGCGCTACTTCGCGGCCATTCCCAGGGCCTAGATGCAACTCGCGCTTGATTGCAAGTTGCACACTCGCAGTTTCCCGCTAGATCCAGCCCTTCTAAGCCGGGGAAGGCAAACTTTCGCCGTTCTCGTTTGTGGGAACTGGAGCTGGCAACACCGTCGCTAACACCGCCGGCATCTTGACGGGCGCGGCGATTTCGATGCGACCCCGCTGGGCGCGCGATCGAACGCGTCGATGGCTCTGGACGCGGTGATATCTAGGTCGTTGGCTGAATAAGAAATACAGCAGCATGGTTGCCAGCGCCAGAATAAATGCACCGGCGATCAGACCCACGGCCTGCGCGCGAAGGGGGTCGCTGAACGCTTCCTGCAGCAAATAGACCCCTGCGCCCAAAAACGTAAGGGCGAGAAATCCGCCCAGGCTTCCGAAGGTGCGAGCCGCGCGCGCGCGGGCTACCCAAGGACTCCTGTTACTCCCGGCGGCATCATTGTAGTTCTGAGAGGAAGACCCCATAGACATGTTCAGTCCTTTCGAACGTTCTGAATAAGAACGTCAGGCGCAGGTGCATCAAATCTTCCGGTGCTTCGGTTCCCGAGAAAATCCAGATAGTTGAAGGCCGGCGCGGTGTAGCGTTTTTTCATAAAACCCCCGCAGCCGCAATGAACGCGATCTACGTCAACTTCACTGCCTGGTCCGACGGACAACTCCGCACGGCAAGCAGGGTTGGTGCAGTGCCACAAGTCCCCGGATTTCATGAGCATCACTCCCAGCCTTCCTGTGGGGAGACGCCTCCCCAATAATAGTAACTGAGTGGTTACTATAACGCATAAGTACCACGAGGAAGGGTGGAATATATAGATGGGTAATATAAATAGCAAGTGAACAATTGGGAAAAACTAACCCCCTCGTCCTGACGCCCGAAGTGCAGGCTGATCGTGGCCTCGCGCCTCCGTGTTGAGCCAGACACGGAATTTTTGAACGGGAAACAGACCTGTCTGGGCCAAGTTGCGGGCCTGCTGACAGGCTGCTAAAATTGACGATTTGCCGGACCAAGGGGTCCTCGCCTGTACGGGTGCGAGCGGTTTTCTTGACACACGCCAGGAGTGGCCACGCCGAAATTTTAAGCTGCCGCCTTGCGGCCGGGCTTAGTACAGTGACTTGAAGCATTTACGCGCAATGGTGCGGCATTGCCGGGGGGTTTGAGACCTTCGCAAGGAGCGCTGAGTGGCTAAGTACGATGTGGCGATTATCGGAAGCGGCCCGGGCGGTTACGTGGCGGCTATTCGCGCTGGGGAACTGGGATTGAAGACGGTGGTGGTGGAAAAAGATCCCTATCTCGGCGGCACTTGCCTGCATGTCGGATGCATCCCCACCAAAGTTCTGTTGCACCACGCCGATGTTTACGATCATTTCAAGAATGCCGCCGAATTGGGATTTGAAGTCACCGGCCTGAAAATTAATTGGGCCAATGTGCTGGCGCGCAAGGACAAGATTGTCAAGAAGCACGCCAAGGGCATTGAATTTCTCTTCAAGAAAAATAAAGTGGAATCGGTGCAGGGCTGGGGGCGTTACGAAGGCCCCGGACGCATTAGCGTCGAGAAGGATGGAAAGAAAACACAGATCGAAGCTTCGAATATTCTGATGGTCAGCGGGTCGGAAGCGCGGGCACTGCCAGGGATCGAGCCGGATCACAAAACCATTTTGACCAACCGCTCGATCCTGGAGCTGCCGGCGATACCCAAGACGCTGATCGTCGTGGGCGCCGGCGCCGTGGGTGTGGAGTTTGCTTCGATTTACAACTCGTTCGGGACGGAGGTAACTATTCTGGAAGCGCTCCCCCGGGTCGTGCCGGTCGAGGACGAAGAAATTTCCGCGGAGCTCGACAAGACCTACCGCAAGAAGAACATTCAGATTCATACCAGCAGCAAAGTGGAGTCGGTGAAGAAAGACGCCAAGGCAGTGACCGTGGCGTTCACCGACAAGGACGGAAAAAAGCAGACGCTGCAGGCGGAAAAGCTGCTGCTGGCCGTGGGACGGAAGCCCATGACAGAAAATTGCGGGCTGGAAAAATCGAAAGCCAGGATGGATCGCGGCTTCGTATTGGTCGGCCCGCACATGGAGACGGAAGAAAAAGGTTTGTACGCCATTGGGGATATCGTGGCGGGGCTGCCACAACTGGCGCACGCGGCGATGATGGAAGGGATCGTGGCGGTCACGCACATCGCGGGAAAGCCGACGCAGCCGATCAACAAATTGCGCATTCCGAATGCGACGTATTGCGAACCGCAAATCGGGTCCATTGGCCTGACGGAAAAGCAAGCCCGCGATGCGGGTCATACAGTGAAGACCGGCAAATTTCCATTCGTGGGGAACAGCAAGGCCACCATCCTTGGGAATCATGGCGGGTTCATAAAAGTCGTGTCGGATGAAAAATATGGCGAAGTTTTAGGGATTCATATCATCGGTCCGCTGGCCACGGAAATTCTGTCGGAGGCCGCGGCGGTGCTGCATCTGGAAGGCACGGTGGACGATATGATGAACATGATGCACGCGCATCCCACGGTGTGGGAAGGCATGGGCGATGCGTTCGCTTCCGTGCGGGGGCTGCAGATTAACGTTTGATTTGGTGGCTGCTCCATTTGTTGAAAAGAGCCGGATGAAGATTTGCCATGCGGTCGATTTGGGTTTGATGGGCTACGCGGAAGCCTGGGAGCTTCAGAAGCGTCTGGTCACCACGCGTAAGGCCTCCCTGATCGATGATGTGCTGCTGTTTTGCGAGCATCCTCATGTAATCACGCTGGGCCGCAATGGCAAGCGCGAACATCTGCTGGCGTCGGAACAAGTGTTGCGGCAGAAGAATGTGGAGTTTCACGCTTCCGATCGCGGCGGAGACATTACCTATCATGGGCCGGGGCAAATTGTCGGATATCCGATCCTGAACCTGGGAGCGATTCGCAGAGACGTGGGCTGGTATATGCGCTCGCTGGAAGAGGCCATGATCCGCGCGAGCGCGGAGTTTGGGATTATCGCCGAGCGCGTGGCGGGAAAAACCGGTATCTGGGTTCGTACCACGTCGAACGAGAATAATATCGAGGAAAAGCTTGGCGCGATTGGTGTGCACCTTAGCCGCTGGGTTACGTCTCACGGCTTCGCCTACAACGTGGCGACGGATCTGCGTTACTTTGATTTGATCGTTCCGTGTGGAATTGCCGCGCGGAAGGCCACTTCGCTGGAGAAGATTCTGGAGCGCGCCGTGACACTCGAGGAAGTGGTGCAGCCGCTGCTGCGAAATTTTGGCGACGTATTCGGGTTCCAGATGCGCGAAATGCCGCGAGCGGAATTGCTGGAGCGATTGGACCTCGCGCAGGAGCAGCCGCAGCAAGTTTTGAGGGCGCAGAATTCAGAACGAGCGCAGCGTGTGGAAGTGTGGTCGCAATCGATTTAGTGGAGCGCGGATGAAGAAGGAATTAACGCGGCAGCAATACCTGGACCTGTACTACTACATGCGCCTGAACCGCGCCGTGGAAGACACCATGGTTAAACTCTTCCGCCAGAACAAGATTGTGGGCGGATTGTATTCGAGCGAGGGCCAGGAAGCGATTTCAGTGGGCACGGCATATGCGCTGGAAAAGAAAGACTGGCTGGCGCCCATGATCCGCAATATCGGTGCGCTGCTGGTGAAAGGCGTTCCACCGCGAGATATCTTCACCCAGCATATGGCGAAATATTCCTCGCCGACGCGCGGCAAGGATGGCACCAGCCATTTCGGTGACCTGGAAAATCTGCACATTGTCTCGCCCATCTCCATGCTCGGCGACTTGATTCCGGTGATGACCGGCGTGGCCATGGCGGGGCGCTATCTGGGGCAAAGAATTGTAGCCATGACGTGGATCGGGGACGGCGGAAGTTCCACGGGAGTTTTTCACGAGGGCTTGAATTTTGCGGCGTCCCAGAAGGCGCCTTTTGTTTTGATTCTGGAAAATAATCAATGGGCCTATTCCACCCCGGTGAAGCGGCAAGTCCCGGTGAAAGATCTGGCGGATCGCGCCAAAGCTTATGGCATCGCCAGCTACATCGTGGACGGCAACGATGTGGTGGCGGTTTATACCACCACGAAAGAAGCGGTGGACCGCGCGAGGGCCGGCGAAGGGCCGATTCTGATTGAAGCGAAGTCCATGCGCATGCGCGGGCACGCGCAGCACGATCCGGCGGAATATGTGCCGAAGGACATGTTCGAATACTGGAAGCAGCGCGATCCCATCGTGCTGTACGAGAAATTCCTGAACGGCGAGAAGTTGCTGGATGCTAAAAGCAAAAAGGAAATTGACGAGCGCATCGAGACTTTGCTGATCAGGGAGCGCGATTTCGCCGAAAGTTCGCCGATGCCTCCGCCCGAGTTTGCGGCCGAAGGCGTGTACTGCACCGGCGACGATTGCCACAAGATTGCGGCCAAGTGGGAAAGGTCCAAGGCGGAAGTGACACCGCCCAAATCCAGTATCGCGGCGGTGTGGTCGGTGGAAGGATTCGGGGAAGGCAAAGGGTCCGGCGGAAAAAACGCGCCGATTCATTTTGGAGATACGACCCCGGCAACGCCGGAATTAGCCGACAACGAGAGCAAGCTGGCGCCCACTTCACCTGCAAAGACAGTCACGAAGAAAGCGGCTGGTGAGAACGGAAAAAAATCGAACGGGAAAAACAAAGCGGCTGCCACAGCGGCAAAGACTGACGCCAAGAACGGCGCGAAAAATGGCGCGTCACGCAAAGTCACCTCGCAACCGGTACCGCCTAAAGCCGCGAAGAGGCCGGCACCAGCGCCGCAAGGGAAAAGGAGATAACCATGGCCGATTCCCAAACAGCGGTGGCGGATAAATCAAAAGTGAACGGCGTAGCAGAAAACGCCGGCGCGGCTCCGGTAACTTTTCTGGAAGCCATCAAGCAGGCCATGTTCGAAGAGATGGAGCGCGACCCTGCTGTGGTGCTGCTCGGCGAAGATGTGGGCGTGTATGGCGGCGCGTTCAAAACCAGCGAAGGGTTGCTGCAACGGTTCGGCTGGGAGCGCGTGATTGACACGCCCATTAGTGAAAGCGCGATTATCGGCGCGGCCTGTGGCATGAGTTACCTGGGGTTGCGGCCCATCGCGGAAATGCAATTTATAGATTTCATCGCCTGCTGCTTCAACCAACTGACGAATTTCGTGGCCAAGGGGCACTATCTGTGGAACGCGCCTGCGCCCATCGTGGTGCGCGGTCCTTCCGGCGGCGGCGTCCACGGCGGACCATTTCACTCCGCGAATCCCGAAATGTATTTCGTGCATACGCCGGGTTTGAAGGTTATCTATCCGTCTACGCCGTACGATGCCAAAGGTCTGTTGAAAGCCGCGATACGCGACAACAACCCCGTGCTCTTCTTCGAGCACAAATATTTGTATCGGCGCATCAAGGAAGAGTTGCCGGCCGGCGACTACATTGTGCCCATCGGCAAAGCCATCGTGCGGCGGCCGGGCAAGCACCTGACCATTATTTCGTACGCGGCGATGATGCACACTTCTCTGGAAGCCGCGGAGGCCCTGGCGAAGGAAGGCATCGAAGCCGAAGTCATTGACCTGCGCACGTTGTTGCCCCTGGATGAGGAGACGATTTTGCAGTCCGTCAAGAGGACCAACCGCTGCCTGGTGGTGCACGAAGACACCCGCACCGGCGGCATTGCCGGCGAAATTGCCGCCATACTTTGCGAAAAAGCTTTTGGCGATCTGGACGGTCCGCTGCTGCGCGTGACCGCGCTGGATACCCCGGTGCCCTACTCGCCGCCGCTGGAAGAATATTTTTTGCCCAATGCCAAGAAAGTTTTTGATGCGGCAAAAGAACTGGCGCGCTATTAAGGCAACGACGCGCGACCGCGAAAGATGATGGGGAACTCAGTTCGCCCAAGTTTGAAAGAGTTTAGAAAAGTTTAGAAAGTTTCACAGGAGATGGACATGGCCGTAGACATCGTAATGCCGCAGATGGGCGAAAGTATTTTTGAAGGCACCATCACCAAATGGCTCAAAAAGCCGGGCGATAAGGTGGAGCGCGACGAGCCGCTGTTCGAAATCTCCACGGATAAAGTGGATGCGGAAATTCCCTCGCCTTCGGCGGGAGTGCTGAAAGAGATCAAGGTCGCGGAGGGCAAGACCGTGCCCATCCAGACGGTCGTGGGCGTAATCGACGCTGCGGGCTCAGCCAGCGCCGCCGCACCCACCGAAGCTGCCGCACCGGCTGCCAAAAGTGGGCCTCCGGCACAAAAGCCGGCTGCGACTCCAGGACCACAGGCTTCACCATCGAATGGAAAAACTGCGGCTCCTCCATCTCCGCCTCCAGCGCGCACGCCTGCGCCAGCGACGACTGGTTCCACAGGAGCAACCGGCGCTCCCGCGGCGGCAGCCGCCAGTGGCGCGAAAGAAGGTGCGCGCATTCACAGTTCGCCGCTGGTGCGGCGCATGGCCAAGGAACACGGCATTGATTTGAGTGGCGTAACCGGGTCGGGTGCCGGCGGACGCATCAGCAAACAGGACATCGAAGCGTTGATCGCCGGCGGCGGACCACAGCAAGGCGTGATTTCCGATCAGGCGGACGAAAGCGGCGAAACCGAGCAGGAGTTGGAGGAGGCCTTCAATCCAACGTCGGCGGCTCCGGCAGCAGCACGACAGGCGGCTTCCATGCCGCCACGGCCCGCACCTGCACAAGGGGCGCAGGGCGCCCAGCCTGCCGCGCAACACGGCGGACAAGTGCACGCGGCGTTCGAATCCGCCGTGCCGCGCGAAAAAATTTATTTCGGCGATTACGAAGTGACCCCCATGACCGTGATGCGCCAGCGCATCGGCGAGCACATGGTCGCTTCCAAGCGCGTGTCCGCGCACGTGTACTCCGTGGATGAGATTGACATGAGCAAGGTGGCCGCGCTGCGCGCCAAGTCGAAGGATGAATTCGAAAAGCGCAACGGCACCAAACTGACCTTCATGCCATTTTTCGTGAAGGCCGCGGTGGCGGGACTGCGCGCCTACCCAACGCTGAATTCCTCACTGGATGGCACCAACATCGTGATGCACAAGGAAATCAATATCGGCATCGCCGTGGCCCTCGACTGGGGCCTGCTCGTTCCGGTGGTAAAGCATGCCGACGAGAAAAACATCCTGGGCATTCAGCGCACCATGAATGATCTCGCGGAGCGCGCGCGTTCCAAGAAACTGAAGCCCGAAGAAGTACAGGAAAGCACTTTTTCCATCACCAACCCGGGAGTTTTTGGCGGGCTATTCGGACTGCCGGTAATCAGCCAGCCCAATGTAGGGATTCTGGGCCTGGGTGCGATTGAAAAGCGCCCGGTGGTCATCAACGACTCCATCGCCATTCGTTCGATGTGTTACGTCACGCTGTCCTACGACCACCGCGTGGTGGACGGCGCCATCGCCCACCAGTTCCTGCACAAAGTAAAAGAATCGCTGGAGAACTGGTCCGAGCCGATCCTGTAGGCGTGTCTCTATTTTTTGCCGGAGGAACCAGACTACCCGGCCGATTATTCCGTACCACAAACCGTTTAATGGTGCAGCTATTGCCAGCATTGCGATGATCTGGCCGGCGTGTTCCGCGTCAAACATAAAGAACCAGGTTGGCCAAATCGCCCAAATAATAATCAAAAAAAGCGTTCTGGACATGCCGACCAGTACTTCCCAGTCATACAATTGCAGTAGTGGGCCGACAAGTATCATGGCAATCGGCAAAAGCGCACCGATGCAGAAGAACCATAGAACAAATCTACGTCTCGCGTTGTTGGTCCTCAGGGGTGTAGGCCTCTGAGATAGTTACTGCAGCAACAGCGGTTTCAGCTTGGCGACCCACACGGCGAAGCTTTCCATGGCTACCGGCTCTATGCCCACCTCGCGCAGCGAGGCGGCCACAAAATCGTCGCGCTTATTACCCGCAACGAGCGGTACATCCGTGACCGCGGCAAATTCTGTTTTTAGTTTTTCCTTGGCGTGAATGCGCTCGGCGGTATAAGCCAGCTGTTTGAAATCGCCCGGCGCGCGCGTGACCGACAGCGTGTGCACGAATCCACGCGTGCCGTTGCGCCGGTAGCTGTAATCAATGCGCAGCGGATCCCCAGGCAGCGTCCACTGTTCGGCACGCACGGATTTTTCTATACGTTCCCACAGATGCGCCTGGCGAAACACCTGCGAGCAATACGAGCGCACCCGCGCGCGGCTGCCGGGCGCGCCCACGCGGCCGGGAATATATTGCACCGCCACATGATCGGCGTATAAACGTTCAAGCTCGGCATCCAGGTCCGTAGAGGTGAGCAGGCCTTTTTGGGGAGCCAGTTGCAAGGCATTGGAGAGCGTGTCGTCCCACTTGCCCAGCAACTGCTGCCAGTCCAGATTGTCGGGATTACCACCGTTGCCACTTTCGCTGCTGGCGCCGCCGTTAGCTGCTGCGGTCGAGCGGAAGGTTTGAAAACGGTCTTCCAGGTCATCGCGCAGCGCGCGCAACAGCGCCTCGTCCGCCTGCGGATGCAAGCGCCGCACGCGGCGATATTCCTCTTCGTCTTCGAGCAAACGCAGACGGCGCTCGCCGGTGCGGGGATTGAAAATCAGTATGCCGATGTTGACCCACTCGTCGCGCACCAGGTTCGGCGTATAGCGCAGCACCCGGTAGGCGCAGGCATGCTCCTCCGCGGAATTAACGGCCATCGACGTTGATGAAACGGTTGCATTCATGTTCACATCCAGTTCGGAAACGGATGGCGGTTGGATTTTTTGGCGTCCAGCAACAGTTCCGGCACGCGCATGCGGCGACTAAGCAGTTGCTCCAGCAGCCGCAACAAATCCTCGTACTCATCCCCGTACCACTCCGAAGGAATATCGCGGCTGACGTCGTCCAGCACGCGCTCGGTAATGCGCTGTTCCAGCCGCTCCAACCAGGGCCCAAAGGATTGCATCCCGGTAATGCCTTCGTACACGCGGTTGCGCGAATACAAACCGCGCAGCGGCGCGTCCGGAAATTTCCAGTCGCCGGCGCTGAAGCAGAAGCCTTGATCGATCATGAAAGTCCGGTAGCCAGTGTCCACTCCGGGCGCGCTGCCCGCCAGCCCGCCTAATGGCGCCGCGCCGACGTAAGCATTGCCGGGTTCACTCATGAACAGCGTCTGGCGCCCGTTGGTGTTGCAGGTCCACTTGTCGAATACCAGCATGCCCGCGAAATCATGAAGGTTTTCCACCTGTCGCAACTGTTCGTCGGGCAGAAAATCGTGCAGCGTCAGCCGCCGCGGATCGCCCGGATAGCGGGAGCCAAATTGCAGGCCGGCGTGGCACGGGACACGGTGTCGCGGATGCTCCATGGCCAGATCAGGCGTCAGGCGTATGAGCTCTTCGGACACGTCGATAATGGCCACCGGCGTAGTCGGCAGCCCCAGGCGCGACGCCAACCTCGTTCCCAGCAGTTCGTTCGCCAGAATCCTTCGATGTTGAGGATTATTTTGGAACTTCACCACATAGTAGTGGCTGTCGGCGCAGCGCATCAGGTGAGATTGCGCTCCACCGCGCATTCGCCGTATCTGTTCCAGGGCCTTGGGCATGCGGGGTAATGCTAGCGGTACTTACCACAACAGGCAAGGAGGATTGGCCGCCGCGCCCTGCTGTTGAAGAAGCAATCCCAAATCGAGCCGAGCACAGAACCGGTATGAATTTTTGATTCCGGCGGAATGGGCACAAGGGCGCGGACAGCTGAGCCAAAACGGCAAAAGAAAAAAAAGGCCCGCAACGTCACGGGCCGTTCTCTTCGATGAATCCCGGAAGAACTGCGCCGGCTAGCGTTTCTTTTTCTTGCCGCGAGATGTTTTCCGCGGCGATTTTTTGCCGCGCGCCTTGCCACCGACTTTTTTGCGCTTCCGCTTCGACGCTTTTTTCCCGGGAGCCTTGCGCCTGGCGGGCTTGATGCTGGCCTTGCGCGCCGGAGACTTGCTGGCCGCTCGTCCGCTTGGCGAGGAACTGGTAGATCCGCGCTTCGGTGGGGTGGAACCGCGCTTGGGCGGCTCGGACTCGTCTTCGGAGTCGTCATCCCCAACCACTTCGTCTGTCTCGGTTCCGACTACTTCGTCGACGTCCCCGGCCTCTTCTTCTTCGAGCGGCGCGAGCTCGTTGTCTTCCTCGAAATTATCCTTGTCAAAATCCATGCCATCCTCCCGGAAGCGAATACGAATTCGAGGCTCACCCAGTCAGGAACGCGGCCGGCGACTGGAAAAGTCATTTTATCCTTCCGCCGTTGTTATCGCACTCGCGCAGCGTTGTCAAGTATTCTGCGTTTGAACCCGGAATTGCCGGTGGCCAGTGCGGGATGCAAATATCAGGTCGGATCTGCGGTGTCCGCCAAGCATCTTCTCAACCGGCTCCATTCTCGCAAAATCCAGAAATTCATACGCATTCGCGCTTGCTGATCACACTCCATGTGGAAGCGTACATCGAGTACGCAAAACAGTGCACAGTAACTGCCAGTAGGTGGGAATCCCAAGTTAATGTAAAATAACGGCTTATGAGATCAATCGCCAGGCTGTGCTTAGGCCTGTTCCCAGTTCGAATCCGTCATCCCTATACGGGAATGATCATGACCGATGAGTGCCTTGCAGAACCTTCTAGCGGAGTTTAATCCCGGGAAGGTGAGGCGGTACGATTCTGCGCCACTGCCGAAGGGCCCGCAGCTTTCTTTCCGGATTTTGCTCTCGACTTAGCTCTGGCCCTGGTCCGCGCATGCACGCTGCGCTCCGGAGTGCTGTCCAACGTATACACGCGCAAAACCATGCCGCGGCGGACCTTGTTGGCGGCCAGGTGATTCCACTTGCGGAGGTCTTCGGCATCTACGCTGAAGCGATCGGCGATACCCAGGAAAGTGTCACCCTTACGCACCCGATAACTCACCATACGGCGCTTATTCTCTGCCGCCGGCTGGATCGCCGGAATAATCAGTTTCTCTCCGGTGTTGAGCGCCATAACGTGTTCCAGATCGTTGGCCTCCGCGATGGCTTTCGGCGTCACGCGGTATTTCTTGGCGATGGACGTCAGCGTCTCGCCGCCCGCCACGCGGTGCCGCCGCCAACTGACCCACTTGTCCGCCGGGATGTCCGCAATTTCCGCGGAAAACTTTTGGGCTGTCCCGGGCGGCAGGTGCAATTCAAAGCTGGGATCGTCCGGGGTGGCCAGGCGCAGCAGCGATGGATTCAGCGCCCGAAGCGTTTCCACGTCCACATCAATGGTTTCCGCCACCAGGCGCAGGTCGATAGCCCGGCCGGGCTTGACCATGTCCGCAGGCACCGGAGCTTCCGGCTGGGCCTGAATACCGTAATGCGAAGCGTCTTTAGCGATCAGTGTTAGCGCCAGAATGATAGGCACGTAATTTTTCGTTTCTTTAGGCAGCACGTTGCGGCGGTACAGTTCCCAAAAATCGGCGTACCCGGTGCGCTCGATAGCTTTCTGCACATTGCCCGGGCCGCAGTTGTACGCGGCCATGGCCAGGTACCAGTCACCGAACATTTTGTAGAGATCGCGCAAGTGTTGCGCGGCGGCGTGTGTGGCCTTCTCAGGATCCTGCCGCTCGTCCAGCCACCAGGTGTGGCGCAGGCCGTATTCCTGCCCACGATAGGCCACGAATTGCCACATGCCTCGCGCTCCCGCGCGTGACAGCGCGGTCGGCTGAAAAGCGCTTTCCGCCTGCGCCAGGTAGATCAGGTCCTGCGGGACGCCCTCTTCGCCCAACACACGGGCGATCATTTCGCGATATCTTCCGGCGCGGCGAAGTCCTGTTTCCACGATGGTCCGGCCGCGCGGCGTCTGGAAGAAATTCAGGAAAGACAGCACCTCGTCGTTCACCGTCAGCGGCAGATCGTGCGAAATATTTTTGGCCGCTTCCTCGGCGCGGGCTTTCAGCCGTGGATCCACCGGAAAAGTCATCTCCGCGACTTCATCAATGGGCGCGGGCACGGCGGGCGCTTCGTTGAAACCATCGCCGGCGCGGAAAGCCTGCAGTTCGTAGGTGTAGACGGTATCGATTACGCGGTGAAAAACTTCGCTTAGGCGAGGATCGGAATTAGGATCAACACCGCTTTGCAGCATGGCGTCCACGGCCTCGTCAAAATCCTTGCGTGCCGCTTCCAGATGGCCGGCTTTGTAGTTTTGCTCCCCGGAGGCAAACTTTTCTTCCACTTTCTGGATCAGGCGCTGCCGGGCATCGGGAGCCGGTGAAGTAAGCCAGACGATAGTGCGGCGCGCAGGATTATCGAGCGGCAGCGCAGGAATCTCCTGCGGCACGGCAGCGGACGTTTTGCCCGCCTGCTTGTCTTTGGCTTTATCGGCCTTCTTAGCGGCCTTGTCAGCGGCCAGCCCGGACGCCGGGAGTAGTGTAGGAAGGGAGACGACTAGGCAGAGGGCTAATGCCGTGGCGACCGAAGTTCTAATTCGAAGCCAGGGGAGCCGCGGCGCCATGCCTTCATGGTAAGTACCCGGCACTGTCGTGGTCAACGCTTTCCAGTGCCAGGGTATTGGCGTTCACACCACAAGAGCTTTTGCTCCGAGCCACGGCACGCTGGGCCGGCCTGCAGATAGAAATTCAAGGCCCGCAGTCTATTGAAATTTTAGTTACTATACTTATATGGTATCATGAACATGATCGTAGTCGCGGCATGCTCGATCGCCGAATTTAACCCCGGCACAAGGCCAACTCAGCTGCTCCACGCGCCATCGTCGGCAACCCCTCCAAACATCGGGTTCCAGCGCTGCGGCCTCTTTTTCGCTCTTGGCTCTTTTTTTCACGCGTCAATTCTTTGTTTTCAGCCTTTTACAGCCTCTTTTCTCAAAAACAGGGGAGTGGGGTATCCCCGGCCGCACAGCACACGGGGACTGGTTGGCTTGCCTTGCGGTCGATGCACCTGCCTGCCAATTTAGCGTGGTAATGGAAAAAGTGCTTGGCACCGCTGTGTCGTTGTGGTACTCTTCGTACGCGTTTGATGCTCTTGTATCGCCTTTGGAACGTGAAGAAAGCGGTCGCGAGGTCACACTTGCGGCCTTTTTTTATGTACGGCCGAAGACGGCCAGGCTCTGTGAGGGGCTCGGAAAGGCACCAGATAGCTCAATTTAGTAATGCTCAGCCGCAACCCGGCTGACAGAAAAGAGTAACGCAGTGAGTAAAGAACAAGGAACAGTGAAGTGGTTTAACGCCAGCAAGGGCTTCGGTTTCATCCAGCGCCAGAGTGGAGAAGATGTGTTCGTGCATTTCTCCGCGATTGTGGCTGATGGCTATAAGTCATTGAATGACGGCCAAGCGGTTGAATTCGAGGTTACCAAGGGACCTAAGGGCCTGCAGGCCTCTAACGTCCAGCCCCTCTAACCCACTTCGCAAAATCACAATTAAACGCGGCGCGCTTCGGTGCGCCGCTCTTTTTTTTGCGCGCATGTCTATTCCTTGGATTGCTGCACCTTTCGTGAAGAGCTCGCCTCCAGTAAGATACAGGGCCAAAGTCCGAAATTTCTTTTCCTCTTTGTCGATTCTTGACGCAAAACATCAATAATGTTTGCGCTACGTACGCTGCACGCGGCCCATTGTGCATCCCCATTCAGGCCGCCAAAATGTTCTGGTTGGCCTGATCCCTCTCGAAGGTCGCAGTAACGGACAAGCCAGACAAAAGGTGACTTGGGGCGCCGAAATTATGGGAAAGCTGAATCGCGCGGAATTGGATCACCTGGAGCGGCGTGAGCTACACCTCACGATTCTTGCCGCGATGTTTGTTTTCGTACTGGCTGCCGGCTTGGCGGCCTTCATGTACCCGCTGGTCTTTGTGCATCCCGAGGGAAACAAATGGTCCTTGCGGGTGGCATTTTTTGGTTTTTGCGCGCTGGTGATTTTATTTATCGGCTACCTGGTGGACCGCCAAGGCATGGTCCGCAAACTGAAGCTGCATTTGCTCGAGGAACTGGAACGCAACGTGGAGTTGCGGCATCAAGCCAGCGTGGACCTATTGCAGTCCATGCCGGATATCAACCATTTCTGGGATCGCCTGACCATGGAGTGCCGCCGCGCGGTAGCGACGCAGAAAACTCTTTCGTTGTTGCTGATGAATGCCAGATCCGCGCAAGCCGGGCAAACCGGCGTGGACCCGGCCTCGTTGGGCGATGCCGCCAAGGCGATATCCCGTAAATTGCGCCCCACGGATTCCATCTATCGTTTATCTACGGATTTGTTTGCCCTGGTGTTGCCGGAAACGGATCCAGCCAACGCCCAGCGCGTGATGTTACGCTTGCAGGAAGAACTGCAGGTGGTGCGCGCGAAGTTTGGCGGCTCCTACGACATTAATTGCTACAACTATCCAGAGCAGGTGCAGAGCGCGCACGAACTGGAGGATATTGTCCGGTCTCTGCTGCCGGAGCAGCCGGGTTGGGATATTCCGGTTCCGCTGGCGTCTAACTGATTTTTTCCGCGAGAACTTCTGTGGAAACAGATTTCTCGGAACTAGCCCAGCGCCTGCTTCAGGTCCGCGATTAAATCTTCCGCATCTTCCACTCCGATAGACACACGAATGGTCCCGGGGCTTACTCCGGCACGCTTCAATTCTTCCGCGCTCATGTTGTAGTGCGAGGTGTATAGCGGTAGCGCGACGAGCGATTCCACGCCGCCCAGGCTGACGGCCAGCAGAAAAAGCTGTACACGATCGCCGAAACGGCGCGCCGCCGCGAGGCCACCTTTCAAGTCGAATGCCAGCATGGAGCCGAACCCGCGCATCTGTTTTTTTGCGAGGGCATGATCGGCGTGCGATTTCAAACCGGGATAGTGCACGCGTTCAACTTTGGGATGTTTTTCCAGAAACTGTGCGACGGCCAGAGCGTTGGCGCATTGGCGTTCGACGCGCAGGCCCAGCGTTTTCATCCCACGAATCAACAGAAATGCTGCCTCCGGATCCATGGAGCCGCCCAGCGAAATCACCATGTGCTGGATGTGCTTCATCCAGTGCGCGCTGCCGGCTACGGCTCCCGCAATGATGTCGGAATGGCCCGCGAGCGTCTTGGTGGCGCTATGCACCACCATGTCGTAACCCATGGCGATGGGATTTTGGAGAATGGGCGTGGCGAAAGTGTTGTCGATGATGGAGATGAGTTTATGTTTTTTGGCGAAGGCGATCGCTTTGTGCAGATCCACGAGGCGCAGCATGGGATTGGTAGGTGTCTCGACGTAGAGCACTTTGGTTTTGGAAGATAATTTTTCTTCCATGCCGGCCAGGTCGGTTTCCACGTGATGGACTTTAATGCCCATGTTCGGAAACATGTCGCGCATCAAGCGGTAGCTGCCGCCATAGAGTTGGGCGGTGGAGATGAGTTCGTCGCCCTGTTTCAGCGCGCTGAGCAAGGCGCAGGAAATAGCGGCCATGCCGGATGCGGTGACGACCGCGGCTTCCGCTCCTTCGAGCGCCGCGATTTTCCCCTGCGCCACAGCGAGAGTTGGGTTGCCGTAACGCGTGTAAATGTACGCTTTGCTTTTGCCTTCGGCCCAGAGTTTCATTTCTTCCGTGGAAGAAAACGTGAACGTGGAGCTCCTGCAAATTTCGGTGCCGACCGGAGCGCCAACCCC
>JALYLI010000185.1 GCA_030774335.1 Acidobacteriota bacterium | reverse complement strand
GATTAGGCTCGCTCACTACAGCTCCTGTAATTGGCATATTTGGGCGCCCGCTATCTTACGCAGGGTATTGGATGCACCGGGGCAAGATTTTACTGCGGGAATTCTACGACAAAACGGAGTTACACATGGGTGACAAAATAAATTTAGGAGGGGGCCGAATAAATTGGGGAGGGCCGAGGGACTTCCGGCCCGGGATTAGAATTTTCCAGGCTATTTGGCAGCTGGTTCAGTGCGTGGTGATGGCGTTCACAATGACCCGCTCGGTAGAGTCCTGAAGCGTGAGCATGTCCGTGCGCGTCTTATCCCACTCGCGAAGCATGAGTCCATTAGCGGCGAAGAAGCGGCGAATTTTGATGGAATCCCAGCGCAAAACTTCTTCGAGCACGGGTACCAGCACGCTCATGGCGTTGTCGCTGAGTACGGTGCGGCGTGCCACGCGCGTGATGAACTTCGCTTCGGAAACGGCGATGGTCAAGCCATCGTGCTGGTTCACATGCATCATCACCGGAAGGTCGGAACTGCCGTCGCCCATGTAGATGATGTTGTCGTGGCTGATGCCCAGCGAGGCGCGAATTTCTTCGAGTACGGTGATTTTGCCCCATCCGGCGGTGGCGCGAATGATGGAATCCACTTCGCCGGTGCCTTCTTTGTAGCGGAAGCGCGTGCCAAAAATGTGGTCGGCCGGGACGATGCCTTCCAGCGCGGACTGGATAATCTCCTCCGGAGCTGCGGAAATCACATTGAAATGAAAGTTGTAACCGTCGGCGAGGCTCTCGAGTGCTCGGGCAAAGAGAGCTACATTGTGCTTTAGGCGAATACGCTTGCCGGTTTCAATGAGGTGCTCGCGCCGCACGTGGCGGAACTCCGGGTCGTGCAGGATCAGGTAACTGAGCTCGGCGCCCTGCTGGACGAGGTTCATGTGGGAAAGGCCCACGACTTTATCGTGGAAGCCATCAAAGCCAATAAGCTCACTCAGGACGACACCTGAGTCATTGAAGCTAAGGGTTTGGTCGAAATCGCTGGCTAAAAGATACTGTTTTTGCATGTTCTAGTACTCCTTAGTACCGGGGCGTGCGGTTAGGCAGTTTGGGGCCCGAACCGCCTTACTTCTCAAGCATAGCGTTATTTCCAAACGCACCGTCACGAATAATTCTGATAGGTGCTATGCGTAAAAAGAGTCAACGTACGGTTAACATTATATTAGATGCAATCAAAGCCTAAATGGCACAAAGCAATGGAGATGACTGCGCTTATGGCAGCGCATTTACGGCAAGATGAGTAGAGTCTCTCACATACGGTGGGTGAAATTAAAGCGAAACTGGCTAGTTGCGGGCGACCGGGAGTCAAAATAGCCTCCTTATCCAGTCCGTAAGCCGTTTTATCTCAGCGTGAGACTGAAGACGTTCGACGGAGTGGTCGGACACCGTGTAGGGATCATGGGTGCGACTGTGAATGTATAGCGCCCGAGTTTCGGCCTGATTCAGGGGACGGGCGCCCCGCCGGCCAAAGACTGCCAGCTGGTTCCCGGATTCATCCACAGCACGGTCACGATCAATGCCTTTCGATATGGATAGAGCCGAGCTTCGGGTGCGGGCCGTGGCGATCAATTTAGGCGTAGGGCGGGGGCTGAAGCCGGAAAAGTGCGCGGGGTCGTCCCAAGGAGAGACGATTTCGAGGATGCGAAGGCCGTTTTTGCCGTCCGCAACGAAGGCGAAGGCGCTGGCGGCGACCATGCCGATTTTTACATCGTTTACATCGTTCAGTTGTCCGCCGGCGTTGAACAATTGATCCAGTTTTGGAGCGTCCGGTTTTTCAACGTCGATGATGGCCAAACCTTGCTTGCCGGCGGAAACGTAAGCGAAAGTGCGCGCAACGTAAATGTTGCGCGCGTCTGCGAGAGGAACCAACGCATTAGCGAGCGGCTTGGGCTGGGCGAGATCAGTGACATCCAAAACTTTCAAACCCTGGCGGTCGACGACGAACGCGTAACGGAATTGCACGGCGATCCCCACGGGTGAATCGAGAACTGGCGAGCCGATGGTGGCAGTGACCCGTGGGGCCAGCGGATTATTTAGATCCACGACGACGAGATTTTTTTCCGTGAGGACGTAGGCGAAAGTTCCCGCGATGGTGATTCGCCGCGCGCCGGTGAGAATGCCATCGGGATTGAACGCGGCCGCGCGTTTCAGAAAATTGTTCGCAGGGTCGCCGTCGAGCAGCGTGCCGATGCCGGGGCTTTTGGACTTGAGATCGGGATTGCCGACGATCACCAGGCCTTCTTCTTTGTCGGCCACGTAGAGGAATCCATATAGCAAGTGGATAGGCTGCTCTTCGTTTTCCGGGAGGCGTTGACGTAGCGGATCGATGGCCAGCGTTGAGGGAGAAGTGACCGCCTGGGCATTTTTCGTGGGGACATAAAAGCGCTGTCCGATGGGCGAGACGGGAGAAGTTACCACGCGCTCGGAAAATCCTTTGTTATCGATGTTGGCGATGTCATAGACGCGCAAGCCAGCTGGTCCATTCGCGGCATAGGCGTATTCGCCGCGAGCCTGAATGTCGAGAATGTTTCCGGCGTGTTCGGCGGTGGCGGTCAGTTCGCGGCGGCGGCCGACAAATTTTTTGTAATTGCCGGGATAAGCAATGCGCTGGAGATCGCTGCCATAAATGGCTTCGGGCTCGTCATGCTCGGCGACAGCGATGGCTTGCAGGCCACCTTTGCCGGTGGCAACGTAAATGTAGCGGCCCATGAAATTCATGAAATTTGTGCCTTGGAGGAGGAGTTGCGCCATCCAGGCGTTGTTGTCGTTGGCGGCGGAAACGTGGCAATCGCTGCACTGCTTGGTTTCTCTGCCGCGCACCGTGTGGGGAACGAAAGTGCTGTAACCCTGACCGGAGAAGCCTTCGGCGGAGATGGTCTGCTGCGTGTAATAGAGCCACTCGCGATTGGCATTCTGGGAACTCACCAGCACGGCGCAACTCGAGCGGGCGGGAGCGATGCGATGACCGGTGACGGTGCCGTCCACGGCGAGCATATAGATGTCGTCGCGCAAAACTTGAAAGTTGTAACTGGTGTAGTTGCGGGTGAGCAGGCCTTCGTTATGCAGCATGGGCTTGCGGGCGTTAGCGGTCATTTCCAGGTGGCAGCCGAAGCAGGTGGGCGTCCACGAGGTGTGACACGCATAGCAAGTCATGCTCGCGTTGCCGTGGGCCAGGTGAGTGTCATCCTGGGGCATCGCGGAATCCACGACGCCATCTTTATTCATGAGTTTGGCGCGCAGAGATTTTTCACTGAAGTGAACATTGCCGGGCGTGACGGTGTCGGCGGTCTGGACGACTTGCCATTCTTTCTTTTCTTCGGACATTGAACGCTGAATCAGCGCGTCGCCTTGCCATTCGAAACGGCGCAAACCCCAGGGCGTGCGCAGGGCATCGAGATGGCGGCCGCGTTCTGGAACCCTTACGCCGTTAACCACAGAGAAAGTTTCGGGTGCCGCGGGACCGGAAGTAACCAGGGTAGCTTTTTGACGGATGGTGCCGTGGCAGTCGATGCAATCAATTTCCACCGCGGCGCGCGGTTCACCGTAGATTTTGCCATTGCCGTGATTGTCCTGCGCGAAGTGGCAATCGTTGCACTGCATGCCTTTTTCAAGGTGGATGTCGGCAAGATGGACAGCTTTTGAAAAGCGGTTGGGATCTTCGAAGGCGATGCGGTTGCCGTCTTTATCGAGCCAATTGCCTTGGCGATCGTGATTGAAGACGGCGCGAAAAACCCAGCCGTGTCCGTGAAAGTCCGCAAACTGCGTGGTTTTTAGTTTGGAATTAAATTCCGGGCTGCCCACTTGATCCAGAAATTTGCCGTCGCTCCACAGGCCGCGCGCCGCGGCGGCCTCGGGATTACGCAGAAAGGACTGGTAGCGCTGTTCCTCGCTTAGAGAGTGTTGCTGCGGAGGATACATTTTGTCGCCGTCAATTTCGTTGTCCCACCAGGTGAGCCCGAAATAGGTGGTGACCATATTCGTGCCGGGATGAATATGGCAAATCATGCACTGGCTCGAAGGAATGGAACGAGTGAAAGTGTGCTTGATCGGATGGCCCGACGCGGTTTTGGAAATCGTGGGATCCACGGAAGCGGAGAGGCCGGAGTGCCCGAACTGCGCGTAGGCGCCGGAGTGCGCGGCGTCGCGGTCGTTGGCGTAAATCACATGGCAGGATGAGCAGCCGCTGGAGCGATAGTCCCCGGGATGATCGTTGGTGCCGGGCAGGGACATTACCGGATCGAGAAGGCGCGTTTTTTGCAGGCCGAGGAAGACCGGGTCGGTGCGGAGTTCCGTGCCGAAGCCGCGTTCGCTGAGCTTGTCTTCAGGCTTGCCGGGATTTTCTTCCAGCGCAGGATTGCCGATTTCACTTTTCTTGCGGCCGCCGCGTTCGAACACGCGCAGCACATTGCCAGGCTGTGAAGTCTCCCAGCGATTAAGCGGATCAAGTTGCGGCAGAACGCCTTTGATGCGGGTTTCTTCCGGTGTGGGCGCAGGAGACGTCTTGATCGATTGCGGCTTGCCGTCGCGGTCGTAACTTTCTCCGAAACGCGAGTTTTTCGTGGGATAGGAGCCATTGTTGTAGAGCGCGGCGCCCCAAAGCATTCCGGAGTGCGTCATCATGCTG
Source organism: Acidobacteriota bacterium (assembly GCA_030774335.1). GTDB lineage: Bacteria > Acidobacteriota > Terriglobia > Acidiferrales > UBA7541 > Acidiferrum. The sequence goes on along the minus strand of JALYLI010000185.1, from coordinate 19,262 downwards.
GTGGAGACGGCGCGCGTTTCACTGGCATGGCAGCCGGCGGAGCCGCAGGTTTCCGGAGCGACACGTAAATCACCGGGATTCACGAATTTTACGTATTCGTAGGATTCAGCAAGCCAGGCAGTGAAGACGCGCTCGGGAATCGCGGAGCGATTTCTGAAGGCGGAGTTTTGGGGCTGCACGTGGGCCTTATGCTTGGCGGCGAGGTAGTCGGGAGAATTCAATGCAGTTCCAGAGGAAATATTCGCGGAGGAATCGCCACCGTGGCAGTCAGTGCAAGCCAACTGCACGGTTTTTGTGGGGTGCATGGTGGGTTCGTCAGTGGCGGTGTGGCAGGACATGCATCCCGCGGATTTGTGTAGGGCTTCTTCCGCCGATTGGCCGCGCAAGGTGGTAGTCAACATGGTCGAATCTTGTGGCGCAGCGGATGCGATTCGCGAATGGACACCCAGCCACAGCAGAACGGCGGCGGCAAGGAGGCCAGCGAGCGAGAGAAAATTCGCGCGGCCGCGTTGTGAGATCAGCGGCCGGGAGCTGGCGAGCCAGCGTACCCCGAAGATGAAATGTTTTCTCAAAATGTAAATTTCACCGAACCGAACAGCGAGAACAACGTTCTGCCCGTGTAGATATCCTTGAAACCATTGCCCGGTTGTAACGCCGATGCTCCGGCGGTGAGAATAATATTTTCCGAGAGCGGCGGACGGTACTCGACGCCGAGACCCAAGTCGGTGCCGATGGTGTGGCGGATAGGGAACTGGAAAAGCAAATCTTCCAGCGGCTCGGTGCGCTCCAAGCGCAGAAAATTCACGTTCGCAAAACCCTTTAATTTGGGAGTGATGTCAAAGTCGGCTCCGGCATTGGCGAGAAAAATTCCCGGGTTCACGAAGCTGGCCTGGCCTTCTTCTTTGCTGGCGCGCAAAGCGGGAATCAGGCTGCCGGGTGAAGTGAGCAGCACGCCGGAGCCGGTGAGGCGGATGCCTTCGCGGTTCCAGAAGCTGAACAAGCCGCCGGCAAAGTTCGGAAGCTCCACGATGGAGTCAAAACCGCGGGCGCGGCCGTCCCGCGGGTCGGCGTCGCCGGAAGTATAGAAAGTGGAAATTCGATAACGGATCCAGTCGCGATCGTAGGACAGTTCGAGGGCGGCCATTTGGGCGTTGACCGTGACAGCGCGGCCAGCGATGGGATTGAAGGTGTCTTCACCCACAGCTTGATAAAAAGCGTGCGTTAGATTTATGTGGCCAATGTGGCCGCTGCCCAGCCAGCCAAAATAACCGACGCGAATGCCATGGAGAATCGGTCCTACGCCCTGATTGATGACCCTGCCGATCGGTGAGGGCCGCACCAGGAAACCGTTATCGTCGTAGTGAAGGCTGGGGTCGTCTTTGTTGAAAGCGCCAACGAATTCAGCGGTATAACCGGGGAAGAAAAAATCCTGGATGTAGATATTGGCAAGCACAACTTGCTGGTGCCGACGATCAAAAGTGGTGTTCAGGCCGCTGTTGGTATTTTTCTCGAGGAAACTGAAATATGCGGCGTTGTATTCGATGCGGTCACTGCGAAGATTCCCGAAGATGCGGACGGCGGGCTCTTCGTCGACAAACAGAAAACCCCGAAAATCGGCGTTGAATTGCTGGATGCCGGCGCGCGCTGAGATGAAATCGTAGTTGGAACTGAGATCGGCGAGTTTTACTTCGACGAATGCTTCCTGTAGACCGATATGAGTATCGAAGCGGTTAGTGCCGTGGCGCACGTCGGGGCTGACGATGCCAAGCTCACGGACTTTCAGATTATTCAGGCTGATTTCCGGTGTAATGCGAATGCGCCAGTCGACAGGCTTGAAGGAGGCGTCGCCGTGAAAAAGATCAAAGGCGAAACGCAGGGTCTGATCGAAGAAGGCCTGCTCGCCTTTGCCGAAGAATGCGCTGCTGCCGGCGCGCGCCGAACTGACGTTGCTGGGAGACGGCACGCGGCGGCCGTCAAAAAATGATTCGGCGGAGGCGGTGATATTCAAAAAAGTCTGCTGCCCCAGGAGCACAGGCCAAATGGGTTCATCACCTTTGAAGCGATTACGATTGAAGGGGTCGAACCAGCGAGAGCGGGTGTAGAGATATTCCCCTTTTTGCGGGTACCGTCGATAGTCGGGTTGCCCAAGGGCCCAGCGATTGGGAACGGAGTTGTAAACATCAGCGACAGGCGGGAGATAGTCGGGGGCGAGTTCCTGAATATAGGCGGGGTCGGAATCGAGGCGGTGGCGGAACTCGCGGTAACTTCCAAGTTCAGTGGAGGTGCTGGGTACAGGCGCGGGGCCCAATTCCGGAAGTCGTGGAAGGCGCGTGCTAGGTTTGGCTAATCCCGCGGGGGCCAGTGAAATTTCGAGGGAGACAACTTCATTGGGCTGCAAAGAAAGAGAGGCGACCGTGAGAGCGGCGTAGCCGGCAGCTTCGACCCGCAATTCGTACTGGCCGGGCGGCAACGGAAAGATCCGAAATAAACCTTCGCCGTTGGCGACGGATTTGAGGACTTGTCCAGTTTGCAAATTGCTGAGGGTGAGAAGAGCGCCGGGGATTGGTGCGCTGACGCCTGCCAGCACGGTGGAGCGTACCACGCCATCCAGCGCGGCAGTGTTCAGCGCTTGCTGGCGCGGGATGCGAATCGCAGGCCCCGGCTCGCGCGATTGTTTTACATAGTTCTGTATATCAGGTTGCGGAATCTGGGCGACGGCGGCCGATGCCGCCAGGCTGGCGCAGCCTAAAAGAATAAAGCGCGCCGAAATGATAAGAAATAAGGCGGGTCGAGTCCGCCTGGGCAAAGGGGACATCGGGCGTTTGTCCTGCACAGAGTAAGCCAAGGACACGGGAACGGCATCTAGATAACAATAACGGTGAGCTAGGGGCAATAGTTATTGGTATGCAATGCGGACTGTAGATAACGAAAGGAAGCGCCGGGATGAAGCGTTTCAGCGTTCACCAGTTAGCCGCAGGAGAAGCTTCGGCAGAGCGCTGGTGCGTGGCTGAAACGATATGATAGGAACCTGGACGTTGCTTATGCCAACGCACAAATTGAGAAAACCCGTCGGCGCACGGCGCGTTCATCAAAAGCGACGAAACGCGCTGGCTTTCAGCATTGCAATGTTGGTTGGCCTGATGGGTCTGCTGATATTTTTTCTGGCAGGATGCGGGGGCGGCGGTTCGAGTACCGCTCCTCCGCCGGTTACAACGCCTGCGGCGGCCACGCTTACGGTCAGCGATGTGGATGGCATCGTGCGCGCGGCTGCGGCCGCGGCTTCGCCTACCACGGCGGTGATTGCTGTGGTGGATCGCGCAGGGAACGTGTTGGCTTTGTATCGCAAGCCGGATGCGCCGCTGACGGTTACCGCGAATTTCAGTACGCAGGCGAGCGCGAACGATGTGGCCATCGGCCTGGCGCGGACCGGCGCGTTTTTTAGCAACAATCAGGCGCCATTGACGAGCCGGACGGTGCGATTTATCAGCGGCGTGCATTTCCCTCCTGGAGTATCCGACACGCAGAACGCCGATTTGTACGGCATCGAAAATACCAATCGAGGTTGCAAGCTGTCGTCCGAACTGGAGATGCGGGGAATACATCCATCCACGGCGATTGGGGGAGGCCCGGGGTCGGGAATTATCACCGGGAAAGCGGATGTGCTGGACAGCGATGCGAACGCGGTGAATCCGGGAGGGCTGGGGATTTACAAAGGCGCAGTGCTGGTAGGAGGAATCGGAGTGGCAGGGGTAACGCCGGATGTCGCGGAATTTACGGCGTTCACCGGGTCGCTTGCAAACGGATTTTCTCCCGTACCGAATCCGCTGCCCGCCCCTGGCGAGGTGTTCCTTGGCGGTGTGGCATTGCCGGCGATCAACCAAACAACCCGGCCGGCGTCTGTTGGTGCCGGAGTTTTTGCGGGAAGTTACGTGGTCAGTCCTGTGGCTGGGCAGGCTGCGCCGGAAGGTGATCTGGTGGGGCCGCACCAGAGTATCAATCCAGACCCGGCGAGTGGCGGGCTTAGCCAGACCGAAGCAACGCAGATCCTCGACGCCGCGGAAGCTACTGCAAATCAAACGCGGGCCGCTATTCGGCTGCCGCTGGGTTCGCGCGCGCGCATGGTCATTGCCATTGCGGATCTGGACGGCAACATCATCGCGCTGCGCCGCATGGCGGACGCCACCGTCTTCAGCATCGATGTAGCGGCCACTAAAGCGCGCAACATGGTGTACTTCAACAGCACGCAGCGCAGCGATGCGGATTTGAGTCAGGTGCCGATTGGGACGGCGGTGACGAATCGCACCATCAGCTTTGGAGCGCAGCCGTTCTTTCCGCCGGGAATCGATGACTCGAACGCGGGACCGTTTTTCAATTTATTTATGAATGACACGGTGAACCCGTGTTCACAAGGGCTGGATGGCGGATTATCCAGCGGGAACAACAGCGGAATTGTTTTTTTCCCCGGCAGCACCGGCTTGTATCGCGACGGAGTGTTGATTGGCGGATTAGGAGTGAGCGGTGACGGTGTCGATCAAGATGATATTGTGACGTCCGGAGGAGCGGCGGGACTTCAGGCGCCTGCGAATATTCGCGCGGATCAGATTTTGGTGCGGGGAGTGCGGTTGCCGTATTTCAAGTTTCCGCGGAATCCGACGAACTGAAGTTGCGGCCTAACGGCGCGCGCCGTTAGATGGGTCAGCGGACGAGGCGGTGTCCACGTCGAGATCCCACGCGAAGGAAGTGTCACCGGGGCCGTAGCAGTTGCCGTTCGCATGATATCCACGGGGGCAACTGGCGGCAAATTCCTTCCGGCGCGGTGACTGAGCGAATTGCCACGCATGCGCGTAGGAAACCCCGCTTTGTGCGGGCGAAGGCGCGTTACCGGGAAACGAGCATCCGGGAGATGGCGGGCACGTGTCGTTGTAAACGAAAAATGCCAAGTCGCGCGCGCCGGCATTTGCGCGGATGTCATCCGCAGTAAGAATTATCACTCCGCCCGGCTCTTTGACGGGCATTCCGGAGCAATACACTCCCGCCCGATAACCGTTACGCGCGAGCACATCCACCCAGGCATGAAGATAGGCGTGATAAGCCGGCGGCAGGCGTCCGCCTTCTTCTATATCGAGAAAAATAATTGTGCCCGCAGGGAAGCCTTGTTTTTTGGCCGCGGCCGCGGCGGTTTGGGCGTCCAAGGTTCCTTTTGAGGGTCCATCCGAGGCCGTGACGAATTCGCGGCTATCGCGTCCGCGGTATAGAACCAGAAAACCAAACCCCGATTGGCGCAATAAATCACGCTTGCCAACCCAGGTAGTAGTTTTTTCGGCAGGCGGAGGACTGAGCCAGTAACTGGTAAAAGCGAAAGTTTTCCGCAGGATTGGAAACGCGCTGTCGCCCGGATAAACGTCGCGATCGAATCCCAGATAAGCGTTTCGCGGCGACGAGATTCTTGCCGCTTGTCCACGGGCGATGAAACTCATGGAAATGGCGGCTGCCGCCAGCGCGAGAGTTGCGAGGGAAATGACAAATGTTTTCACGATGTTAGACGGCGACAGGATGACAGAAAGGGGGTCCGGGGCGCTAGCCTTCGCGAAGTTTATGACCGGCTAAATTACCCAGCCCGTCGTAGGCGGCATATTTGTAGGTTTCGCTGAGAGTCGGGTAATTAAATACCTGCTCGATGAATTCGTCGATGGTCAAAGCATTATCGAGCACCATCATGCCGATGTGAATCAGTTCCGTGGCGTTTTCGCCGATAATGCTGACGCCCAGCAATTTTTTATCCGCGCGCGCAAAGATGAGCTTCAACAGGCCGGCGGTGTCGCCGGCGATGTGGCCGCGGGCATTGTTGGCGTAGTGGGCGCGTCCAACCACGTAGTCGATTTTCTTTTCCCGGCAGGACGCTTCCGTTTCACCAGCGGCGGAAATTTCAGGAATGGTGTAGATGCCCATGGGGAGCAGCGAAGCGACACGCTGTTTGTACTTGAGGCCGAAGGCATGGCAAATGGCGACGCGGCCCTGCTCCATGGAAGTGGAAGCCAGCGCGGGGAAACCGATGACGTCGCCGGCGGCGTAAATGTTAGAAACGGCCGTGCGATAGTTTTCGTCCACGGGAATATAACCGCGATCGTTGATGCTCAAGCCGGCCTTTTGCAATTCGAGGCCGTCCACCGCGGCGCGGCGTCCCGCGGCGAAGAGAGCGGCTTCGGTTTCGAGGACACGGCCGCTTTTCATGGTGAGGCGCGCGCCGGTGGAAGAATTTTCTACTTTTATGGGGCGCTCGTTAAACCAGAAATCCATTCCCATGGCGGCGAAGCGCTCGCGCAGCTTCTCGGAAATTTCGGCATCCAAAAAAGGCAGCAAACAATCGCGGCCGTCAACGAGGGTGACCGCGACGCCGAGCGCCATGAAGATGGAAGCGTATTCGCAGCCGATTACGCCGCCGCCGATGACCGCAAGGCTTTTGGGGATGCGTTTCATCTGCAGGAAGGTGTCTGAATCGAAAGTGTGAATATCGTCGAAAGCGATTTCCGGCGGGCGATGCGGCTTGGAGCCGGTGGAGATTAGAATGACCTCGCCGTGCAATCGGCGGGTGCCGTTCGTTCCCGAAACGACGACCGTGTGGGCGTCTTCGAAGGCCGCTTGACCGCGAATCAGCTCGATTTGATGCAAGGCAAGGTTTTTGAGAATGCGCTGGCGTTCCATCTCGACGACTTCACGCTCATGGTGCATGAAATCGTTGATGGTGAGATTTTCTTTCAGGGAATAATCGATGCCGTACAGGCCGCGCTGTTTCAGGCCGGAAAAATAGAGCGCGGATTCGCGCAGGGTCTTGCTGGGCACTGTGCCGGTGTTGATGCAACTGCCGCCGGTATGCTCGGCGCGCTCTACAACAGCGACACGCTTGCCAAAGTACGCGGCCTGCGCCCCGGCTTTTTCTCCAGCGGGCCCGCAGCCGATCACCAGCAGGTCAAAGTCGTTTTGGGACGCCACGAGAATCCTCCGTGAAGCGCTGGTGCAGAATCTTAAGGCAGGAAGTCATTACTGGGTAATTTATCTCGAAAGGTTGTGCCGAATGGCCGCCGCAAGTTATCCAGACGCGAACTTCTACTTTGAAACGGAGTCGGCCGCAATTTTCCAGCCGTTGGGCTTACTTAACCCAGACGTGCATGAACCGCAACAAGGTAGTGGACTTGGGGCGCTCATATGATCCCTGACAGGTCACCACCGCCGCTAAACCATCGTCCACGATTTTCATGGCCCTTATCTGAACCTCCGTAAACTTTTGACCCTTTCCGGGCTGGTGCGCTTCGACAATCTTCGATTTGGCGGATCAGGGTTGTCTGTCTTCAGAGAAGATGAGCAGATTGTCGTCGAGAAATTCTCTGAAGAATTCTGCATCGGAAGCGAGTCCAAAGTCATTTGCAGCCATGCTATTCTCTGAACGCCGCGTCGCCGGTGCGGCTGTGGCGAAATTGGCATACGCGGTGGGCTTAAAATCCACTGGGGTTTTCCCCGTTGTCGGTTCGAGTCCGACCAGCCGCACCATTTCCGTTTCTCTTTTAAACACCTCCACCTGTCGTTTCCGCGTTGTGGCGTTCCGTTCATTTCCAGGTTGGCGCACATCCAGAAGACAGAGACAACTAGCAAAAACCGTCAAGGGTAAGCCCGCAGAAGGCTCCCTGAAAGTGACGCGTGCCTCAATAGTGGATTGGCGTCATGGGCGATTGTATTTAGGTCACGGCCGGCATGGAGGAATGCTGCAAAACGTGGAAGGGACGGTAGGCTGGAGGAAGGTCCGGTTCCATGGGAGCCCAGCGCAAAAATCGACGCAGTCATCCGCGCATACACGCGCCCCGGGGTATGGTGGTTGCGTGGCGTTCAGGCAGCCAGCAAGGCGTTTCTCGGATGGGAACAATGGCGCTGGGCGGTCTGTTCCTCAATACACCGACTCCTCCCTCGAACGGCTCCATGCTCGAATTGCTGTTTGATATTGCCACCGGTTCGCAGGTACGCGCGCGCGCGGTCGTGCGTAATTCTATGCCCGGAAAAGGGATGGGTGTGAAGTTCGTACATATGCAGGCGGAAGACCGCTCGCGCCTGAATAAATTCTTGAACACCCAACTGGAAGCGGGAAATATTCAGGAAGATTTAACGGCTCACGAACCGCTGTTGGCAGGGTTTGAGGAAGCGGCATCGCAGGCCGACGCAGGCGACTCTGGCGGCGATGCTGCGCCCGTGGGGCAGGCGGCCGCGGCATCAGAGCAAGAGCACGCGACAACCGCCGAGGCACAGCAGGCCTTGGAACCTGCACAAGATCCTCAGACGGAACAGGAGAATCGTGGCAACCCGGAGGATGCACCGGCGCAAGACGACAGCGACATTTCTGAGGAAGAGCTGGCGAGATATCTGGAATTGTCGGAAAAAAGCAATCACTATCACCTTCTGGGGGTCACGTCGGACGCTAGCAGCCAGGAGATTAAGAAAGGTTTCTACGCGCTAGCACGCAAATTTCATCCGGACCGGCACATGAACCGGCCGGCCTGGGTGAAACCCCTGCAACAATTGATGGGTGCGATCACGGAAGCGCACAAAGTGCTGAGTGATGAGACCAAGCGTGGTCACTATGACCGCAAGTTGATTCACCGGCAAACCGAATCGGAGGAAACGATCGAGGAATGTGTAAAGCTGGCGGCCAACGCGCTACGCGACGAAAATCGGGAAGGCGCGATCTTCTGGATGCGCAAGTGCGTGAAAATTTCTCCTGAAGTCGCGAAGTACCGCGTGTCGCTGGCATCCAGCCTGGCATCCCTCCCGCACTATCGGCGGGAAGCTGTGGAACACTTTCAAAAAGCCATCGAATTGGACCAATGGAATACGGACGCCTACCTCCAGTGCGGCGAACTGTATGAACTTATGCAGCTGCCGTGGCGTGCCGCGATTCTGTATTCCAAGATACTGGAGTTTGATCCCGGGCATGTGCTCGCGCGTCAACGGCTGGCAAGAAGTAAAAGCAAAGAGAAGGACAACGGCGAAAAAGCGCCGCGGCTCGCGCGGTTGTTCAGCAAGAAATAGAAAGCTATGCGGTAATGACCTGTTGATACGGCGTTGGCACGCCAGACTTCCCGTTCATCCCCTCTCAATACTGCCTTTCTAAATTCTGCGCGGCTGTGGATAATTGCTGGTCATTCTTTTTGGTACTTCTGGGTGTTTGGGAAACAGGTCGAGCACAGCGAGGAATATCGTTATGGCCAACATCAACAGCAAGAAAGGTGTGATCGGAATTCTTACCGGTGGAGGCGATGTTCCCGGGCTGAACCCGGCGATACGTGGGGTGACGTTTCGCGCGCTGCGTGAAGGTTATCAGGTAATTGGGTTTCGACGCGGCTGGGCAGGACTGGTGGAGATGCTCCGCGACGAAAAGCACGACAATTCGGAAAGCTACCAGTTATTAACGGAAGAACTGGTGAACCGTGCAGGACGCACGGGCGGGACTTTTCTGCATTCTTCGCGCACCAATCCCAGTCGCGTCAGCAAATCGAGCGTGCCCGAGCACCTAAAAGATTCGTTTACGGCGGAAAAAAACGACTTAACTTCCGAAGTACTGAAGAACCTCGAGTGGCTGGGGGTGGAGTACCTGATTCCGATCGGCGGGGATGACACGCTGAGCTACGGGGTGCGCCTGCACAAAGAAGGGTTCAAGGTAATTGGCATTCCCAAGACGATGGATAACGATGTGCCGGGCACCGACTACTGCATTGGATTCAGCACCTGCGTGACACGCACGATTCACATGACCAATGACCTGCGGACTTCGGCAGGCTCGCACGAACGGTTTATGGTCCTGGAAGTATTCGGCCGTTACGCTGGTTTCAGCGCCATGCTCCCAACGATGGCAGGGGCGGCCAATCGTTGCGTCATCCCGGAACACAAATTTGATATCGAGCAACTGGCGGAGTTGCTCAGCGCGGATCGCAGGAAAAACCCCAGCAAATATTCCACGGTGATTGTTTCGGAAGGCGCGATGTTTGAAGGCGGAGAAATGGTTTTTGAGCATGACGCCGCGGACGCCTTCGGCCACAAAAAACTGGGCGGCATAGGAGACCTGGTATCGGAGAAATTGAAAGAGCTTTCACCGAAATATAACAACGGCAAAACCATCGAGGTGATCAATCAAAAGCTCGGGTACCTGGTTCGGTGCGGAGATCCCGACGCCATCGATTCCATCGTGCCGATGGCCTACGGCAATCTGGCTCTCGATTTATTGCTGGCAAAAGTGCATGGCAAGCTGGTCGTGTTGAAAAATGGCCGCTACGATAATGTGCCGATCGAGACGGTCATCTCCACAAAAAAAGTCGTGAATGTAAAGGAGCACTACAACACCAAGCGCTTGAGGCCGCACTATGCCAGCTTTGAAATGAAGCCGCTGTTTATTATGACCAGCGATATGAAGTGAAGCCCAGCCGGGCAACAATCAAGTTCACAGTGATCCACCGAAGAAAAACCCCACGTGCCAAAGCGGGCCCGTGAGGTAATTCATTGCGTGAGTTAGTTCGACTTGTTTACCGCGCGCCGACCAGAGAAAGATTGCGACGCATGGCCAAATTTGCCAACGCCAATCAACCCCACAAGCAGCAATGAAAGTGAAGCGGGCTCGGGAGTTGAAACTGGATCGGTGCTGGGCAGATCGGATTGTCCAGGAGCCACGTCGAGACGGAAACGCCCCTGTTTGGATTTGAAGAATCCATAGTGGTTGCCGTTGTTGGCGCCGTTGTTGTGGGCTCCGCTCAAAAATCTGATATCAGAGTGACCGGACCTGGGCGCTTTGTCGACGAAGTGCACAGCGTGGGAAGAATTATTATCAGTAAACTTCATGGAGTCTCCCCGCGCGGGCGCGGAAGCAAAAAGTAACAGAGCAGAGATTACGATGGCGCACCTGAGGCTCATGGGCTGGATTCTTCTTGCTACACATGGTTATACTGCAAACAAATGTCCATATCGGGCGAAGATGTCGGTATCACCGACCTTATAGGCTAAGTCCAGGAAGCGGCCCTGCCTGTCCATAACTTGCTGCAACAGTATCACTTACAACCTCATCCGATTTTTCGCCAGTCGGCCAAGCCGGATGTTCTTTTGCCTGGACGATTAGAGACTCCTAATGGGGTTGTTTTGCATCGTAATAAAGGCCAAACTTCTGCCGTTCAAAGAGTAAAGCGCTGCACACGGGCAGATTGGCGGATCACCAGTTTGGGGCGGGAATTTATGAGAAATACTAATCAAGGCGGTGTTGCGATCTGCACCTTGGCCATTCTGGCGTTCGCGGCCGGGTGCACATTTAACAGAGATTCCACCGATGAACGCTCTCGCGAAGAACGAACCCGCGACGAAGTGGCCAAAGCCACGGAACGAGCCAAGCCTGCGCTGGAAGACGCCGGCAGGAAGATCGGCAAAGCAGCCGCGGAAGCTGCCGATCAGGCGCAGGCGGCGGCAGAAGGAGTCAGGGAAGGATGGAATCGAGGCAAGAGTCACCTGGTGAACGTGAACGACGCCACGGAAAGCGAACTCGTCGAGCTGCCAGGTATCGGGCATAGCGATGCGCGCCGTATTGTGGATGGCCGGCCGTATCGGAACAAACATGAGCTCGTCGCCAAAGGCGTGATCTCAGAAGCCGAGTACGCGAGAATTCGTGACCGCATTACGTCGAAGTCAGCTGAGTAGCTTTGAGGATTTTTGCTAAAATGGCGAAGCATTTTCGACAGGGTTCAGCCGCCGCCGGTCGCATTCGTTTTCGATTTGTGGTAACTTGTGCGCGTTTCCAGTAAGATGGCTTGGTCAAAGAGATTTTTAGAGTTTTCAGTTTCGAACCATTCCAGCCAACAGCAAGCGCTTTTTAGGCCCGTTTGAGCACCCAGCTCAATTTCGCACAGAGGAGAATCTCTATGAAGCGGCACCTTGAAATTCCCGTAATCGCCGGCATGTTGCTACTGGGCGGTTGCGCCACGAAAAAGTACGTCGCGGAGCAGGTTGATCCGACCAATACAAAGATCAATGAAGTGGACAAAAATCAAAAAAATACCCAGAAGCAACTGGAAGCCGACGAGCCAAAAATCAGCGCAGCCGATGAGAAAGCGACTTCCGCGGACAATCGCGCCACGGAAGCTTTGGGGCGCGCCGACGCGGCTTCGAAGAAATCGGACCAGGTACGCGCGGACCTGCATAACGAGTTGAACGAAAGACTCGGGAATATCGACGATTATAAGCCGGCGGGCAACGTCACAGTGCTGTTCAAGTTTGACTCCGCCAAGCTCACCGAGGATGCGCGCGGGCAGCTGGACCAACTTTCGACCAGCCAGGTGGGGAGCCTGAAAAGGTATTTTGTAGCTATCCAGGGTTTCACCGACAAGACCGGTTCCGTGGAGCACAACCTGGAATTGAGCCGTCGGCGCGCCGAAGCGGTGCAGACGTACCTGGTCAGCCAGCACAATATGCCCGTTTACCGGATCCAGATCGTGGGTCTTGGTCAAGACAAGCCGGTGGACGAAGGCAAAGGCCGTGGCGCGAGAGAGAAAAACCGCCGGGTGGAAGTGACGGTGTTCAGCGCGGATAGCGCGCAGGCGGCACAAGCGACGCCATCGCAATAGCATTGCGCGACCAGCCGGCTGATTCTTACGGGCGGCGCACTTGCGTGCGCCGTCAACCCGGTACCGAGAAACTTACTAACGGTACGTTTTATTTGTATAGCTATTGACGGCGGTGGTACGCTTTCATCCTGCGGAGTGTTAAGCACGGAGGTAGTGGTGTGAGCCCGGCAGCCAGCGCACGTTATTCAGGAATTGAAGGTCGGCGCAGCACGCGCGTGGACCATCCCGTTACATTAATCATTTTAGGAAAGAACGGCCTGGGCCAGCCGTTTCAAGAAAAAACTGCCTCGGTAAGCGTGAATCTTCATGGCTGTCGCTATCCTTCCCGGCATGAATATCCGGTGGGCTCGTGGGTTGGCATCCAGGTCATTCAGGCCGACGGTGAGCCTAACTCACCACTGATGCGCGCGCAGGTGCGCTCCATCCACACACCCGACTCGCCTCGCGAACTATTCCAGATTGGTGTTGAACTGGAAAATCCGTCGAACGTATGGGGGGTACCCTCGCCGCCAGCGGATTGGCACCGGCTTACCAATGGAGATCTCTCCACCACGCACCTCGCTACTGGTGGAGCTTTGCCGCGGGAGCCGCACGCGAATGCGCCGGCAAACGGCGCCGTAACTAGCTCCATGAGCAATGCGGTGAGCGGACCGCAGGCAGTGCCGTCTCCAAGTCCGACCGCAGACTCCGGAAGACAGCCGTCTGCCTCGCCGAAAACCGAGCGATTTGTGATCACTTCCGACCAACTGATTTTGTCGGTACGCCCGAAGCTGCAGCAAGCGGCGGAGCAGGCCATGCACTCGGCGATCGCGTCACAGTTGGATAAAGCGATGCGCGACGCGCTTTGCAAGATTGATGATTTGCAGCGCGTAAATACGCGTCAAACCGCGGAAGTTTCGACGCAGAATTTTGAGCCGTTGATTCGCACCTCGGAAGAGGGAATTCTGAATCGCCTGGAAGCGCGGCTGAACGAGGTGCGTGCGCAGTGGCAGGAACGGCAGGACGCACAGCACCGGCAAATGGAAGAAATCTCCGCGCGGCTGGAAAAATTGGTTACCGAGGCGCGCCACGAAATTGCGGAAATCAGGAACGCCCCGGACAAGGCGGTGCAGATAGAACCGGCGCTTTTCGACAGCAAAATTCAGGGGCGAATGGAAGAATTGGTCAAGCGGGCCACGCAGGAATTTGAATCGGCGGCGACACGGGTTTCTGACCGCCACCTGGTGCGCCTGATGGAAGACAAACAGATGGTGGCGCGCGAAGCCTCCGCGCAACTGGAAGCTCGCGCAGCGGAAGCGCGGGCGATGCTGCATGGCTCCGCGAGCGACGCAGTGGAAGAGTTCCGCCGGCAGTTGCAGGCGCAGATTGACATGATGATTTCTGAGGCTTCGCAGAAGGCCACGTCCTCCATGGCTTCCATCGAGGCTGAGAGTCAAGCCGCATGCGAAACGCGGCGGCGTTCCCTGGAGTCTGACGTTGCGCGCGCGGCCGAGCAATCGGCGGAGCAGTTCCGTACCGGCATCAAGGCCTTTTTATATTCGTGCCTGGTGGCCGCCGTCAGTGCTGTCGACGAACATTCCCAGAGCACGCTGGAAGGTCTGATCAAGGAAGGGCCCAAGGAAAGCAAGGAAAACGGGCACAACGGCAAATTGCCGCACTTCACCATCGATAATTCGAACGACAACAAAGAAAACTAGTTCTCAGATTGGCATGCTAACCCTTGGCCTCGGACTCCAGTTGCTTGGCCAATTTCTCAATTTCCCGCACACGTCTATACATTTTGACATTCAGCACGTCGGTGGTCGTGGTGGTTTTCAACTCTTCCCGCAAAGCGCTGGTCAATTGAAATAGCTTTTCGACTCCAGCACGAAAATCCTGTTCGCGTTTTCGAAGAATGCCCTGTTGAGAGCCCGGCGGATTGGCGTGCTCGGCCATTTTGTCGCGTTGTTTGGGATCACCAGGCGTAGGCGGGTCAGGCAGCGACTTACGCCGCGACTGGCCAAAGGTTGCCGCCGCGAACAACAGTGATGCGGAAATCACAAATTCTCTACGTGGTTGCAGCATGTTTACCTCGCGCTGGGGAAATCGCTGAATATCGCGACCCCGTCACGGCGGAGCTTTACGTCTGTTGAGCCGCCGAACTCAAGTGCAACTTGTGAAGAGCCGCAAACTCCGGGGATCGTGTCCAATGCATGATTTGCTCCGCCAGGGTATTCACACTATTGGTGATGCGGTCGGCTTCGATATCTATGGAATTAAATCGCACGCCACTGTCCAGAAAGCCAACGCGTGCCGGAACCATGGCGCGATATTCTTCGCGCAGGTCCGGAAAATCCTTGAGCGGAACGTGGGAACCTCGCAAGGTGGAAGCCAGTAACAAAAGCGTTCTGGCCACGCTGGATGCAAATATTTTGAGCGGCGGCGAATTCGCAGGCTCCGGCGATTGTGAAAAGATGGCGTCCAAAGCCATTAGGGCGTGAACGAAGCGGTGTGAGCTGGCCAGTACACCGTTCAGGCGGCTCATCTGTTCGCGGGTGGTTCCCGGTTCCGAACTTAAGCGATCAATTGAAGCTTCAACGTTTGACCGGGCGACACGCGCGTCGCGCCGCGCGCTCTCCAGTTCCTGCATGCTGGATTCGTCGTCAACGCGCACCCGTGTGAGGCTTTCGATGTAGCTGCGATAGGCGTCCAGCATCTGCGCGATGCGTTCCGATATGCGCGTGCGTTCCCAACTGGGCCACAGGCGATAGGCGAGCAGCGTGATAACGCCCCCTGCCACGGTGTTAATCCCGCGCGCCCAGATTACGTCTTTCGGTGCCACCCCGCTGATGGCCAGCAACAACACGATCAAGGCGCTGACGACGATGCCGAAAATCCCGTAGTTCGCCGGCCCCAGCCACCGTAGCAAAAACACAAAGGCAAAAATCAGAATTACCTGCTCCCCGACATTGAGTTGAAACATATGAAAAAGTTCCGTGGCCAGCAACAAGCCGACAATGGTGCCGGCAATGCGCAGCAGCCCGCGCGTGAATGTGGCGGTGAACTCCGGTTTCAGAACCAGCACTACGGTCATCGGCAGCCAATACGTGCGGCGCCAAGAAACGGTGCGGCCGATGATATCGCCTGCGGCTACGAGAACCGCGAGCCGAAGGGCGTGCCGGAACGCCGGCGATGGCAAATTCAAATTAGCGCGCAGCGCTTCCATCCACCCGCGAAATTGCTCGTTCCAGGAAGGGCTTGTCAATATGCGTGAACTGTTTTCATCACCGACTTCTTCGCTGCTGCAGGCCAAGTCCAGCGCGGCGCGCAATTGTCCATCCAGCCCCTCCATTTGAAATACGGCGTCCTTGGAGGCAGCGGCAAGAAATGAGGGAGCTGTGGCGGAGTGTTGTTCCCGCAATTGAGCCACTTGACGATCGAGGGCGTTGACCAAGTCCTGATTTATTTTTTGATGGCGGATTCCTGGCGCGGGCTGGAGCAGATTACTGATGTTTTTCAGCACCAGCGATGCCACGTCAAGATAATGGCGGAGGATTTCGATGGCCGGATAATCGGGATTTTCTCGTTGCATGCGCAACCGCAAACGCGAAAGCATCAGCAAGCTCAGCCGAATGCGCTCGCCCTGACTGAGCAGCGCGCGATAGCGCATGCTTTCAGCGCCCGGATCGGAACCGAGTCCCAACAAAGCTTCCTGGGCCTGCTCGCTGTGAATGCTGGCGAGCGGCGCCGACGTGGCATTCAGAGGTTTCGCTGCGCGATTTGCAAGTTCGAGGTAAAAACTCGCGAGCGCGCGGCGTTCCGGGTCGTAGCGATGCATCGGCCAGAACGCCACCGATAACGCCGTCTGCAGCAATCCTCCAGTGAGCGCCAGTCCTCCTGAGATCGCCGCCTGACGCGGCGTCAGAGGCTGGGCCGCGTAAATCAAAAGAGTGACCAGGCTGATCACGCCGAGGTCCGGCGCGGCGCCGCCGATGGCAACGAACATTCCCGCGACGAAAGCCCAGGCCGTAGCCAGTACGATAGCGATGACCTGATGTTTGCCGGAAATTGCTCCGGCAAAAACGGCTACCGCGCAGATGACGCTGGAAGCCAGCATGCGCTTGGCGCGTTCGTAATAAGGATCGCTGCCGTCGGAGTACGAGACATTTAACGCTCCGCTGGCGACCACCAATCCACCGCGCGGCATTCGCAACGCGAAACCGGCGATCAGCGGCAGCGCCACGCCGATGGCATTGCGCAAAGCACGCGGCCAGGAAAGTTTTGTCGAATCAAAATGCGTGAGATTTTGCCAGAACGCCTGCGCGGGGTCTGCTCCTGGTTTGAAAGCGGCGTCGGCGGATTGCTGGGTGCTGGGCTGCGCAGACGTCTGATTTGATTCAACGGGCATGGCGAAGCGTAATTGTAGCTAATTCACCGGCAGTCCGTTTTCGTTTCGCGCAAGCCGCAAGCGATTATTCTCTTTACGCTCGGCCGGAGATCAGCGGCCGCCGGTTTTTAGCGCTGGAAACGCGAACGCCGGCGCGATTTCTTTCCGTTGTGACCAGTCGTGATAGGTGTGGCATTCGAAGCAGCGCGATTCTGCATGATCTGAGCTCGGCGCGTGGCACGTCTGGCACGTTGCAATGCCCGGTAGCAGCACTTCGCTGGAATCCGCGCTGTGCAAGGCCTTCTCGTGACAACTGGTGCAGGTGAACGATCCATGCGCTTCGTGATCGAATTTAGCGTGCGGCATCCAGCGAGTGGTGGCATTCGAAGCGGTAACGCGCGGCAGGCCATTGTCTTCGTGTGATGCGGACGACCGCACGTCAGGCAATTTATCCGCTCCGCTAAAGGAAAGTTGATGGCATTGCAGACACGTCTTGCGCCAGAGCAGTTGCTCGGCGTCGCCGGTGCGCTCCGCGATCCACTGCGACGCGGTGAGGGTTCGCAGGCGAGGCTCCAGCGGCCTACCCGTTAAATCCCTGTCGGGGTCTCGGGATGAACGCAACTCCGACGGGTGTGCAGCCGCGTACTCCTGAAACTTTTTCTTGAGGAACGCGCGTACGACTTCAGGTTTGTCGTGCGGAACGCCTTCATTGAAATGTTTGTCGAACGAAAGCAGATGGCAGGAGGCGCAAGAGTTCGCAAAGGTGACGGGAGCCATCCGCTCGCGTCCGCTTGGTCGCGCATGAGGAGAGAGCGCGCTTGCGTTTCGTGCACCGCTCTTTTGCGCGGCTTCATCCGCCGTACTCGGGGAAGTCAGGTACGCAGCATCGGCGTAGGTCCAGGGAGTTTTCACTACAGCGGGCCGGTGGCAATCGCCGCACGCCAGTTGAATGATTGGCCCGGTCGGGCCGCGGCGAATCGGCTTCATGTGGATGGCGTGATTCAGCTTTATGGTTGACGGGTCGCGGCGGCTCTCGCGCAGGGCCGCAAACTCTGGGTGGCCGTCCGCAAGACTATTGATGTGCGCGGAGTAGTGCGCAAGCGTTGCGGATGTTTTTAAATCGGCGTGACAGGCGGCACAAGATTTCTCGCTGACGGCGGCGATATTTATGCGGCCGCGATGTTCCGTGTGGCAACTGGCGCAATCCGGGGTAGTGATTTGGCTGGCGTGGTGAACCGGGCCGTCGTGACAGGACAGGCACGCCTGGTTGTCGGCCTTCGCCGAAAATACCGACGCTTTCTGGACGTGGCAGGCCGCGCAGTTCTTTTCGAGGATGGCGTGGGGCTCCGACATGCGACCGCTACTGTAAACGCGGTCATCTTTGCGCATGGCATGCCACGAAATCCAAACAATCGCGAGCAGTGGCAGCAGCACGCTGAGCCAGAATTTGGCGCGTTTCAGCGGAGTCGGCCTCTTGAAGTAATTGAGGTCAACGCGTTGCGCAAGCTTTTTTGTGGTGCGAGTTCGGGCCACTTATCTTTTTACCGGTCGAGCGCTTCCTGAAAAACCAACCATCAATACCTCAGTGCCATCACCGCGTGCACGGCGCCAAGGACAATCAGCGCCAATGAAATCGGGATGTGCACGAGAAGCCAAAGATGCAGCCAGTGATGCAGGCGTCGCTGCTTCTGAAGCTGCCGCGCTTCTTCGCAGATATCCTGCAAATCGTCGAGTGTAGCGTGGGCTCGCTCGGGAAGAAGAGTGCGCAAACCCGAAAAGCCTATTTGCGCTTTATTCGCGTCGAAAAGCAGCAGCCGGCGCTCGGCAGGCCGCTCGAGAAACGGGCGCATTTCGTTGAGATAAAAGCGGCGAAGCGGCGCGCTTTCCTCTTCATTGAGCAGCACGATTTCCACTGCTGCTGCGACGGCCGCGCCACCTCTGGCAGCGGTCGCCATGGGCCGCATCGCCGTAAAGCCGCCGGCGCGCTGAATTTCTTCCTTCGAAATTCTGCGAACCCCCAGTGAGCCGCAGAGAGCTTCCGTCGAGCGGTCGGCTTCTTCGAGCAGCAGATTGCGAACGTGCCCGATCTCGTCGTAGATGGTTTCGAAGGGCACATCGGAGGTCATGACGCGCGGAAGGTAATGTTGCAGGGCTGCGCCAAAAAGGCCGCTGACTACGGTAAAAATAAGCATCCACATCAAAACGCGCGTGAGAGTTCCGCCAAAATGAAAGCCGCCGTGAAAAAGTATGACCGGCAG
>JALYLI010000184.1 GCA_030774335.1 Acidobacteriota bacterium | reverse complement strand
AAAAGCGGCGCACTGCAGCCCGGCAAAACGATCATTGACGCCACCAGCGGCAACACCGGCATCGCCTACGCCATGATCGGCGCGGCCCTGGGCTATCCCGTAACTCTCTGCCTGCCGGACAGCGCTTCTGGCGAACGCAAACGCATGCTCACGGCGTACGGCGCGCAACTTGAAATGACGCCGGGCGATGAAGCCACCGACGGAGCCATTCGCCGCGTGCAGCAAATAGTGGCCGCCGATCCTGAGAAATATTTCTACCCCGATCAGTACGGCAATCCCGCGAACTGGCAGGCGCATTACCACGGTACTGCCAATGAAATTTGGGATCAGACCATCGGCCGCGTGACTCATTTTGTCGCGGGCCTCGGCACCAGCGGCACGTTCATGGGCGTGACTCGCCGCCTGAAGGAATTAAATCCGGTAATTCGCTGCATCAGTTTGCAGCCGGACGCGGCTTTCCACGGCCTGGAAGGCTGGAAGCACATGGCCACCGCGTTAGTTCCCGCTATTTATGACCACGAACTTGCGGACGAAAATATTGAAGTCCGCACGGAAGCTGCCTATCGCATGGTGAAACGGGCGGCCCGCGAAGAAGGCCTGCTGCTCAGTCCCAGCGCCGCCGCCGCGTTGGTCGGCTCTCTGCAAATTGCCGAAACAATTCCATCCGATCAGCGAGCGGTAATTGTCACGGTCTTTGCGGATTCCGCCACCAAATATCTCAGCGAACGCTTTTGGGACGAGGAGTAATTTCCATGGGCAACGCAGCGCAACTGAAAATCAGCTCCGAGCTGGCGGACAAAATTCGCGGCCACGGCGCGGAAACGTATCCGCATGAATGTTGCGGCGCGCTGCTCGGCCGCGACACCGAGGTAGCCGACCGCAGCATCTATCGTGAAATACACGCGCTGCATCCGCTGATAAATCGCCGCGACGATTCGCCGCGAAATCGATTTTCGATTACCAGCCAGGACGTTCTGGACGCCGAAAAAGCCGCCACCAATCAGGGCCTACAAGTCGTCGGATGGTATCATTCGCATCCTGATCATCCGGCGCGGCCCAGCCAGTATGATCGCGAGCATGCCTGGCCATGGTACAGCTACGTTATCGTCAGCGTGGCCAACAAAATTCCGGAAGGCATGACTTCCTGGCGTCTGACGGATGATCGCAGCGATTTTCAAAGCGAAGATATTTGCCTGCAGCAAGCCGCATCCTGACGCGCGCTGTAGTGATTATTTTGCCGTCGCAAAAAGGAGCTTGGATGTCTGTAAAAGTGATCATCCCCACGCCGCTGCGCGTTTTTGCCGGAAAGCAGGAATCCACGGAAGTCGCCGCCAAAACCGTGGGCGAAGCTTTGGGGCAGTTGACCACGCAATTCTTAGAGTTACGCAAGCATCTCTTCACGGACGAGGGCAAGTTGCGCAGCTTTGTGAACGTTTACGTGAACGATGAAGATATTCGCTATCTTTCCAAAGAAAACACGCCTACTAAAGATGGCGACACCATCAGCATCGTTCCGTCCATAGCCGGCGGAATTTAACCGTAGCCATGCAACACCAGGAATCCAGTTGCAGAAGAAAAGGTAAATAACGATGTCTACAAAAGTTCAGTCACCCCTCACTCCATCTGAACCGGGCGCAACCGCCAAGGCCACCACGCTGACCAACGAAGAAATTCTGCGCTACAGCCGCCATCTGATCATGCCGGAAGTCGGCATGGACGGCCAACTCAAGCTCAAGAACGCCAAGGTCCTGCTGATTGGCACCGGCGGCCTTGGCGCGCCTCTAGGTTTGTACCTGGCTGCGGCAGGAGTTGGCCACCTGGGCCTCGTGGATTTCGATGTCGTGGATTTCACCAACCTGCAGCGGCAGGTGACTTTCGGTTCCGACGACGTCGGCAAGCCCAAAACCGCGGCTGCGCAGGCGCGTCTCTCCAATCTGAACCCGGACATTCATATCGAGACATTCGAAAGCAAGCTCACCAGCGAAAACGCACTTGACCTCTTCAAAGATTTCGACATTATCGTGGACGGCACGGATAATTTTCCCACGCGCTACCTTGTAAACGACGCGTGCATCCTGCTCGGCAAGCCCAATGTTTACGGATCGATTTTTAGATTTGAGGGGCAGGCCACCGTCTTCGGCATGCCCGATGGCCCGTGCTATCGCTGCTTGTATCCCGAGCCGCCTCCTCCAGGCCTCGTGCCCTCTTGCGCGGAGGGCGGTGTTCTGGGCGTGCTGCCGGGAATTGTGGGCTCCATCCAGGCGATGGAAACCATCAAGCTGATTTTGGGCGCAGGCGACAGCCTCGCCGGCCGCCTGTTGCTCTTCGATGCACTAGCGATGAAGTTCCGCGAATTAAAGCTTCGCAAGAATCACGGTTGCCCGATGTGCGGCGATCATCCCACCATCACCAAGCTGATTGATTACTACGAATTCTGCGGCGTCCGTGGAGAAGAGGCTCCCGCCTCCAACGTGCAGGTCCCGGAAATCACTCCGCGTGATTTAAAGACGCGCCTCGACCGTGGCGATGATCTTTTCATTCTTGACGTGCGCGAGCCGCACGAATTTCAGATCTGCAATCTCAACGGCCACTTGATCCCGCTTGGCGAACTTCCGCGTCGTGTGCATGAACTTGATTCTTCGCGCGAAATTGTGGCCCACTGCCGCAGCGGAAAGCGCTCCGCCGAAGCCGTGGACTTTTTGCGCAAAGCAGGTTTCCGTAAGATACTTAATCTCAAGGGCGGCATTCTGGCCTGGTCCGACGAAGTCGACCCTTCCGTTCCGAAATATTAATCTGTTGGAAATTACTGCATCGCCATGCTTGCGGCGACCAAATAAAACTGAGGAGTGTCAATGCCCGGTACGAAAATCACCGTGAACAATAATGGATCGCTGCGCATCGAAGGTGATTTCGAGCTCGTCGACCCGCAGGGAAAGCCCTTTGGCTTGGCTGGACGCAGCACCATCGGGCTGTGCCGCTGCGGGCGCTCCATGAACAAGCCATTTTGCGACGGCAGCCACAATGCGTGCGGCTTTGTGGACACCGTTACGGCGCGCGACCTGCCCCCGCCAAAGCCCAAAGCCTAACCAGTCTCGTTGCCGCTCTCTTATGAGACAGTCTCACACTGAGACTGGCGCGATTCCGCATTGATACTGGCCCTAAGACCGGGTTAACCACAACGAAACATTAGAAATATCTCGCTAACAGTCCCGTTATGCCTCGCCTACGGCTGTCTCGCCCAAATTAGAACCTTACTGTCGCTCTGGTAGGCTTCAAGTATGTAACCTCTTTTCATTGACTTGCAGACATGAAATTTGTCGCGCAAAAGGGCACCCAGTTGCATTCCTTGGGAGTTGTCAGGCTTTCCTAGGCAATTGGGGGGTATCGTGGGTGGTTGGGGCAAAATCGTCGGGTATTTCAGGGTTGAGCAGCCCGCCCACAATAGACGCGCGCTGATTATCTTCAGCTGCGTCATTGCTCTCGCCATTTTCCCGGCGCTCATGGTGGAGCTGCGTCAGGCCAGCTTCGCCGGCTCTTCACAGACTTATCTCTATCTCGAAGTGGGCGGCACACTGTTGAGCTTTTGCTACGCCGCAAACGCTCTTGTACGCTTCCGCGGCACGCACGACCGTACCGCGCTCATTCTAGCCTTCGGCTTTGTCCTCTCTGGAATCATCGAAACCGTTGGCTATTTCGGTTTGAATGAGTCTTTGGCCACCGGCCACGTAAATCTGTACCGCATCCCCATGGGCTGGATGGTCAGCCGCACCCTTCTTGCCGTTTTACTGCTGGGAGCGATCGCCGTGGAGCGCTACATGCCCACCGCGCGACAGCCTAGCCGCGAGACCGCCGGAGCGCTTCTGGTGGTGGCCATCGCCACCTACGTAACCAGTGCGGCATTTCTTGCAGCGCCTTCTGAACCGCTGGCGCAGCACACCAGCTTGATATCGCGCCCTTGGGATCTACTTCCCGGAGCGCTCTTTCTCTTCGCCGCTTTCTGCTTCCGCCAGCGGCTGAAGAGCGACAAAAAATCTCGCACCGCGCCGTCACTCTATGACTATTCGTTGTTCATCGTGGCCTCTCTCAACGTGGTGTGCCACGTGTCCGCCGCGTTCTCGCGCCAGCTTTTCGATGGGCCTTTCTTTCTTGCCGAGCTGAGCAAGACTACCAGCTATGTGGTGATGTTGGGTGGTGCGCTTCTGGATCAGGCGCGACTGTTCGATCAGGTCCGTTCCATGGCGGTTACCGATCCACTCACGGGCCTCGCCAATTACCGCCGGCTCATCAGCGTCATCGAAGCCGAGCTCGACCGCTCGCGCCGCACTCACCACCCCTTCAGCATCGTCCTGCTGGACATGGACGGCCTGAAGTCCATCAACGACCGCTTTGGCCATTTGACCGGTAGCCGCGCGCTGGTGCGGCTTGGAAAAATTTTGCGTAATCATTCGCGCGCTATCGACACCGCCGCGCGTTATGGCGGAGACGAGTTTGCGCTCATCCTGCCGGAGGCCGGGCGCGACATCTCCACCCGCGTTATCACTCGAGTTGGCGAACGCCTTTCCAGCGAAGAGGAAGCGCCTGCCCTCTCCGTTAGCGCCGGTGTGGCTTCCTTTCCCGAAGACGGCGACACCCCCGAAAAATTGCTGGGCGCCGCGGATCGCGCTCTGTATCGCATGAAGAATCGCGGCAACAGCAATGTTCAAAATCTTACGCGCATCGCCGCGTGCTTGTGAGTATCGATGGCCCTGCGTACACGACCGTTTACGTATCACCGTGGAGAGCAGCGCATTCCCATGGAAGTTCCCGTGATTCTCGAAGGTCACCGGAAGCTGCCCGGCTCCGAATCGACTTTTACCGAAAATGTAAGTGCGCGCGGCGCTCGCGTAGTCAGCGTGCGGCGCTGGGAGCAAGGCGAAAGTTTGCTTTTCGCATCGCGTACCGGAGAGTTTCGTTCCTCGGCTCGAGTGGCCTACTGCCAGCCGCTGCAAGGCGAAGGCTTTGCAGTTGGGGTGGAGTTCCTGGAAGCCAAAGGACGATGGGTTGTTTAATTCCAAAAGCGCTTGACGTATTCGGCAAGCGGATAGGAGGGGACCGCTGGAAAAAGGACCAGACAGTAAACTAGCGCAAAATTTTATGGAAGCGTGAAGCGCCGTGACTCGCACCAAACAAAGTCCGGCGCTTTGCGCTTTTTAAATCACATCTTCATCTGTACTCTTACCGAAACCGTCGCCCCCCGATGACGGAAAGCTTTTGGGTGCCCCACACGCAGAATTCGCGTGTGGGGATTTTGGACCGCCATCAACGAACACGAGCCAACCTGAACTTCTTCGCTTTACCATATGCATTCAATCATTCCAGCAGCAAACAAGTCCGGTACACCTTGGTCATCTTTTCCACCATCCGCACACTCGAAAATGTTTCGCCGATCCGCGCCCGTCCCGCTTCCCCAATGGACCGCGCAAATTCCTTATCCCGCAGCAATCGCGCCACCGCCAGCACAATTTCCTCGACGTTGCCCTGTGTCACCAGCACCCCGCTTTTCTCGTTTTCAATAATTTCACCAAACGCGCAACACTGAAACGCCACGGACGGAACTTCGTAACTCATCGCCGCCAGCAGCGAAGTTCCCAGCCCTTCGAAAAACGACGGAAACAAAAACACATCCAGCGCCTGATATACCGAATCAATGTCTGTCACAAATCCGAGAAAAATCACCATTTCTGCCACGCCCAGTTCCTTCGCCAGCGCTTCCAGTGGCAGCCGACTCGGTCCATCACCCGCCAGCAGCAATCGGCAGTCCGGAAATTCCGCCTTAAGTTGCGCCAGCGCGCGAATCAGCAGTTCATGACCTTTGTCGGGGGAAAGTACGCCGACAGATCCCAATAGCGGTACCTCATTCGGAATACGCAAGCGCTCCCGCACGCGCTCCCGCGATTCACTCGTCGGTGAGGGCACCGTCTCCACGCCTTCGTAAACCACCACAATTTTTTCTTTCGGCGCGCCGGATTCCACCAGTCTCTCAACCACCCATTGCGAGATTGCCACGATCCGTGTCGCGGATCGATAGCGAGCCAGGGCCAGCCGGGATTTTCCCAGTGGATAACCCACCCTCCGGGAAATCACGAACGCTGCCTGCCGTTGCGCTCCGGCTAGCCACGCCGACGTCGCGGCGTGCGCTTCATTGGCGTGCACCACATCGAAGGCGTGATTTCGCGTGAGATTAAAAATCTTGAGCGCGGCGGAAGCCCTGGCGGTGTGCCGGGAAACCGAATGAACCTTTACGCGCCGCGACAATGCGCGCTTGCCGAGAACGGAGCCCTTTACGGCGACCAACTCCGCGGTGTCGCCGCGCGCGTTCAAAGCCTTCAGCAGCAGCAGCGCCTGGTTCTGGCCGCCGCGCCATTCCTTTTCCAGGTCCACAAACAAGATCTTCACGAAGTCGGTCCGCGTTCGCCTTGAAGTTTTTCTTCCTTGATCAATTTTCCCAGCTTCGCGTATTTCAGCCAAACTGAACGTGCCGCCATTTTCGCAATCAGCAATCCGCGATATCCATCCAGAAATCCGCCGCGCAAAACCAGCGTGTCAAACCATCGCCACGGCGTCGCGAATAGCATCGGCCCCCGCCACGACCGCTTGCCCTCCCAGAGCATTTGTTGCGCGGCCAACTGTGTATATTTGTCGACCTTGGCGCGGTGTTCGTCGAAAGAGCGCACCGTGTAGTGCAATAAATCGCCATGTAACCGCCCGGGCGGACCTACAAAACGCACGGATTCGTGGATGATGCCTGAAAATCGCGCATCCTGGCGGTCGTAAAGCCGCCGCTGAAAATCGGGATACCAGCTCGAATGATTGATCCACGCGCCCAGGTACCACGTTTTTCTGGCCACTTCGTATACTGGAAAAGTCGCAGGAGACTTTTTCCAGTTCAGCAGCGAAGTTTGCAGCTCGCTGCTCAATTCTTCGTCCGCATCCATGGACAAAACCCAGTGATTCTTCGCGCACTCCGCGGCGAAGTTTTTTTGCTCGCCGTAGCTCGACCACGCGCGGTAGAAAAATTGCGCCCCGTGTTCACGCGCAACTGCCTCCGTGCGGTCCGTGCTCCCCGAATCCACCACGACAATTTCGTCGGCCACCCCGGCCAACGACGCCAGCGCGCGCGGCAGATTGTGCTCCTCATTGAAGGTAATCAAGCAGGCAGAGATGCGGTTCATGAGCGGGCGGCCACTACTGTGCTACGATTACTGCTTCCAAACAAGTGAGGAAACGTTGTGGCCGATCATATTTCGCGCAAAGAGCTGAAGCAGGACAAAATTAAGGAGACGCTGGAGCATGGCGCGGAAGCCGTATATTCCCATGGCCAGCTCACGCTCGCAGTTTTGCTGGTGCTTCTTGTGGCCGCCGCCGGATATGGCGGCTGGCGAATTTATCACGATCGCAAAACTGTCGAAGCGTCCGCGGCTTTCGATGCCGCCCTCAAATCCTATGGCGCGCGCGTGGGGTCGCCGTTGCCCGGAGAACCCTTAAATCCCAATGAGCCGACCTATCCCGACGAAATGTCGCGAGCGCAGGATGCCTCCCGCAAATTCACCGAAGTGGCCGGCAAATATTCCAGTACCGAACCGGGCAGGCTGGCGCGGTATTACAACGCCCTGTGTCTCGAAGATCTCGAGCAGCACAACCAGGCGCTTGACGAGTTGAAGAAAATCAGCTCCGGCGGCGACAAGGAACTCGCTGACATGGCGCAATACCAGATAGCGGTGATTTATTCACGCACCGGTAAAACGGATGATGCCATAAAAGTTTATCGCGCTCTCGCCGATAAAGGCTCTGTGTTTGTCCCCCGGCCCTTGGTCCTACTGGAGCTTGCCGGAGTTTTACGGCAAACAAATCCCAAGGAAGCGGCCGCAGTCTACGAGCAGGTCAAGAAAGAGTTCCCGGATTCAACGATATCGGAAGAAGCGGATCGTGGCCTCGGCGTCCTGCCGCCGCATTCTTAGACTTTGCGACATGGAATTTGCGGCCGTGGCCTGATGTACGCGAACGCAATTGTTTGACGTGAGATGATGGGACGTAATCACCGTGTCCCGCCCGCCGGAGTACTTCATCGATACTCAACCAAAGCTCCTCAACACCGCACCCTGGGCCATGGATGTCCTCCAAACTCGCGGGCGGCGTTATCCAGAACCTCTGCATCCGTATCGCAGTGAATATGTTCGTGATCGCGATCGCATCGTGCACGCGCGCGCCTTCCGGCGGCTGGAAGCCAAAACGCAGGTTTTCACCATGCGTTTTTCGGATCACTTTCGCAATCGCCTCACGCACACCATCGAAGTGGCGCAGATTGCGCGCACGGTGGCCACCGCTCTGGGCCTGAACGCCGCACTCGCTGAGGCCCTCGCACTTGTTCATGACATCGGCCATCCGCCGTTTGGCCATGCCGGCGAACACAAACTCGACGAACTGATGCGCGCCCGCGGCGGCGGATTCGATCACAACCTTCATGCACTGCGCATCGTCGAGCATTTCGAACAGCGCTATCTTGATTTTCCGGGGCTGAATTTAACCTTTGAAGTGCGCGAAGGCATCGTGAAACATTCACACCAATATGGCGCGCAGAATTTTCCCGCGCTTGCGGAATATCTTCTCGAGTTGCGGCCGCCACTGGAAGCCCAGCTTATCGATTGCGTGGACGAAATCGCCTACGACACCGCTGACCTGGACGATGCGCTGGAGGCCGGCCTGCTGGATATCGAAGCGCTCAGCAGAGAAGTTCCGTTTTTCGGCGCTACGCATGACGCCGTCAAAAAAGACCATCCCGGCGCGAAAGATAAACTCAAATTCAACGAGGCACTCAAGCGCGTCCTCAATTTTTTGGTTACCGACCTCATCGAATCCACGCAGGCGCGTGTGCGCGACGCAAGGGTGAAAAACACGGAAGACGTCCGTCGCACGCCCGCAAGACTCGCCGCATTTAGCGGAGAGGCGGCGCAATTGGCTGCTCGGCTGAAACGTTTTCTTTTTGCCCACGTGTACAGCCATCCGGCCATAACCGAAGATCGCGATCGTTCCGTGCGCTGTCTGGAAGAACTCTTCAAGCATTACGATTCTTTGCCGGGCTCCATGCCCGCACCGTATGAAGAAGCAGTCGCGCAATCTTCCCGCGCCGTCGTGGTATGCGATTACATCGCCGGCATGACCGATCAGTTCCTGCTGCGCCAGCATCAGGAACAATTCGGCCTCGCGGATTTATAGCTGGATCAGACTGCGGGAGTTCCCGCAACAGAAATTTTTCTCTATTGCCCGAACGTATTGCATGCCGAGATGGAACCGCTGTCGAAACCTTTGCGGAACCACGACATTCTCTGCTCTGACGAGCCGTGCGTGAACGAATCCGGGCTCACGTGACCAGTGGCCTGCTTTTGCAGACGGTCATCTCCTACCGCCGCGGCCGCACCTAAAGCGGACTCGATGTCGCCTTGTTCCAACAAACCACGCTGCTGCGTGTTCTGCGCCCAGATACCCGCGAAGCAGTCGGCCTGTAATTCCAGTTTCACCGACAGTTGATTTCGCGCGCGCGGATTTTGCTGCACCATCTGTTGTTCCTGGGCCTCGATGCCCACAATTTTCTGTACGTGGTGGCCGATTTCGTGCGCGAGAACGTATGCTTGCGCGAATTCCCCGGGTGCTCCGAAGCGGCGCTTCAGTTCGTCGTAAAAACCCAGGTCAATGTAAACCTTTTCGTCTTGCGGGCAATAAAATGGACCGGTGGCAGCCTCAGCGCCGCCGCATCCCGATTGGATCGCGTCGCGAAACAGCACCAGCTTGGCGTGCCGGTACTGTTTGTTGGCCTGCTGCGGAAGAATCGTTGTCCACGTCTTCTGCGTGTCATCCAGTACGAAAGACACGAACTGCACCAGCGGTTTTTCCGCCTGATCACGCGGCGAAGTACCACGTGGTGTATTCGGATCGCTCACCCGCGAAGGAGCGGGCTCAACCGCTCCGCCACCGCCTCCAAGTAATGCAAAGAAATTAGTCTTAAAAACGAAACTTAAAATCAGCAGGATGATCGCGCCACCGATGCCGATGTGCATCCCGCCAAACCCAAATCCGCCACCGCCGCCGCCGGTATCGCCACGGCGATCCTCAACGTCCTGACTTTCGCCGCCGGGAGTCCATTTCATTGGAATTTCTCCTTTATACCGGGCCACAGAATAGTAGCACGCGGCAGAAGTCACAGGCGTCGCCGCCAAAACGAAAAGGGCGAAGGCGCTGCGCCTCCACCCTTTTGATGTGCACAACTTGAAAAAAGACTCTGAGACTTACGTTAGAAGCGGATCACCGGTCCAAAAGTAGCCCGCAGGTTGTGGTGTGTGCCGTGATTGAAATACATCTCGTCTCCAATGTCGAAGCGCAGACCGATTGGTCCGATATGCCCTTCGAGTCCACCGCCGGAATAAAAAGTTCCCATCACGTTGTTCCTGCGCAGATCCGAAACCGAACTCGAAAAAGTGTCGAACGTTACCGGAGCGTCGTCGAGCCTGAAATTGAGAAACCCGCCTTTCGCGGTAACGAACGGCTGAATGGCATGGCTCCCCAGGTTAATGCGGGGACCAAACAATCCATGAAGCACGCGCACATCGGTCCGCTGGAAAGTTACCGTGCCGGTGGTAGTGTCTTCAAAACCTTCCGTGAAAGCCCGGCCAAAATCGTACGCCATTTCGCCTTCCAGTTTTACGCGCTTGTAAGCCTGGAATGACGCTCGCGCTCCAACGCCCAGTAAATCAGAATCAGTTCGCGAGAGCCGGAAATAATCCGCAAACACACCGACCTGAACGTGCTCATTATCTTGGGCAAACGCGCCGGGTGCCAAGCAGCCGGCGAAAACTAAAAGTAAGAATGCCATGCGTCTCATGCCTGTCTCCTGATGGTTGGATGGATTGATAAACGCCAAAACCCCTGAGCAGTATTGTTTTGCTCAGTGACTTTGATGAGGGAAATTCAGCAGAGGTTTTCTCCGTCGCGCATCTGTGCGCGCGGAAGTTTTAGAATTTACATCGGAAAAACGCTGTGATACAGGGTTTCCTGTAGGAACGTTTCGTTTTGTTACCGAATTACCATTTATGTTAAGGGGTAAAACGCGAGAAAATCCCGAACAGCTAAGGCACTTCGGCCTTCTCAGGCGCGTCAATGCGAATCTCCGTGAGGTCCGAAAGCAGGTTGGCTGCCCAGCGATACACATTGTGTTCCCGCACTTGGGCCCGCATGTGGTGCATCCGCGAGGCCTGTTGCTCTTCGGGCATATCCAGCGATCGGTGAATCGCTTCCGCCAGTTGTTGCACATCGTACGGATTCACCAGCAGTGCATCCCCAAGCTCCAGCGCAGCTCCTGCGAAGGTGCTCAGGATGAGTACGCCGCGTTCGTCATCGCGAGCTGCCACAAATTCTTTGGCCACCAGATTCATTCCATCGTGCAAGGAAGTCACCAGGCACACCGACGCCGCGCGGTAGTAGCGGTCAATCTGTTCATGCGAGTGATGCTTACTAAGCAGCACGATGGGCTTCCACCGCCCCGCCTGGAATCTGGCATTGATGCGTTCGGCTTCCGCGCTGACCTGATCCAGAAATTGCCGATAGCGCTCGATGTCCGTGCGGCTCGGCGCACCGATTTGGACAAAACTGAATCGCCGCTGATATCCGGGATTCAATTCCAAAAATCGCTCGATCCCGCGAAAGCGCTCGATAATTCCTTTGGTATAGTCGACGCGATCGACGCCCACGCCGAGCAGGCTTGCTTCCACGCCTAACTCGGCGCACAACGCCGCGCGCTCCTCGCCGGTATTTCGCGAATCGTTGATCGCCACGGTTTTTTCCGGAAACGCCACGCTGATGGGATACGGTCGCACGCGCGTCACATGCCCCTGGCGGTTCACCGCAAAGCGGTCCCACTCCGTCAGCGCCTCCACGGAACGATCCACAGTGGAAAGAAAATTGTTGCAGTGCGACTGCGTGTGAAAACCGATCAGGTCCGCGCCCAGCAATCCCTCCAGTAATTCGTGTTGCCAAGGACAAATTCCAAATACCTCCGGGTTGGGCCACGGGATGTGCCAAAAAATTGCCACGCGCGCGTCGGGACGTGCTTCCTTCACCATGCGCGGCAGCAACGCAAAGTGATAATCCTGTGCCAGCAGGATGGGCGATTCCGTGCCTTCCATTTCATCCAGCACGGCGTTGGCAAAATGCCGGTTCACCTGTTGGTAATGCAGCCAATCGTCAGGGCGAAATATCGGGCGCGTATGCGCGATATGGCAAAGTGGCCAGAGCCCTTCGTTTGCAAAACCCTGGTAGTAGCCTTTCTCTTCTTCCTGCGTGAGCCACACGCGGCGCAAAGTGTAACTGGGCCGATCCGGCGGTACGCGCAAACGGCTTTGCGAATCGACCGCGGCACGATCGCCGTTGCCCGAACCGTGAGCAATCCACGTTCCGTCACAAGCCAGCAAGACGGGCTCCAGCGCGGTAACCAATCCGCTTGCCGGTACGATTACGTTCACCGACCGGTTTTCGTTCACCACGTGCATATACGGTTCGCGGTTGGACAACACGAAAAGCGGTTGGCCCTTTAGTTTCGTCCGCAGGCTCACACGCAGCCGCTCGGCTGTCCATTGCGACGCATTGGTGTCCCGCAGCCGCGCCTCTTTTTCCGCCGAAGCGCGTGCCGCATTCAAATCCCGCGCCAGGTGCGTCACTTCATGGTGCAACTGGTCAAACAGACCGCCTTCGGGAAGTGTGGGCGGTGCGTGGGTTTGCCCGGTGCGCAATGTGCGCAGCCACTTGGCCGTACGCGTCAACGGATTTGTAAACGTCCAGCGCACCAGGACCATCGCCAGCGCGGTGATCAGCAGCGTTTGAATCAGCGCCGTCAGCAAAGCGTCGCGAAGCGTGTGCGACACCTGTGTGTTGATGTACGTGGTGTCGTGAAATAGCGCCAGCACTCCTGCCGGCTTGGCGTCGTTATGCAGCGGCAGCGCGTAGATGTGCATCGGCGCGCCGGCGATTTTCACAAACTCGCCGTTGCCGGTATCTTTCTGGGCCGCGCGTATCGCTGTCAGCGGGCGCGCCATAAAAACCGGCGCCAAGCCCGGAGTAATTGCCAACACCTTGCCCTCGACGTCGTAAACCGCCACGCCCTGTAGGTGCTCGCGCTGGCCGAAGCGGTCCACCAATCGCTGCAGGTTCTTTTCCCGTGCATGTTCTAGCAGTGGTTCGACGCTTTCCTGCAGGCTCTCGCCCAGAATTTCCGCGCGTCTGGACAGATCGTTTCGGAGGATGCGCCGGTCGGTGCGCACCTGGTAGGCGGCAAACAGCAGGGAAACCACAGCTACGCTGATAATTAGAGGCAGGACAATTTTCAGCGTCGTGCGCAAACGAGCTCCTAGGTGAACCGGCAAAGCCTGCGCCGCGCTGCCTGGCCGCGAAAAGCCGGCCAACCGCGCTATGGCGCTGGGGCAAGTATCTTAATCCAAAAACAACACGCGAAGCACGGCGCGCACGTTTCCTGATCAGGGTCGCCCATAAATGTTAATGCGGCGTGTGATATGCCTGATCCTCTAACGATGAGACAGCGGCCTGCATCCAACGGCTTTCGGCGGAACAGGCGCCGACATTCTGGTGATTTTCAACGGTCTCAATTTCTCTACGAAGGAGTGCCCATGACAAAAATGAAAGTTGCGCAGATTAGCAGTCCCGGAGCTGAATTTGAATTGGTGGAACGCGAGATTCCTTCGCCGACTGCCGGCCACGTCAGGATTCGCGTGCAGGCTTGCGGCATCTGTCATAGCGACGCGCTCACCAAGGAAGGCCAGTGGCCGGGCATCACGTATCCGCGCGTCCCGGGGCACGAAATCGCTGGTGTTATAGACGAGCTCGGCGCCAATGTTTCTGGATGGACGAAGGGCCAGCGCGTGGGCGTTGGCTGGCACGGCGGTCAAGACGGCATGTGCCTGTCTTGCCGGCGCGGTGATTTTGCCAACTGTGAAAAATTGTTAATACCGGGCATCAGTTACGACGGCGGATACGCGGAATATGTAGTTGTGCCGGTGCAGGCGCTGGCGGCCATGCCGGATTCCTTGGATGCCGCGGACGCCGCGCCATTGCTGTGCGCGGGAATTACTACGTTCAATGCGTTAAGGCATAGCGGCGCGATGCCTGGAGATCTTGTCGCTGTGCAGGGTATCGGCGGGCTCGGCCATCTGGGAATTCAGTTCGCCAGCAAATTTGGCTATCGCACCGTCGCCATCGGGCGCGGACCGGAAAACGCCGATCGCGCCAAAAAGTTAGGCGCCGTCGAATACATCGACAGCAAAGCCACCAACGCCGCGCAAGCGCTCAAAAAAATGGGGGGAGCGCGCGTGATTCTCGCGACAGCTCCCAGCTCCAAGGCCATGTCGGAACTGATTGACGGGTTGGGGGCGAATGGGACACTGCTGGTCGTCGGGGCTACCATGGAGCCTATCGAAGCGTCGCCCATACAATTGATCATAGGCCGCCGCAGCATTCAGGGTTGGGCTTCCGGCATCCCCACAGATTCGGAAGACACGCTGAGATTCTCGGAGTTGACCGGCGTGCGTCCCATGATTGAAAAATTTCCGCTGGCGAAAGCCGCGGAAGGCTACGCGCGCATGATGAGCGGAAAAGCAGAATTTCGCGTGGTATTGACGATGTAATGAACTCCACCATTGTTTGTGGTGGGAGTCGCCGTTTTTGCTACGGGCTGGTCTGTACCGGGAACACTTTGGTAGAGGCGCGGGAAAATTCAAATCGAAGCAGCCATTCACTGGCAGCGTTTTGGCCATTTGCTTGTGGCGGGGTAAACGTCCAACGGCGCGAGACGTTCACCGCCTGATCGCCAAAAAATTTGTTGGAGCCGCTGATCAATTCTGCATGGGTTACGGCGCCGCCGGCGTCTACCTGCAGCTTCACGAAGACCTTGACGGTCCCTTGGATCGAGTCCTTCGCCCGCTGTGAAATATCCGGCACAACCTGGTACTGCACTGCGCCGCGGCCGCCAGTCAAATTTGCCGTTGTTGACGAAGCGCCACCAGTTTTTGCGGCCATCGAATTCGAAGACTTGTCGACGGGGCGTCCCGGCCCCGCTTCCGTAGGTGTGGTTCCTGCCAGCGATTCTGAAATTTTTGCGTGCGCCGGTTCTTTTTCCGAGGGACGAGCCGCGCCAGATCCAACGGCTATGGTATCGGCGCCATTGGGCTGCGAGATAACCTGCTTTGAGCGCCCGGGCTTTGCCGCCGGAGCATTGGTGGCCGCTGGCGGAGTAAGCGTCTCCGCCGCCGGTGCAATCGTCGGCTGCACCGCCTCCGCATGAGGTTGCAACTGCGAAAACCGATTGAGCATCCGCGGCGCGAGAAGCAGGGCGATAAGCACCACAATCGCGATGAACAATGGCAGCGCAAATCGCGACTTACGTGGAGAGGGTTGCGAGACTGTAGTCTTCGATGTCGCTGCTCCCAGAAGCGTGTGCGGCGCCAGGGAAACGTGCTGCGACGCCAGGCTCTTTTTCCCAGGTTCCGACGCGGCAACAGGTTCCGCGACGGGCGACGTCATGGGAATTTCACGGTGCGGGGCCGCCCCGGGATTCAGCAGCACGGAGATTTCCTTCAGGCTGGCGCGGCGCGCGGGATCCAGTTGCACGCAGCGCCGCGCAATTTCCAGGTATGGCGGCGGAATAGTTTCCGGCACCGGGAATTCCGTGCGCGTCTGGCTGCGTATCAGCGGCGTGCGCTGCGTCAACGTCTCCACCACCGTGACGCCGAGAGACCAGACGTCCGCGGCGATTGAGACCGGCGCTGCCGTGGATTCCGGCGCGGCGTAAATTGTGGCTTCCTGCCTGACGAGTGGTGCGCCGCCAATCTCACACAAAGTGTCGCTGGAAATTTTTAGTTGGTCGCCGGCGGCCATGATATTCCCCGGCTTTATCCGCGTGTGCGCCAGTCCCTGTCCGTGAAGATAGGTCAGCGCATCCAAAACCGATTCTACTATCTGCCGGGTTTCTTCCGGTTCCAGGGCGCGTTGCGGCAAAATCTGCGACAAATCTTCTTCCGCGTACTCCATCACCACGTAAAGGAAACTCGCATTCGCCATCTGACAGCGGCCCACGCGAACCAACTGCAACAAGTGGGCATGCGTCAGTTCGCCAGCGACTCGCCATCTGGCCAGTTGCGCATCCGCCGTGGCGTCGGCAGGAATGAATTTGATGGCCGCCTTCTGCGCGCCGGAACTGTTTAATTGAGTTAGATATACGGCGCTGTGGTCTGAGCCGCCCAGATACTGTTGCAGCGGGAAGCCATCCACTGCCTGACCTTCCCAAGTCTTCCAGGCTTCTGACATTCTGAACTCCAAATATATAGCTCTCCGTACATTTCCATTTTAGGCGAAGTGTCGCGGTGGGAATCAAGTCCCGGTGAGCCATTTAGTCAGTTGGTTACGTGCATCTTGCAGGGGTATGTGGCCCACAACCAACAAATGGAAAAAAGAGCGGGCGGCCGTGATGGCCGCCCTTTCGATGATTGCATCAGTATGCAACCTGATGAACTCCGGTTAGTTGGGCATCAAAACGGCGTTAATCACGTGAATCACGCCGTTTGATTGGAACACATCCGCGATCGTTACCGTCGAGGCGCCGCCCTTTTCATCCGTCAGGACGATGTTTTTGCCCTGAAAGCTGGCCTTCAAGGTGCCGCCGCTGACAGTCGTCAGAGTTGCTGTCCCGTTGCCGGCCTTAATCGCTTTCGCGATGTCCTTGCTGCTCATCTTTCCCGCGACCACGTGGTAGGTCAGGATTTTGGTTAGAGTGTCCTTGTTTTCCGGCTTGACCAGCGTGTCTACCGTGCCGGCAGGCAGCTTGGCAAATGCTTCATTCGTCGGAGCGAAAACCGTGAACGGTCCAGGGCCTTGCAGCGTCTCCACGAGTCCGGCAGCTTTCACGGCCGCTACCAGCGTGGTGTGATCGTTGGAATTCATCGCGTTTTCGACGATGTTTTTTGTCGGATACATGGCTGCTCCCCCAACCATCGGGTCCTGCTGTGCCACCGCGGCTGATCCAATCATCAACACGCCTAGAAACATCAATGTCAGCTTATTCATGAGTCCTCTTCTCTCTTGTTTCGTTTTTTCCGGGCACTAGGTACTACGCAGGTTCTCGGGGACTGGATGAGGTGCACCGCTAAGCCTCTGATCTTTTCAGCTTTCATCTGAAAACACTATTGACTGTACGCGCTAGCGGCATGAGAATGCGCCGCACGTTCGGGCGCTAGTGGAGTGCTTTTGCCCGTGCGTCATGCACTACTTGCCGGGAGGCTGAGCAAAAAATGTCCGAGAACGAAGTCATCGCCAACCAGAAGCAAATTCTGCGGAACCAGAAGGAAATTATTGCCAATCAGAACCAGATCAAGGCCAACCAGGAAACCATGAAAAAGAATCAAGGCGCCATTTTGAAAAATCAGGCCACGCTGGACACCATTGTAAGAAATCAGAAACAGATTCTCGCGGCGATCAGAAAGTAGCTCCCGTTGGTGTTTGCTCGTCGCCGCCGCGAAATTTTGGCGGCGGCGAGTCCTCAAGTTTTCTTTGCGAAATCGCTTCCGCATACTCCTTTTGTATTATTGACCCTCCTCGCCACGACCCTAATAATCGCCGCAATGTAATTCTGCCCAATTCCTCTTGGGCGTCGAGAGTGCGTGTTTAGGCGATGCGTTTGTTAGTGC
>JALYLI010000183.1 GCA_030774335.1 Acidobacteriota bacterium | reverse complement strand
GCGTTTAACGAGTCGGTCTTCCCGGAACGGATTTCGCGGTGATGCGCGGCTATTGTTTTTCGTAAGACGTTCGGATCTTCGTAGCGGCTTACCCGGCTAGCGGATTGCTGGATGGCGGCGATGGCTTTTTCGGAAGCGCCGTAAGCGTTTTCGTTGCGGTCCAGGCGGATCGGGTCAAGTTCCAAGAGATTTTTCGCAGCGGTGCTCGCCCCGCCATCTGCTTGCGCAGCGCCAGCGATTTCCGCGGAGGAGCGCGCCGGCGCCAAGAGTGAACTGGCGGCGCCGCCGGCGCCAAGTTGCTTCAGGAGATTTCTGCGATTCAATTTCATAGGCAATCAGGTCGTCGCAAGATAACTCGCTGGTTACGCACGGGCCGAACGGAGATTCCAGGCCGGTCGAAGTCAACGAGGCAACTGCGCAGTCAAATTTGTTGCGCAGTTAGCTCGCCCGATTAGTTTACCGTGAGCGTGAGCTGAATGGGAGTCAGTTGCAGCGGCTGGCCGCTGGTGCTGGCAGCTGTGGGGGTTAGAGTAAGGGTGTAGGTTCCCGCTTGAGTACCGGTCGAGCCTGGGCCCGGAGAATTACCGCTGCTCGCGCAACCGGCAAGTCCGCAAACCGCCAGCACGAGTACCAGCAGGCCACCACCGTAGACGAATTGGCGCTGGACGGATACTGCGCGCAACCTGAGTGGATAAAGCGCCGCGAAAATGGCCATGCAGAGGCCGAGCGAAAGCAGCAGCAAATAGGGAGTCGATGGCGGCGCCGGTTGGTAGCCGGAGAACGGAAGCAACAGCGATCGCGCCGTGGTCGTTACCATCACCGTAAACGTTGTAGGAGTTCCAGCGGTCAGCTGAATGGGATTCGCGACCGTGCAAGTCGTGGTGGCCGGCGCTCCGGAACACGCCATGGTCACCGTGCCTGAATATCCCGGGCCGGGTGTGAGTTGCACGCTGTATTGCGCGGTCTGGCCGGCAGTAACCGTGGCGGCCAGCGAAGCCGCGGGACTCGTTACTGTGAATGCGGAAGCATTCACCGTTCCGGTCACCGTGACAGTCTGCGGCGAATTGGCGGCATTGTCCGTGAGGGTAATCGTTTCCGTGCGGGCAGTAGCGCTTGCTGGAGTCAGCGGCGCGAAGCTGACGGAGATGGTGCAATTTGCGTTCGGAGCGATGGCGGTGGTGCAGGAGCTCGCCGGATTCACGAACTCGGAGACGTTCGCTCCACCGAAGGCGACGCCTGTAATTTGCAGCGGCGCGTTTCCTGTATTTGTGATTGTGACGGTTCCGGGCGCGCTGACGGTCCCCTGCGTCGCGGATAACGTCAGCGGGTTCGGGGCAATTGAAACGGTCGAGCTGGCCGCAGTTCCTGTACCGGTAAGCGTGGCACTTTGCGGACTGGCGGGCGCATTGTCGGCGACCTGAAATGTTGCGGTGCGTACGCCGACAGCGCTGGGGGTGAAGACCACGCCCACGGTGCAGGCAGCGTTCGCCGCCAAGGCCGCGCCGTTGCAGGTGTTGGTGGCGGTGGCAAAGTCCGCGGCGTTGGTTCCAGTGATAGTGACGGTCGTAATGTTGAGAGTGGCGTTGCCGGTATTGGTCACCGTTACGGTTATAGGCGCGCTGGACACACCTTGCGCGGTGCTCGGGAACGTCACCGGGCTCGCCGGCGTGATGGTTACGCCCGGGGTTGCGGCCGCGAGGCCGTTGCCGGTGAGCGAAAGAGTTTGCGGGCTGCCTGGGGCGTCATCGGCGATTTGAAGATCAGCCTGGCGCGCGCCGGTTCCCGAGGGCGTAAACGTTACGTTGAGGGTGCAGGTGGCATTGGCCGCCACGGTCGCGCCGGTGCAGGTATCCGAAGCCGCGGGCGCGGCGAAATCGCCAGGATTTGTTCCACCCAGAGTTACGCCCGTGATGTGCAGTGCCCCGGTGCCACCATTGGTAATGGTGATGGTGATCGGCGCACTCGTCACATTTACGGTGGTATCTGGGAAGGCCACGGGGCCGGCCGGTGAAAACGCCACTACGGGCGCTAGCGGAACTAAAGTCCAGGTCAAAATATTTTGCGTGGCGGTTAGTCCACCGGTGCCGCCGGTGAATCCCGCGTAGGCGGTGGTGACATTGGCGCCCAAGGTGTTGGGAATGTCGATCAAGTAGTTTTTGGTGAACACGGCATTGGTTACGGTGTCCGTAATGGTGAGGGCCAGCGTGGTGCCGTCATAGGTCATGTGCACGGCGAACGAATCGCCGCTGTGAAGATCGATACCCGCAGGAGTGAGATCGTCCGCGGGAATGCTGGGCGACGCGCCGTTCACATACAAACCGGTGGAATTGACGCCCTCGCCATTGTTGTCGTACAGGTCGAATTTTATGGCCACGCTGTTGGGAATCCCGCCGGGATCGCCAACGTCAACCGGGCCGTAGCCGAGTCCGCCGCCGCCGAGTCCAATGGCGGCAGTGGAATTCGCCTGCAGGGCGAAGGTCATACCGTCGGCGGTTGTACCCGGTGTGATCTGGAAGGTGAAATCGTTGACGAAGGACTGGACGTTCACGGGCGTGGCATACCAGGCGCTGGAGTTCTCGTCGAATCCACCATCTGTCAACTCCAGCACCGACCCGTTGAGCTGCGCATTACCGTTCAGGACCAAAGCTCCCACGGTGAAGCCGGAGCCAAGATTGACGGTATTGCCGAGATCTTCGGTTACCGTGAAGCCGTTGACGATGGTAGCGGTCTGGCCGTCGGCGTTGGTCACGCTGACGTTATGGCCGCCCAAGATGGTGTTGGCGGCAATGGAGAGATTGACGTTGATCTGCGTGGGCGAAACGAACGTGCAGGTGTTGATAGTGCCGCCGAAATCGGTGTCGAAATTGCAGGTGGGGGAGGGCTGGAAATTCGTGCCGGTCAAGGTAACGGTGACGTTGGAGGCGCCTTGAAATTCCGAATTGGGAGAAACACCAGTCAGAGTTGGAGCCGGAAGCGCGGCTCCGGCGGTTACGGTAAATCCGCCGGTCAGCGTAGCAGACTGGGTGTCGGTATTGGTCACCACGACGTCGCGTGGGCCAGTTAGCGCGCCGGCGAGCACATCGATGTTGGCGGTAATTTGAGTGGAGGTATTGAAGGTGCAGGAATTGACTTCCACTCCCGCGCCAAAACTGCACGTGGGTGCGGCGGCGAAATTCGTTCCGGCGAGCGTGACGCTGAGATTTGTTTGACCTTGTGCGCCAGAATTGGGAGTTGCGCTGGCCAGCGTGGGGGCCGGGCCAGCAGGCACTACGGTGATGGTGCGCACGGGCGGATTCGGATCAGTAATGCCCGCGCTATCCGTCACCGTGAACGCCGCTTGATACACGCCCGGCACGGAAAAAGTGACGGCACCCGGATTTTGCACCGCGCTGGTAGCCGGGACGCCTCCGCGGATGGACCAGGAATATCCGGCAATAGTTCCGGTGTTGGCTGTGGCGGTTCCGGCAAATGTCACGGCCTGCCCGGTAATGATGGAAACATCCGTGGCGGGACTGGTGATGCTTCCCGCGGGAGGAATATCCGCAGGCGCCGTGGAAATCTGCACAAACTGCGCCACAGACGGCACGCCCGCGTTATTCAACAGGAAAAGCATGTAATAGCCAGGAGGCGCGGTGTTTCCATCGGGGGGGCCCGATACATTTAACACGCCGATGTCGGCTGTGAACGCCAAGCCCACCATGCGCTGATCCATGTCGAATGCATGCGTGACGGAACCGCTCTTCATCAGCACGACGGAAGCGATATTTGCCGCGTCGGGAGTTTGCACCGTGAACGCGGTGCCATAGCCGACGACGCCGGGAGTCACACTTGTAATTGATGGTCGGGTAGCCGGAGTGCCATTCGGCTGATAGAGGTAGGGCGGAGTATAAATTTCCACGTGATTTTCATAGGATCCGCGATTGGGGTTGCCACCGGCAACCCACACGGTGGCGTCCGGCAACAGCAAAGACACGGAGTGGTACAGGCGCGGAAATGCGTTGGAACCCGCCGAACCCATGGTGTTGGTGGTGGAATCGTAAAGGTCGGCTTGCAGGCTGGCGCTGGCGGTGTCTTCATCGTTTAATGAACCGCCTACTGCCAAGACGTTGCCGTTCGGCAGCAGTGTGGCATTCATCTCGATTCGCGGCTGAGACATGGTCGGGCCATTAACCCAAGCCGGAGTCGCAACCGACAGGTCGATGATTTCGGTCGTGTTGGTGGACGGATTTCCGCCGCCAAAGATCATGACCTTGGGCACGTAACTGTTCGCAGGCGTCAAAGGCAGAAGCACTGACGAGCCATAGGCGCGGCTCCCGCCATAGTTCGTGGTGGCAATCACGCCGGACCAGGTGTTATTCGCGGGATTGAACGTGCGGGATTGCGTGGTCGGGCCGGAATAAAAAACTTTTCCTCCCGGCAAAAGATGCATGCGCGGGTAGAGGGGCGGCGTCCAGGGCGACGAAATGGGCGGGGCCCAGCCTGCGCCGGCGGTGTAAATTTCTACTTGGGTATTCGTGGCGCTGTTTTCATTCAGTCCCGAAAATGTCAACAGGCGGCCATCGCCAAGAATCGTATCGGTGGGGTACCAGCGGCCGTGGGCCATGTCCTCCATGTCCGTAAATGCGCCAGTCGCGGGATTGTATATCGCCGTCCTGTTCCATCCGAAGAACGGGTCGTACTGCAGATTGCCGCCCACGATCATGGGACGCCCATCGGGCAATACCACCATGCCGTTACAAAACATATCCCAGCCGATGGTCTGCGTGGTGACGGAGTTGTCGGAGGGATCCCAAACGCCGGCGTTGAAAGTGGTCTGCTGTGGATAATTTCCGGAGCCGGAGACCACCAGGATTTTCCCGTTGCGCATCAACGCGGTGTGCACCGGGTTGATGGGCATCAGCGTGGGCAAGGTTTGCCAAGTGCCCTGAACATTGGCCTGGGCATGCACAACCGGTGCGCTGAAAGCGAAAGTTGCGAGGGCGGCGACGAAAAGAATCGCGCTGAGCACCGATACCGAATCATTGCGGAATTCCAATAAACAGGTCGAATGTGGTCTTGACATGAACATACCCATGGCCCCTTGACAAGGGTAAACCATCGAATGCCTCCTGAATTTGAAACCATCACGGCAGTTGCTTAAGGCTCAATAAGCCTGGAGACAAAGAACCAAAAGGACATCGGGCAGCACAACCTGGGGAACCACTATGTCACTTCTTTGCACACTTCTGGCCGAGCTAGTGGAGAGTTCTGAGCGCCGCAATTAGCGACTGGGAATATTTCTTCGAATCAGGAAATGCCTTACTTTCACGGGCGGTGTGGCCGGCACCGCGTCAGATCTATTGCCCTCATTCTTAAATGGCTGGTCCACCAGCGGCACCGGTATCGTTAACCGGAGCCATGGACCGTTTCGACCACGCTCCCAAAAGCACGCTTGCGCCCAGACCGGAGTAAATTGCGATCCACGGCATCAGCGGATAGTGATAACGCGCGATGGCGATGAACAGCACGCAAATGGCGGAAAAATAAAAGATCACATACAGGCCCAACTTGTATTCCTTCGGACTATCCTTCGACACGGCGTGGTAAGAAATCGCGGCCAGTACCAGCATCAGGACATAGTAGAGCTCGGCCAGAATCCTGAGCCCGGTATATGTGAATGTTAGCCCACGAGCCATAGGCTGCATCATGCCCATGGAATAAAAAAGTGCGTCGGTGTCCGAGCGGTACGCGTACATCAATTTTTTGGGCCACAGCGCCACGGTGCGGCCGGGGTGCTGCGCGATGTAGGCGGTACCGACCTGTCGAGCACGCTGCGCACGCGCAAC
This sequence comes from Acidobacteriota bacterium, assembly GCA_030774335.1. Taxonomy (GTDB): domain Bacteria; phylum Acidobacteriota; class Terriglobia; order Acidiferrales; family UBA7541; genus Acidiferrum. The sequence continues at coordinate 23,327 of JALYLI010000183.1, read as the reverse complement.
CTCCGACGGCCCGACGTGCTGGTCTTCCTGTCCGCTCTCGGGCTTTTCCCCGAGCAGCGCGGCGAGATTGTCATTCCAGATGTGCGTTCCCGTGGCGTAGGGGTTGTTTCCCTGCATCAAAACGATGCCGCCGTTGGTGGAAAGGACCGGGTGACCCAAGGCTTTCTGGTTTCGCAGCGCCCAGGGGATAAGGCACAAGGCCAGCAGGGAGTAAACGATCATGGCGGATTTCAGAAAGTTGATTTTGTTGCCGTAGAAAACGAGTAGAAAGATCAAGGGAAGGAAAATCAACTGCGGCTTTGTGAGAGTTCCGAGTCCCCAGCATAAACCGCTGCAAGCCAAAAATAGCAAACGCCTACGCGCGGCGATAAACAGAACCGCACCAAGCATCAGGAGAAATGTAAACCATACCTCGGAGCACAGCAGCGAATTGAAAGCGATCTGATTAAGATGAAAACTCATGAGGAGCACGGTAATGCGCGCGGCGATTTCGGAATTAAAAATCTGTTTGCTTAAACGATAGGACAGCAGGATGGTGGCGACGGACAACAGCACGTTGGCGATTTGACCGGTGAACGGCGAGGCGCCGAAGAAGTAAAACAGGATGCCGAGAAATCCGGGGTACCCGACGGGCCAATACGCGGTGGGAATTCCGTTCACCGCATATCCCTGGCCGCCGGCAATGCTGGCGGCACGATCGTAATACCACTTGAAGTCGCTGACCTGCGCGGGATGCACGAAGGCGATCCACAAGATTCTCACAGTAGTGGCAGCCACTATGCAGACCAAAATGAAATGGCGGTGCTGCACGACGGCCACAAGCCTCTGTTGTGTGCGGGTCATTTTTTGCTCTTTTGCGGCGGCTTAACGCGAGGGACGCTGGAGCAAGCGCGGCTTTTATATCATGGTTGGCCAAAGCCGTACAGCGAGCCGAGCCATGTAGCGGGCTGCCTGGTACATTTGCAGTTTCTTCTACAATCGACCGTGCAGCGGGCGCAAATGTATCGTGAAATTCAGCAACCCTGCGGGTAAACTGGAGGAATCAGGCCCACGGGGCTGTAGCTCAGATGGATAGAGCATCGGTTTCCTAAACCGGTTGTCGCGAGTTCGAATCTCGCCAGCCCCACCATCATGCCGAAATTATATTGATGCTGATGTTCGCGCATGGATCTTGCGCCAGCATCGCCGCCGGACATTGTTGTCAGACAATGCTATCGGATACGACCCCGGCAATTTTTCTCTGAGTGGCGACTCCGCAGAACAGCTTGAACAGGAGAATAGTGATCAACCAGCAGTTCGCTGCCTTTGGCACTGAACAACCGCCAGTGCCGCACGAGTATTGGCTCACAATTGCGCGACGGTTCGCCAAGTTACGCCGGCAGCCCCTCGCGGAAGAGGCTGCAGGCGCGAATGGTGGAATGAACGCCAAGAAAATATAGGCGCTTACTGTTTGTCGTAAACGGAAACGTAGCCTATGCTCTGGCCGCTCGCGTCGGTACCGCTGGCGGTAACCGTCGCGGACTTGCCGTCGCTGGAAAGCTCTACCTTGGCGTTACCGATGGCCTTGCCGTCTTTTTTCTGGGTGGCCATTAAAGAATGCGGACCGGTTTTCTTGATGGCGATCATGTCCGCGCCGCCGGGCATCGAGCCGGTTACAGGGTAGTCTTTGCCGTCATACTTAACGGTGAACCCGTAAGAGATGCTGCTGCCATCCGCAGCAGTTCCCGTGTAAGTATAGGTTATGGAATCTCCATCCGCCACGAGGGTGCGCGTCAGTTCCTTGGGAGCCGGCGGATTGGTGTAACTTGATTTGGCGAGATTTAACTTCCAGGTGCCGATGAATGCATCGTTCTGCGCGAAAGCTGGCGCGGATGCCACCGCGGCAAGAACAAACAAAACTGCATATGCAAGCAAACGCTTCATCATGTTTCTCCTTAAGATTTATTTTTCAACGTTAGAGTGTTCTCACGCGCGCCGTGAGAAGCCTTGTACGGGGACCGTAAAAATCGCAGGCCGAAAAATACGCCGCCTGGTCGCGGCTGTCAACCGCTTTCATCGGCTGGATGGATTTCTGATTCGCCGGGAACGATCGACTTGCAGCCCAAAATTATTCATGTTCAAGGGCGGGGAACGGCTACGCACAAGTCCTTGGAGCGCGCGCTTTCGTGCCCTTTGGAGTCAAGCGAGGTGATCTGGTAGCAGTAGGTCTCGGCAGGTATCACCGTTGAATCTTCATAACTATTCGTCGCCGAGCTAGCCAACCTTGAGTAGGCCTCCGACCGGTAGGGGCGGCGGTAAATGTTGTAACTGGCGGCGCGGGGCACTTTATCCCAGGTGACAGTAATTTTGTGCTGCTTGGGAAGTTGCGGGCGGTCCACCGGATAAAAATAAAATCCCAAGCCGAGCAGCGCGCCCACGACGACCAGCACAATGATGATGCGGTTGGCAAACATTGGTTCCCACACGTACGATGAGGGCCATTGGAGCTTCGCACACTCCGGTTTAGCTTGAGTAAAAAAAGGAGCGCAAACCCAAGTCGGCGCGCAGATGGTGCGGGAACGAATGCACGCCGATTGGGCTGCGTCGATGCTCCCAACAAAGCAGCTTGGCGATGCGGAAACTCATAGTGCCGGGACGGATTCCCGCGACAGCCCCCGTGTTAAAGTACGCTTTGGCGCCCATCCACCATGAGTGAATCACAAAAAATCGGCCGCTACGAAATTATTGAAGAAAAAGGCCGCGGAGCCATGGGCGCGGTGTATATCGCGCGCGATCCGGCGATGGGCCGGGTCGTGGCGCTTAAAACCATTCATTCCATCGCGCTGACCGGACCGCACGCCGAGGAATTCCGCGAACGTTTCTATCGCGAAGCGCGTTCCGCCGGGGGCCTGGCTCATCCGGGAATAGTCACCGTTTTCGATGTAGGCGACCAGGCGGGCGTTCCTTATCTCGTGATGGAATACATCGAGGGGCGCACGCTGGACGACGCCACAAAAAATGGGGAGCGTTTTACTTTCGAGCGCGTCTGCGAAATTGGACAGCAGATCGCCGAGGCCCTGGGCTACGCGCACAAAAATGGCGTGGTGCACCGCGACATCAAACCCGCGAACATTTTGATGACTTCCAAAGAGAAGTATGGGATCGAACGGCCGAAAATCACGGACTTCGGCGTCGCCAAACTCGGCGCCGCGCACCTCACCACCACCGGCCAGATGCTGGGGACGCCGGCGTTCATGCCGCCGGAGCAATTCACCGGAGCGCCGATTGATGGCCGCAGTGATCTTTTCTCGCTGGGCGTGATTCTTTACTGGATGGCTACCGGCGAGCACGCCTTCCCCGGCGAAACTGTAACAGCGGTGTCTTATAAGGTTGTGAATACCGAGCCGGTCCCGCCGCGCAAATTGAATCCCGGGGTGCCCACCGAATTTGACGAGATCGTTATGAAGTGCCTGGCTAAATCGCCTTCCGATCGCTACGCCACGGGAGAAGATCTGGCACGCGATCTGTCAACCCTGCGCAACAGCCGCAGTCCCGCGACATTGCACGGCACGGTGCCCACGGCTTTCGCAGTGCATGGCGACAGCAGCATGGATGCGACACTGGATTCTCATCCGAGCGCAACATCACCGCAGCAAGGCGCGCAGCGAACAAACGCTGCGGCGCAGACCCCCGTGTCGGCAAAAAAGGGGACACGTTGGGCTGCCGCGATCATCGGAGCCCTCGTGCTCTTACTGCTTCTAGGGGGCGGGTGGTACGGGTACACGCACCGGGAGCGGATTGCGGAGATGTTGGATGGCGGCGGGCCGCCAGTAACCGCGACGGAAACGGCCGCAAACAATGCTGCGCCACCGGTGGCGAAAAATCGCGCGCAGGCCAAGCACGATGGCCGCAAGGAAAATATGAGCGCACAACCCGGTAAGACCGAAATCAGATCCGCTGAGACTCCAAAGAATTCTCTGGTATCGGCGGCGGTTCCAGTTCCACCTAAAGTACCTTTCGATCCGAAGCAACTCGACCCCGGCTCCAACGCCAGAATGAAGATCGAGGCCGAACATTTCCCGGAAAATGTGGGCTTCACGGTGGAGATGGGCGGAAAAATATATTTCGAGCGCAGCGGGGGCAACAATCAGAACATGTTTGAAGACCTGTACGTGCCCCCGGGAGTCACGGAGTTTCGCGTCATCGCCGGCGTCGGGGCGAATCGGAAAACATCCAATATCGTGAGTGCGGAATTCAAAGCCAAGAAGAAAAAAACTTTGCGCGTGGAGCTACGCACGCAAGGGCAGAAGCCCGGCTCCGGCGTGCCAGCGGGCGTTTACGCCGATTCGCAAATTGTGGTAACCCTCAAGTAAAAAGTCGCGGTTTTGCGGCTTTAACTGGCCGCTCGAACAGGTCCTAGTTACAGCCGGAGCGAAAAGTAACATTTTGTAACCTGTTTTAACTAGCCTTCGAAAAGCCCTCCGCCTGGCAGGAATTTGCAAAGCAGTTAAAAGGGTTTAGCGCCGCTGCAGTAGGACGAGCACGTGCATCAAGTTATGCGGGGTCACACCATTCCCGGTGAGGATTACGTTCATTCGCCGTCCTCGCGAAGGCATATCAAGTGGGACGAATTTTGTCAGCAATCGAAACGTCAGGGCCACCAGAGATGGAAGACAGCCGGCTCGCGGATGTTCATCGCGCGCTGCTGAATCTTCATTTGCTATTGCGCTGCGAACGTCTGTACGACAAAAAACATCCGCGGCGGCTCGCGGCTTTGGAAAAAGCTTTCGACTCGCTGCACGGCGCAGCGCAACGCGGCAAATTCGATGTGTACGTGCGGCGGGACGGCCTGGCGGTCTCCCCGTCCGGAGCCGCGTATCTGCAGGATGCTCGCGGTGAAATGCTGGCGCTCGCCAGCGCGCTGATGCAGGCCGGCATCAAACAGATATCCTTCACAAAAAATCTCGGGCTGGCTGAACTCAACGTTTTCGTGGAGCTCATCAAGGTATCATTGATAACTCCGGGGCAGACGCACGCGAGTATCCGGGGCGGCGAAGCGCGCGGCAGCCGCGACGAGTGGTGGACCACGCAGCTGTCAGTGCCTGCCGTGAAAGGGATTCTCGTCAACAGCCAAGTGGATCGCAAAGTAGACACGCTTCTGACCAGTTTGATCGCGGCGCTGGTGGCTTACGGCGGAAATTCCGCGCGCGCGAACGCGGACGAATTGATTCGGCTGCCGGAATTTGATGACCTGGCGGCGACGTTGACGCTGCTTGCACGCATTACCCTGCCGCTGGAAAATTCGCGTGCACTCTCGCCCGAAGAGGGAGCGGGGGCGATTCACGCCGCGATGGAAGAAGCCCGCCACGACACCGTGCGGCTGCTGCTGAGTGCGATTTCGCAATACGACCCAGAAGAAGGGGAATTGCCGCAGCCGTACATCGCGCGGCTCTCCGAGAATTTAATTTTCGAATACCTGGTCGCGGAGTTTGCGGCCGGATCGATTACACCTCTGACCGTGCGCCCGACCGTCGATCGTCTCGGCGCGCTGCTGGCGGCCGCCGGAAAATATTCGAGCTCGCATTCGCCGGACAATTATTCGTCGCTGGCTCGGGCGTGGGCCACGGAAGAGTACCGGGAAAAATTGGTGACGCGCTTCTGGCTGGAGCTACCACCGCGCGAAAAATCGCTAGTCCTGCGCGGGCCGGACTTGTGGGCCGTTCCAGTGGTGGCCCTACGCCAGACGCTGAAAAATCTGGCCGACGCGGGCGCGGACGCCCCGCGCCGCGAAGCTCGCCACATACTGCTGAATTACGCGCGGCGCCTGGAGCACGAAGACTGGCGGGCGCGGCGCTTGGTCGCGGCTGGTTTGCTGGAACTCTGCTCCGTCATTGAATCGTTGTGGCCCAACCAGTTTCCGGAAGATTTGAGTCGTGGCGCCTTGCAGGCGCTGGAAGCCGAGGTGAAACCACAGGCGGGGGCGTTGCTGGCCTCGTTTCTCGAGTGGCTCGGCCGCATCGCCGTCACGCGCGCGGACTATGCGGGATTCGAAGCTATCCTGCTGGCACTGGAAAACGCGCCGCAGGGTAACAATCATGCGCATCTTTCCGCGCTGGTAAAGCGCATGGTGAGTCCGGAGAGATGGATGCTGCTGGTGGACGCCGCGCTGGCTAATCGCCCGCTGGATCCTGTTTTGCCGAGATTGCTGGTTCGCGATCCGGACAAATTATTGGACCGCATGACCCTGTTGTTGTGTGAACCGCGCGGTACCGAAATGCTGGCGGCGATGTCACGCTTGCTGCGCACCATTGGCCAGCCGGTGCTGAGCGTGCTGGAAACGCGATTGTACGAGGCGCGCCCGCAACGAGTCACGGCGGCGATCAAGCTGCTCGCTTCGGCGGATCCGGATAGATTGCTGCGCGGGCTGACGCGCGCGCTGAGCAGTTGGGAATGGAACATGCAGGATCTGGCGGTAAGTGAATTGTCGCGCCCGGCGAACGCCTCGGCGGCGCAAACCGCGGCATTCATATTTTCAAGTGTGCTGGCCACTGCGCATCCGCTGGTGGTGCCCATGATGATCGACCAGATTGGTCTGGCCGGAGAACGGACCGCGATCCCACAGTTGATGGAGATTGCTTCCGGCGCGCATCCGATTTTGCGGGAACAGTTTGTGCGCATCAAAGCCATCGAGGGGCTGGGCCGCCTGCGCGCCATGGAAGCGATGGAGTTGCTGCATTCGCTGGCCGAACGTCGCGCGGGGATTGCTTTCGCCGAGCCATCCGGGTTGCGGGCAGCCGCGCAAGACGCGTTGGCGATGATCGAAGATCGCCCGGTGTCCGCGTCGGTGCGCGCCACTTTCGATGCGCCCACGCCGAACACCGCTTTGTACGCTGCTCCGCGGCGTTACATGCGCGTGCCGCTCGCCGCTCCCTTGCGCGCGCAAGTGGGCGGACCATCCGGCGGAGCGCAAGTCAGCCTGGCACGCGTGAAAACCATCAGCCTGGGAGGCGCATACCTCGAAAGCTCTCAGAAATTTGCGGTGGGCGATTCACTGCAACTGGAAGTGCGTTCGGGCCTGCGCAAGATTCACTGCACTGCGGTCGTGCGCAACGCCGCTCCTGGCGGAGGCGGAGTGGAATTTGTGCACATGAAAGACAACGACCGGGACAAATTACGCAAGTTGGTTTTGCGCAACCTGCACAGCCGCTAATGCGCCAGTCCGCGGAATCCAGCCGCTGAACGCGTTTTCATGTCGAATCTTCTTTAATGCCTGAGCAAAATAGCGCGGGCGTCTGCGAAACAGCCAAATCACAGCACACATTTGAGGCACAACCCGGGCCAGGCGCATGAACTGCGGGGAATTGATGGCTTGAATTGCCCTGAACCAATATTCCTGTCGATGAACTTCTTGACACCCAGCCGTTCCTAATATACAGCAATTATGCTCAGGCCATGCCTTAATCACCCTATGGCCTAACCTGGCACCAGGGAGTGTATATTTCTTGTCCCTCTAGCTGGTTGTTGCCGCCCTTAGGTGGAGGTACGTATGCTGCTGGCCATGGTGGGTATTCTCCTAATCGTTGCATTTCTCGGCCTCGCCGCCTTCCTCGTAGGGAAAGAACATGACGAGGCTATGCGCCGCGACGAGGAAATCCTGGGTTCCCATCTTACACCCGTGCATTTACATCCGCGCGCACATTGATGCGGCCCGTGCGCGTCAATCAAAATATCGAACGCAAAACTCCCAATTCTTCGGTGACTGGCTGTACTTGCCTCCTCATACTGGCTGCAGCGCTGCTGGCCGTGGCTCCATGCGCAGCGCAGGGCGAAGATCAACCCCACCTAACGGATACGCCCGCAGCGAGGCCTGATCCAAAACTGACGCCAGTAGTGCGTGACGTGCTTGAACATGAAATCAAAGCGCAGCTCGACGATAAATCGCTGTGGTGCTACCGGAAGCTGCTGGAGAAAGACGGCAAGCGGCAACTGTTCGCGTCCTGCCAGACGGCCAGCGCCGAAATCAACCGGCTCATGGCGGAAAACGGCAAGCCACTCACGGCCAGGCAATGGCAACTGGAAGATTTACGAATCAAAAAATTGCTGAGCAATCCTTCGCAACTGAAAAAAGAGAAACAACAGCAACTCGAAGACGCCCGGCAAGCGACCAACTTGCTGAAAATGATTCCTGAGGCATTTTTGTTTCAACAAAGAAGCCGCGATGCCGGCCGCATCACATTGAATTTCACTCCCAATTCGAAATTTCGACCCGCTGGATCCTCTGAATTTGTTTTCCATCATATGGAAGGCACGCTGACGCTGGACCTGAAGCAAAGACGGCTGGTGGAAATCAGCGGGCGCCTGAATAACGACGTGAAATTCGCCGGCGGATTGTTGGGGCACCTGGATAAAGGCGGAACTTTTTTTGTCCGGCAACAGGAAGTCACTCCCGGTCATTGGGAAATGACCAGGATGGACGTGCGGATGAATGGCAAAGCACTCTTCTTCAAGACCATTGCCGTGCGCACCAACGAAATCGACACGGACTTTCACCTGGTTCCGGCGGCTACCTCCATCCAGCAGGTGGCGGCGCTTACGAACGAAACCAGCACAAAAAATATAGAACGCGCCCAGTGATGAGGGCCGCAATTCGGCATAAATAAATATCTGGCGCGGGCTGCTGTCTTCCTCAAAATCCCCCGCGACACCATTTAACCTGCGACTCGCCAAGTGATAACTTCCTGGCATGGTACCAATGCAAAAACCGCATGTTTATTTTGGCCGTTCCGCGTCGCCTGTTAAGCTACGATGAATCTGGCTATAGCAGACGGAGAAGTGATGAGCATAGAGACCTGGGTTATGGTGGTGGGCTCACTGGGCGGAATCTGCACGACATTCGCGTTTGTGCCGCAGGTACTGAAAATCTGGAAGCAGGGCGGGCGCGATTTATCGTATGGGATGCTGGCGCTCTACTTAATCGGCGCGATTCTCTGGCTGACGTATGGAATATTGCTGCGGGCGCGGGCGATCATCATCGCCAACTTCGCTACCGCAATCGTGATTGCCATCGCTACGGCGCTGAAAGCATGGACGGCCAGGCGTGACGTCGTTAAACGGGCGATTGCCGGCGCTGCCGAACACGGGTAGCGCTGCTTGCGGTCTTACCTTGGAAACAATTTTTTCGGCACCTTCGGCTTTTTAGAGGCGCAGATTCTCGCCTGGACTTCCAAATTGATCCTGCTAGCTGGTTTTTGCCTTCCGGGCAGTGCTATAAGATGAGTACATAGGTTACCCTGACGTAACAGGAGCACGAATGACGGTAGTGGCAATCACGATGGCAATTCTGGCGGTGGCTGTGGTGTTGTGGCTGATGCTGCAAAGCACGCAGAGCCAGAGAAAAAGCGATGTACTGGACACCCAGATGAGCGAATTGCGTCGCGATTTACAAACCATCGCTACGGCACAGGCGCAAAGCACTGGGCAAATCGCCACCATCGCGCAGAGTGTGTCGCAGCGCCTGGAAAGCGTGACCAAGGCGCTGCAAGAGGGCGTGTCCAGTTCCGCGCAGATCGCCACACAAGGCCAGACGGCCATTGCCACGGAGCTCAAAAACACCCGCGAGCAGATGGGCCAGATTCAGAAACAGCTCGGCGAATTCCAGGAGTTGAGCCGCAACGTCTCTTCCGCCACAAAATCGCTGGAAGACATTCTTGGGGGGGCCAAGACCCGTGGCCTCCTGGGAGAAGTTACTCTCGAGCGACTGCTGGAAGATTGCCTGCCACCGTCGCAATTCGCGGCGCAGCACCGCTTCTCTTCGGGAGAGTGCGCCGACGCGGTGATTTTTCTGCGCGATAACAAGCTGATGTCCATCGATTCGAAATTCCCGCTCGACGCCTTCCGGCGCATCGCCGCAGATGGAGACGAGGCCCGCCGCACCTTTGCCGCCGCGGTGAAAGGCCACGCGGACAGCATCGCGCGAAAATACATCGTGCCCGGCGAAGGCACACTGGATATGGCGCTGATGTTCGTGCCGTCAGAAAGCGTGTATTACGAATTGCTGATGCTGGCCGATAACAAGGGGCAACAGCTGGACAGTTATTGCCGCAGCAAAAAAGTTATCGCCGTTTCACCCAACACGCTTTATGCGCATCTATGCGTGATTGCCATGGGCCTGCGGGGCATGCAGATTGAAGAGAACGCCACGCGCATTTTTTCCAGCCTCGCGGGCATGCATAAACAAATGGAAACGTTCACGGAAGTGTTTGAAAAGCTGGGCACGCACATCAAAAATTCGCAACAGGCTTACAACGACGCCGACAAGCGGCTGGAGAAGACGCAGAACACGCTCGACAATTTGCTGGGCACCAGCTCCACGCAGGCCGCCCTGGAAGTGCAGGGCACCCTGGCATTACCCATGGATTCGACGGCCGTCGCGGCTAAGAAGAGCGCCTAGCGCGGGGTAATTCGCAGCCGCACCGGGCGGGCCGCAAGCGGCACCAGCCGAATGGAAATCAAAAAGCTCCCACGGCGACGCCCTACCACCTCGAAACGCGCTACGTTTTCGGATCCCCCTGAAGAAGCGTGGCGTACGGAATCCCCACCCAGAAGCTCGGCGACCGCGGGCGCAAGATTCTTGGCATCCAGAGAAATCTTGGCGGTAGTCCCAGTGACGCTGACGGTGAGCCGCCGATGCTCCCCCGGGGCCAACGGCGAAGTATCGGCGTGCAGCTCCAGCCCCAGAAAATTTATCGAGAAAGTGGGAATGGAATTTTTCCCGCACGCAATCTGCACCGGAGCAGCGCCAGGCTCGAGGCCGGCCGGCGGTAGAACCACCAGCGCGGTTGGGGACGCCGCCAGAACAATCGCCGCTTCACCGCCAATAGTCACCGTATTGGCGTCGGCATCGCCGCAAAAACCCGAACCCAGGATATCGAAACGGTCGCTGATCGAAGCGATTCGCGGCAGGGACTTCACTTCCACAGTTGTCACCGCGGGATCGGTGGGAGCAAAAATCGTGGTGGCTACGCGTCCGCGCCGGCCGGCGATGGAGGCAAAAATTACCCCCGTATTCAGCGGGGCGACAAACAGGCCGCGGCCGGTTTGATCTGTGGTCAAGCGGTCGCCATTGGAGAAATTGACGGTGACGCCGGGAGTCAGCCGGCCGTTCACATCCAGAACCGCCAGGGTAGCGCGTTCCCCGGAAACGATGTGGCGAGGGAGCAGAAGAATTCTGGCGCCAGCAGGCGATGGCGGAGGCTGCTGACAGAAAACGGCACCAGCAGACAGCAAAGTACAGAGCCCCAACAAGGTCAGGGCACGGTCGCGCGAGGGCATGCACAAATTGTAGATGACCCGCGGAGAAAGAAGAAGGACCTGACATCTGTCAGGAGGCTCTCGGCGCAGCCGACCCGATTTGTTGCTAAAACACTGCTAATTGATAGGGTTCAAGACATTTCTGTGCTCGCAATTCCTGTTAGCGTGTGAGCAGGGGTTATCAGTTCCGGGCACGCTCCGGGTGTCGACGGCGTCGCAAGACGCGCCGCACGGCCAGGTAAAGAGGTATTGTGCGCATCGCAAGTGGCGGCAAAAGCGACGTGGGACGGCAGCGCGGGAATAACGAAGACAGCTTCCGCATGGTCGCGGCGCTGGACCTGTTTGTGATTTCCGACGGCATGGGCGGCGAAGCGCACGGAGAAATTGCCAGCTCCATGGCCGTGGAAACGGTGGTGAAAACCTGCATGGGCGAGGAAACCGCTCTCCCAGCGGATCCGCCGGAAGCGCAAGCCAGCTGGAGCGCGAACCTCAAGACGCTGCATAACGCCGTGCATCTGGCGAATCAGAAAATCTTTTCATCGGCGGAAGCGCATATCGAGCAGCAAGGGATGGGGGCCACACTCACGGCGGCATGGATTAACGAACAAAAGTTGAGTGTGGTGCACGTGGGAGACAGCCGGTTGTATTTACTGCGCAGTGGCGCGCTGCAACAGCTCACCAGCGATCATTCACTGGTCGCGGAACAGGTCCGGAGAGGAATTTTGACCGCGGCGGAAGCTGAGCACAGCGAAATGCAAAGCGTCTTGCTGCGCGCGCTGGGAACACAGCCGGATGTGGACGTGGACGCGGACGAGCATACGTTGTTCCCGCGCGACGTTCTGCTGCTGTGTTCGGATGGCCTGACGCGCATGGTGACCGAGCCGGAAATTGCCGGCACGCTGCAAGCGGAACCTGATCCCGCGCGGGCGGCTTCCCGGCTGGTGGCGCTGGCCAACGAAAATGGCGGCGCCGACAATGTAACCGTAATCGTCATTCGCATGGAATCGGAAGAAAACGGCTGGTTTTCTTGGTTGCGCCGCGGGGCGCAGAAAAATGCAGGCCGCGGCAACGGCTCTGCAGGAGGATTGTAAAATGGCCAAGCTGACGCTGATGTTTGAGGAAAAGACGGTGAAAGAAGTTCCGGTGGGCGCCAGGCCCGTGGGCATTGGCCGGTCGCCGGACAATGACTTGCCGGTCGACAACCTGGCAGTCTCCAATTATCACGCGCGCGTTTACGTGGAAGGCGGGCGGCTGGTGGTGGAAGATCTGGACAGCCTGAACGGCACTTTCGTGAACGATCTGCGCGTCGAGCGCGCCACGTTGCATGATGGCGACTCCATTCACATCGGCAAACATTACATTAAGGTGAATGCCACCGGCGACGCTCCCGTGTCTTACGACACCGGAAAAAAGGCTAACGCGCCGCGAATCAACGAAACCATGGTGCTGGACACCAAGGTCCGTCGCGAGATGCTGCAGCAGGCGGCCGCCATGGGCGAGAGGACGCAGTTCGCTTCAGGACGCCTGAAAGTGCCGACGCTGGTGGTGCTTGGCGGCCGAACCGACCGCAAGGAATATGCGCTATCCGGCAAATTGACAGTCATCGGAAAATCGAATCTGGCCACCGTGCAGCTACGTGGGTGGTTCAAGCCCAAGATGGCGGCGCAAATCAATCAACGCGACGATGGCTACTACATTGGCGCGGGCTCAAAAGTTCCGACCGTGAATGGCGCTCCTGTCAGCGGGCAGGTGCTGTTGAAAGACGGCGATGTAGTGGCAGTTTGCGGCGTGCGCCTGAATTTCATCTTCCGCGAGTAACACGAGCGCGATGGCAGCTTCAGCAGGCGGACCCGGACAGCCGCGAGGATTTGCCGTTGTCTTTGAGTTGCTGCAGAGCTGGTGGCAGCATCGCGTTTCTTTCCTCATCAGCCTGGCCATTACTTTCACCGCGCTGGGCCTGTACGTTTTCACATACATTGGTGAGCACCCCAGTCCCCTGCTGGTATTCATGGAGCGGCTGGAGTTCGACGCCCTCGACACGCGCTTCCGCATGCGCCCCGCGAAATACACACCGCCCGATCCGCGAATTGTTATCGTAGACATAGATCAGAAATCGCAGGAAGGGCTGGGCAAGTGGCCGTTCTCGCGCACCAATTTCGCGAACATGCTCGACGTTTTACGCGAGGATGGCGCAAAAGTGGTGGGCTTCGACGTAACGTTCGATAAGCCCGATCAAACCGCGGCGCCGGTGCGCGCGCTGGCCGAACGGCTGGCGCAACGAAAAAAAGATGGGCGTCGTGTCGATCAGAAATTAGAACAGGAAATCGAAGCGCTCGCGGCGGAATATGACGCCGACAAGCAGTTTGGCGAGGCGATCCAGAAATTCGGCAACGTGGTGCTGGGAAATTTTTTCTTTCCAAAAGAAGAATTGAAGGGCACGGACCAGGCCACGCTGAATTCCTATGCCGACCTGGTGCAGTGGTATTCGCTGGGCCAAAACTCGTTGAACCCCGCTACCGGCAAGCAGGATTTCCAAAGTTTGATGCAGCGCTACGAAGCGAACAATATTCTGTACACCGCCACGATGGCGAATATTCCAGCGCTGCTGAGCCCGGACAATAACAATGCCGGCACCATGGGATTTTTCAACGTTCTGCCCGATGCCGACGGAGTGTTGCGCCGCTCGCTGCTGGTAGTTCCGTTCACGCGCTCGGAGAAATGGTCGGACGCCGAGTTGTATGGTTCGCTCGAAGTGCAAACCATCCGCCTGTACCTGGGGCTGACCTCCGAACAACTGATTGTGAACTACAACCAGACCGGCATCGTCAGCCTGCAGTTTGGCGACAAGTTGCAGGTGAAGCCGGACAACATCGGCCGACTGGCCATCAACTATCGCGGTCCGGAACGGAGCTATCCTTATTATTCGCTTGTGGATGTGGTACAGCACAAAATTCGCGCGGGAACCTTCAAAGACAAAATCGTGCTGGTGGGCGCTTCGGCAACGGGAATCGGGGATTTGCGCACGCCGCCTTATGGGGGCATTACCTATCCGGGGGTCGAAGTCCACGCCAACGCCATCGATAACCTCCTGAATCACGATGCGTTGACGCGCGGCGCTTCACAGGAGCTGTGGGACATCGGCCTGATTCTGTTCTTCGGCATTTTCGTCGGCATCTGGATGGCGCTGGTGGCGCCGCGATGGATGTGGTTTGGGTTGAGCTTTGTGGTTCCACTGATACTGATCGACTACGGCGCATTTTTGCGCGGATGGTGGCTGAACTTCAGCGTTCCGGCATTGACGCTGGTTTCCAATGTGTTGCTGGTTTCGTTGTATCGCGCATTGGTGGAAGAAAAAGAAAAGCGCCGCGTGCGCACGGCTTTCGGCCAATACCTCAGCCCGGAAGTGATCAGGCGGCTGCTGCTGAATCCCCAACTGGTGGAACCGAAAAAAACAGAAATCACCGTGATGTTCAGCGATATCCGCGGCTTCACCACCATTTCCGAAAACCTGGACGCCCAGGACCTGGCGATTTTCCTAAACCAATACTTGTCGGACATGACCAAGCTGGTCTTCGAATACGCGGGTACTTTAGATAAATACATCGGTGACGCGGTGATGGCTTTCTGGGGCGCGCCATTCGAAACGGCTGATCATGCCGTGAACGGATGCCACTCCGCGCTGCACATGATGGAGAAAGTGCGCGCTATGCAGAAGGAGTGGCAGGCGCAGGGAAAGCCGAAGCTGGATATTGGAATCGGGCTGAACAGTGGAATCGCCAGCGTGGGTAACATGGGCTCGGCGCTGCGCTATGGATACACCGCGCTGGGAGATACGGTTAATTTGTCTTCGCGCCTCGAGGGACTGAACAAAGACTACGGCACGCACATCATCGTCAACGAAACCACGTACGCGGCCACGCAGAATTCCAATTTCGTTTACCGCGAGCTGGACCTGATACGCGTAAAAGGTAAAAACCATCCGGTGCTGATTTACGAATTGATCAGCCACAAGGGCGAAGACAGTGGTTACGGAAGCACCGAGGAGTTGCAAGAGCGTCTCGAGCAATTCGCCCGCGGTCGTGAACTGTATCGCGCGCGCCGCTGGGAAGAAGCGCAGCGAACATTTCAATCTATCCTTGATAGATGGGCCGAGGACGGCCCCTCGCGCGCCTACTGGAAGCGTTGCCAGGAATATTTATTTGATGAGCCGCCCATCGGATGGGACGGCGTCTTTACCATGACGCACAAGTAAGCAAAAATCTAATTCTGTCAGAAATAAATTTGCTGGGATGCGGAACATGTTTGCAACTCCGTGGACTATTGCCGAGTTCTTCCATGGTAACAATCGCGGATCCACCAGCATCCAATCACCAGTTGTAAAGTCGCCATAGAACTGTGCCGTTCTGCTATCGTTTCGTACAACTCGGCGCAGCGGTCTCAAGCAAACTCTGTACCCGTGAAGCGTACCCAAAAGAGCTGGGCGCCGAATCTAAGATGCCAGCAAGCCCTGCTCATTGAGCGGGTTTCGGCCTGAAGCAGACGCCGCCGAGGGAAATCACAAATAGTATGTGGATCGTTCGTCTAGCGCTGTCGAGACCCTACACGTTTATCGTGATGGCGCTGGTGATTGTGTTGCTGACGCCGGTGGTATTGCAGCGCACGCCCACGGACATTTTTCCCAACATCGATATTCCGGTGATCAGCCTGGTGTGGCAGTTCAACGGTTTGCAGCCCCAGGAAATGGAACAGCGCATCACCGGGAACTCCGAGCGCGCCGTAACTACGCTGGTAAACGACGTTGAACACATCGAATCGCAATCGCTGAATGGAATTTCCGTCGTAAAAATATATTTTCAGCCGCATGCCAACATTCAAACCGCGCTGGCACAGACCACCGCGATCGTGCAGACCATCTTGAGGTTCCTGCCCGCGGGCACTACTGCTCCGCTGGTCGCCATCTATTCGGCCTCCACCGTTCCGGTGATCCAGATCGGGCTAACCAGCGACAATCTCAGCGAACAGCAGCTCTTCGACTTTGGAAATAATTTCATCCGCACGCAACTGGCGACGGTGCAGGGCGCGGCATTGCCCTTTCCGTACGGCGGCAAGCAGCGGTTGATTTCTGTGGACCTCGATACCGTGGCGCTGCAATCGAAAGGATTGGCGCCGGTCGATATTGTGAATGCCATGAATTCACAAAATCTGATTGTGCCCACCGGAACGGCCAAGCTGGGCAGCCTGGAATACATGGTGGAGTTGAACGGCAGCCCGCAAACGGTGGCGGGCTTGAACGATCTTCCGGTAAAAACGGTGAATGGCGCGACCATTTATATGCGCGACGTCGCACACATCCGCGACGGATTTTCGCCGCAAACCAACATCGTGCGTGCCAACGGCCAGCGCGGCGTGCTGATGGCGGTGTACAAGACCGGCGCGGCGTCCACGCTGGATATCGTGAGCCGCGTCAAACAGACCATTCAAAATTATTCTGGCTCCATTCCCGAAGGACTTCACGTAGGCATGCTGTTCGATCAATCGCTATTCGTACGCGCCTCCATTAACGGAGTGTTGCGTGAAGCGTTAATCGCCGCGTGCCTGACGGCCTTTATGATTTTGGTGTTCCTCGGCAACTGGAAAAGCACGCTGATCATTGCGGCATCGATCCCGCTGTCCATTCTTGTAAGCATCCTCTGTCTCAGTGCGTTGGGCGAAACCATCAACATCATGACGCTGGGCGGCCTGGCGCTGGCGGTAGGGATTCTCGTCGATGACGCCACCGTCGAAATTGAAAATATCAATCGCAACCTGGCCATGGGCAAAGAGACCGTACAGGCCATCCTCGATGGCGCGCAACAAATCGCGGTGCCGGCTTTCGTTTCCACGTTGTGCATCTGCATCGTGTTCATTCCCATGTTTTTTCTGTCGGGCGTGGCGAAATTTCTGTTCGTGCCTCTGGCTGAAGCGGTAATTTTCGCCATGCTGGCTTCTTATATGTGGTCGCGAACCATCGTTCCCACCATGGCCATGTATCTTTTGAGCGCTGCCGACGAGCATGTTCCCGATGGTAAAAAGCAGGGATTTTTCCGAAGGTACCAGCAGAAATTCGAACACGCCTTCGAACGTTTTCGCGAGCGCTATCGCGACGCGTTACGTTCAGCTCTGGCTACGCCGATTTTGTTTGCATCCTGTTTTCTGGCGTTTTGCGCTCTCTCCACGCTATTGATTTTTGTGCTGGGCAGAGACTTTTTCCCCAGCGTTGACGCCGGGCAAATTCGCCTGCATTTCCGGGCGCGTACCGGGCTGCGGATTGAAGAAACCGCGCGCCTGGCAGACCAGGTGGACGGGGTAATCCGTCAGACCATTCCGAAGGCCGAGCTGGAAACGGTGCTCGATAACATCGGCCTGCCTTACAGCGGAATCAACCTGACCTACAGCAATGCCGGCACTTTCGGAACAGCTGACGCCGAAATCCTTGTGCAACTGAAAGGCGACCGCGAAAAACCCACTGGAGAATACATCAATGAGCTGCGCAGAAGGCTGCCGCGGGAATTTCCCGGCGTGCAGTTTTTCTTCCAGCCCGCCGACATCGTCACGCAGATTTTGAATTTCGGCTCTCCCGCACCGATTGACGTGCAGGTTACCGGAAACAACCAGCAAGGTAATTACAAAATCGCCGAAAAACTTGCCAACGAATTACGCCACATTCCGGGCGCCGCCGACGTTCACGTGCAGCAGGCTTTTGACCAACCAACATTGCATATGGAGATTGACCGCACGCGCGTGCAGGCGCTGGGTCTGCAAGCCAAAGATGTGGCCCAAAATCTGCTGGTTTCGCTAAGTTCCAGCTTTCAAACAGCGCCGACCTTTTGGCTGGATCCTAAAAATGGTGTCAGCTACAACGTCGCGGTACAAACGCCGCAATACCGCTTGGATACTTACCAGTCGCTGCAAAATACCCCGGTCACCGGCAGCGGGCCGAACCAGCGCCCACAGATTCTGGCCAATCTGGTCACCACGTCCACTACGGCACGCCCGGCAGTGATTTCCCACTACAATGTGCAGCCCATGATAAATGTGTACTCGAGTGTGGATGGACGCGATCTGGGCGGCGTCGCCGACGAAGTGGCCAAGCGCGTGAAGGACATCGAAAGAGAATTGCCCAAGGGGAGTCACATCATCACCCGCGGACAGGTACAGACCATGAAGACTTCCTTCACCGGCCTGGCATTTGGACTTCTGGGAGCAATCGTCCTCGCCTATCTGCTGATCGTGGTGAATTTTCAGTCGTGGCTTGATCCCTTTATCATCATCACCGCGTTGCCTGGCGCGCTCGCGGGGATTTGCTGGATGCTGCTCATCACGCATACCACATTAAATGTGCCCTCGTTGACCGGCGCAATCATGTGCATGGGCGTGGCTACTGCCAACAGCATCCTGATGGTGTCCTTTGCGCGCGAACAGATGGACGAAGGCAAAAATCCATTGGACGCCGCCGTGGAAGCCGGTTTCGTGCGCATGCGCCCGGTCATCATGACCGCGCTGGCGATGATTATAGGTATGGTGCCCATGGCCATCGGGCTTGGCGAAGGTGGCGAACAAAACGCTCCGCTGGGCCGCGCGGTAATCGGCGGACTGTTGTTCGCCACTTTTGCGACACTATTTTTTGTGCCCTGCGTTTTTTCCCTGATTCACGGGTGGCTGGAAAAAAGAAAAGCACACGGCCGGCAGGAAGCGGCCGCCTAGAATTGAAGATACGGTGGTGGAGTAAAGTATGAGCCAGGGAGTTATGGAACAAAAAGATCAAGAATCCCCCAGAAATCAGCCGCGGCCCGCGCAGCAGCCGGAACAACGCGGCCGCAGCAGGTTGTTTCTGGTGCTGGTAATTGTCGCGATTCTATTGTTGGTTGCCGGCGGACTCACGCTGTTACAGCGGCGCTCGCAATACAAAGCCCTGGCCAAAGAAACAGAAGCGCTTGCGGTGCCCACCGTTTCCGTAGTGCATCCGATTGCGGCGTCAGATTCCGAAGATCTGGTATTGCCTTCGACCTTGCAGGCTTACGTGGAGTCGCCAATTTATGCGCGCACCAGCGGGTATCTGAAAAAGTGGTATCACGACATCGGCAGCCACGTGCGCAAAGGCGAACTTCTGGCGGATATCGACGCGCCGGAAATCGATCAGCAACTGGCGCAATCGCGCGCGGAATTGGGCACGGCTCAAGCGAATCAAAACCTTTCGCAGATCACCGCATCGCGCTACGAAGGCTTGCTCAAATCGGACAGCGTCTCGAAGCAGGAGTCTGACAATGCTTCCGGGGATCTCGCCGCCAAGCGCGCCAATACCCAGTCCGCCGAAGCCAACGTGCGCAGGTTGCAGGAAACCGCGGGGTTCAAACATATTTATGCGCCATTCAGCGGAGTAATCACGCGCCGCAACGTGGATCTGGGAAATTTGGTCAACGCCGGCAACGGCGGCTCGGCCCAGCAATTATTCGCGCTAGCACAGACTGATCCGATCCGCGTGTTCGTCAACGTTCCGGAAAATTATGCGTCCACCATTCACGTGGGACTCGATGCGTATCTGGAGCTGGCGCAGTATCCCGGTCAAAAGTTTCGCGGTACCGTGGCGCGTACTGCTGACTCCATCGATCTGAATACCCGAACGCTGTTGACGGAAGTGGACGTTCCCAACAAAACGGGGCAACTATTGCCGGGCGGATACGCGCAAGTGCATCTGGAAGTGAAAGTGACTGGCGCGCGGCTGCAGGTGCCCGTGAATGCGTTGCTGTTTCGTTCGGAAGGATTACGCGCGGTGGTGATTGACAACAATCATAAGACGCACCTCCAGCCATTAACGATTGGCCGCGATTACGGAACGACTTTGGAAGTCTTGCAAGGGCTGAAGGCTACCGATTGGATTGTGCTCAACCCGGCAGATTCGCTGGACGACAGCGTGCAAGTAAACGTCAAGCAGGTGGCGCAAAATGCCGCGCCGGCAGCCGCCAGCAGCGGAACTGGCGGTTCGAGCGGGCAAGGCAACCAGACCAATAATCGAACGCGGCCGCCCAACGGCACGCCGGGGCAGAATCCAAATCCGAGCGGCAGCAACGATGGCCAGCCCGCGCCGAAAAATCCGTAGCCTGCGATCGAGAATGGCTTCCACGTCGATATGAAGAGCAACCGATTCAAAATAAATTTACTGAACTTTCGCGCGCGTGTTGGCGCAGCCGCGACCGCCGCGGCTGTGATCGTTTCGGGATGCACGGTGGGGCCCAATTATCACCGCCCCGCCGCGCCCGTGCCCGCAACCTGGGATGTGCAGGAGCCGTGGCGGGAAAGCGCGCCGAAAGATGCGCTGCCCAAAGGCCAGTGGTGGGACGTTTTTCATGACGAGGAATTGAACTCGCTGGAAAAACAGGCGCTGGACGCAAACCAGACAATTAGGGTGGCTGCCGCGCGGCTTGCGCAAGCGCGGGCCATCGCCGCGGTTCAAATCTCCACGCTGTTTCCGACCGTCGGCCTTGAGCCAGGGGCAACACCCACGATCGAGCGGCAGCGGCTCTCTGGAAATCGGCCGGTGGCCGGCGCGCCCATTTTACGCGCGGCCGTCAATCAAAATTCCGCCACGATTCCCTTCGTGGTCAACTACGAAGTCGATCTCTTTGGAAAACGCCGCCGTGGCATCGAATCGGCCGAAGCCGCCTATCAGGCCAGCGCCGCAGATCTAGAAAATGTAAGGCTGGTGATCACCGCGGAGCTCGCGGGAGATTATTTTTCTTTACGGCAACTGGACAGCGAGATCGGGATCCTCGATCGCACCGTGCAGACGCTGCGGAAAGGTTTCGACCTTGTGAATTCCAGGCACAATGGTGGCGTAGCCTCGGGCCTCGAAGTGGCGCAGGAAGAAACGTTGCTGCGCAACACGCAGACCCAGGCGCAACTCCGCCTGCAGCAACGCCGGGAATTGGAAGATGCTATTTCGGTTTTGGTCGGCAAACCCGCCCCCGAATTTCACATGCCGGTAGCGGAATTGAATGCCGCCACGCCGCCACCGCTGAATGCCGGGCTGCCGTCGGATTTATTGGAGCGCCGGCCGGACGTGGCGCAGGCGGAACGCGCGATGGCCTCGGCCAATGCACAGATCGGTGTGGCTAAGGCTGCTTTCTATCCTTCCATTAATTT
This sequence comes from Acidobacteriota bacterium, assembly GCA_030774335.1. Lineage (GTDB taxonomy): Bacteria > Acidobacteriota > Terriglobia > Acidiferrales > UBA7541 > Acidiferrum. The sequence continues at coordinate 1,859 of JALYLI010000183.1, read as the reverse complement.
ATTTGGCTCCGCCGGATTCCAATCCTCAGACATTGCGAAATTGGCGAACGCCTCAAGCATTTTTTGGGCCTTAGGCGCCAACGTGGCCGAAAGTATTTTCACTGGAGGAGCCCGGCGCGCGCAGATGCAGTATGCACAAGCGGGCTTCGACGCCAACGTCGCGAGCTATCGCGGCACCGTGCTAAATGCGTTTCGTGAAGTGCAGGACGACCTGACCGCGCTGGAAGTTTTTGTGCGCGCACAGGAATTGCAGCAGCAGTCCGTGGACGCCGCGCGGCGCACGCTGGATATTTCCACCAATCGCTACACCGGCGGACTGGTGAGTTATCTGGATGTGGTGACGGCGCAGCAGAATCTTCTGAGCAATGAACAGCAACTGGTGTCCATCCGGGGCCAGCGGTTGACCACCAGCGTACTGCTCATCAAGGCCCTGGGCGGAGGCTGGGACGCCTCAAGTCTGGAAGCCATAAAAGTAAAAGCGCGACTGAAAGACATCGTTACTCCCTGACATCCCGCTGCTTAGAAAATCGTAATGGCTGAAATCAATCTCCAGCGTAGCGGGATGCCGTGGTTGAGTGTTGCCGTCCGGGTCACGTAACCTGTGTGCGATATCGGGCATATCGCGGGCCAAAAATTAGAAAATATTTTGTAGACAGTGGCACTGACGGTACCTAGGATCAGATTGTGTAGAGTGTGTTGCGCCTGTGTCACCCCACCCAGTGCGATTTCATTCCACGCAGCGATTGAGGACGCCGATGGTCACGCGAGCGTGTTTCCGCGTGTGCATCAGGCCACCCTCGCGTATTTCAGCCAGCGGCCATTGCTAGTCGCGGATTCTCCCTCTCTCCGGCGGCGTAAATCTTAAAACTGCAAGCATCACCACGGCGTAGCGGCCCAAAAGCGTGGGCGATCCAAGCTTGGTAACCAGTTAAAAAATTAAACAGACGCCGCTCGCGGCGCCCGGAGAACTTTATGAACAAGAAATTCGCGCTCTTGATGCTGTTGATATTCGTATTCGGTGCGGCAGGAGCCAGTGCACAAACCACTCTGCGCATCAACGCCGGCGGGCCAGCCTACACCGATACCAAAGGTCATGTATGGAGTCAGGACCGCGGCTTCAACACCGGATCCATTTCCGGGTGCGCCCCGCGTGCCACGGTCACGGGAACGACCGATCCGCAACTGTACAAAAGCGCCCGCTATGACCAGCCAGCCAGCCCGGAGCTGCAGTACACTTTCGCGGAAACCAATGGCACCTACACCGTGAATTTGTATTTCGCGGAAACCTGTTATTACTCCAGCGGAACGCGCGTCTTCGATGTGCAATTGCAAGGAGTCACGGTCTTCCCGGCGCTGGACATCGCCAAAGCCGTCGGGGTTAGGCATCCGCTGATTAAATCCACGAACGTCTCGGTGACGAACGGCCAATTAACGATTCGCTTTATTCATCACAACGAGTCTCCGATTATCAGCGCCTTCGAAATTCTGCCCGTGGCATCGTCATTCACTGCCCCGGCAATCACCACGCAACCAGCAAGCACGACGGTCGCCGCCGGCCAGAAAGCGACGTTCAGCGTGACCGCTGCGGGATCGACTCCGCTAACTTATCAATGGCAGCGCGGCGGCAGCGCCATCTCCGGGGCCACGGCGTCAACCTATTCCACGGCAGCCACTAGCAGCGCCGATAATGGAGCGCAGTTCCGCGTGGTGGTGTCCAATTCCAAAGGCAGCGTGACCAGCAACACCGCGACGTTGACGGTCACTTCGACTTCGGCGACGGCGCCCCAGATTTCCACGCAGCCCGCCAGCCAGCAAACAACCGCGGGAGAAAGCGCAACATTCACCGTGGCGGCCTCGGG
>JALYLI010000182.1 GCA_030774335.1 Acidobacteriota bacterium | reverse complement strand
CACACCCAGCGCTCCAGCGACCACCTTCAACTTCGCCAGTTCCAACCGCTGTTCGTAATCCCGAACTCTTTGCGTGATCTCCTTTTCGTTTGGTTTTCCATTTTTGTGCAGCGCCTCCCGATACGCTGCGCCCGTCGTCCAGCCTTGTTCCGGTCTCCCCTCCGGCCTCACGTCCGCTGCGATCGGCTCCGTGCGTTGGCTCCAGTCGATTTTCCCTTCGTCCCCAGCCACGCCATATCGCAATGGTTCCGGCAGGCATTCCACGTCGGGCTGGATCCCCATCTTCGTCTTGCCGGGGTCGTCCGACGCATTCGGTTCCCCGTCGATCATCAGCGCGAGGATGCGATCCGTTTTCCCTAACTCCTTGAAATAACGAATCTCGTCCGCCACAAACCGCGACTCCACCGCCCGCGGCGAGCAGAGCACGACCAAGCGCTCGCTATTTTCCAACGCCTGCCGGATGTTCCGCGTTAGGTCCGCATCGGCGGGCAGTTCTTCTTCGTCCCGAAAGACCGGATACAAACTGGCGGGAATCGAATCTCCCTTGCTGTTTTTTGTGCCGACCAGATCCGCCGGGATCTCATAACCTTCCAGCACCTGGTGCAACCACGTGGCCCATTGCCGTCCCTGCTCTTTGTTATCGGCATGCCGGTAGCTAAGAAAGGCCGCGTAGCGGCGGCCTGAGTTTTCTTCTTGCGTTTCCGGGGGCATCGGTTGTTACGGTCGGAAGATCAATCTTTGCGCATCGTTGTTCTTTATCGCATCTCTGATTGCTGCTGGCGAGAACAGTCGCGCTTTTGATCTGAGTTAACGCGCGCGCGAACTAGTCACTTAAACCGCGGATAACGACCAACAAGACAAACGACGACAATCAGCAGAAGAGCCAGCGACGATATGATGATCCCGGCGATAGCGAAGCCTTTGCCGCCAAGCGCGCCTTGAGACTTTTTAATCTGAGCGAGAGCGATCATGCCCAGAATTAGATCAGCAAGGTTGTCCCAGTAATAAGATAGGAACCAACGAACAGACGCCGCGCTTAGGCAATTAAGAAATTGCTGACTTGAGACAATTACCTCAATCTCCCGATCAGGACCGGAATTTGTAACGTATGCGCTCACAGATCGCAGTTTTTGGAGGAAGCTTCAATCCGCCTGGCCTCCATCATCGGCAAATGGCCGAGGTGTTGAGTCGTGAGTTCGACTCCGTCCTGGTGGTCCCGTGCGGTCCGAGGCCGGACAAACAAACAGTGAATGATGTCGACACGGTCCATCGAGCCACGCTCGCGGATATTGCATTCCGAGGTCTCGATCGCGTGAATGTGGAGTTGTTCGACTTGGAACAATCCGTATTTTCGAGGACGGATCAATTGCAGGATCGCTATCAGCATCTCGGAGATCTTTGGCACGTGGTCGGAAGCGATTTGACGCAAGGCGGAGAAGCTTCCGCGATCTGCCGGCATTGGGAGCGCGGACTGGAGATCTGGACGGCTCTGAAGTTCCTGGTGATCACGCGCGATGGGTGCTCGGCCAAAGAAGGAGAACTTCCACCGCAATGCCGATTGATCTCGTTAGAGATCCCGAGCGGAGCGAGCTCGATCATTCGCGAGCGGATTTTCAAACGGGAACCCTTTGCGCACATGGTTACGCCAGACATCGCCGCCTACATAGAGCGGTATGGCCTTTATCGGGGCCGCATTCCCAGCCGGGAAACGAGGTTCGCGCTTCAGACTCCACGGCTTTTGGTTTTCGGCGATGAGCGTAACCCGCGTGCGGTCGAGGTAATGAAAAGTTTGGAGCGCTGGGTTGATTACAAAGATCCAAACTGCGTGGTTGTGGTCGGCGGCGATGGAACGATGCTTCGGGCGATTCGAAAACATTGGCGACGTCGTCTTCCGTTTTTTGGAATCAACACCGGCCATCTCGGTTTCCTCCTGAACCGGGCCGCCGATCATTCTACCGGAAAATTTGAGCCCGGAGAGATGACTCTCTATCAGTTGCCGATGCTTTATGTCGAGATGGATGGAGTCGATGGTGTGACGCGTGATGCCCTCGCGTTTAACGACGCGTGGATCGAGCGAGCGACAAGCCAATGCGCAAAGATCGAGGTGCATGTGAACGAAAAACTTCGCATTCAGAAGTTAATAGCTGACGGATTACTCGTTTCAACGGCAGCAGGCTCAACCGCTTATGCCCGCTCGATGGGCGCGTCCCCTTTATTGGTCGATACGCCGGGCTGGCTCCTTGTTGGCTCGAACGTAATCAATCCGCCGGGCTGGAAATCAGCGTTGCTCGCCATGGACGCGAGCGCTGAATTTATCGTTGAAAATACCGCCAAACGCCCCGTTTCCGCATTCGTCGGAGGTGAGGCGTATGGGGAAGTTACCCGTATGCGCGTTCGCATGAGCCGTATCGCGGCTGTCGAACTGGCCTTTGGTGCTCAACATGACATTGCGGAAAAAATTGCCTCCATCCAATTTCCCGCCAGCCCAATCATTGACTGACACATGTGCTTTAGCTGCTACGGACGGTGCGCAATCGCTGGCGCAACGGCGTAAGACTCGATGGAATGAAGGCGTGAGAATGGACGCCGCCTAAGGCGCGGGGGTCGGACGAAAGGAAACGCCAGCGCGGATGGAATCGCGCCGCTCTCGCAGCGCGGGCAAGAACTCTGGCGGAACGCGAAGATTGCCCAGACCGGTCCCGAGCTGGATATCGGGCTTGCTGCTCCCGTGAAAATCGCTGCCGCCGCTTCTGGCGAGGCCATAACGCTCGGCGAGTTTGCCGTACGCTTCAATTTGTTCAGGTGTGTGCTTACTATAGTGGACTTCGATCCCCTGCAGTCCGGCATCGACGAGATTGCGGACGATCTCCCCGAGATGCTCGGGCGATCGGGGACGCAGCTGGTAAGGATGAGCCAGGATGGCGACTCCGCCGGCCTGCGTGATTCGCTCGATAGCCAAGGCCGGCGCGATACGCTCCTGCGGAACGTAAGCGGGCCGGCCGGCATTGAGATATTTTTTAAACGCCTCATCCACCGACGAGACGTAGCCCTTACTGACCATCACTTTTCCAAATTGCGGGCGACCGATCACATCGCCTCCGGCGGTCGCTTCGACTTCTTCCATGGTGATATCGAATCCGAGCTGGCGCAGAGCTTCGGCGATGCGCGGGTTACGCTCATCGCGATCACGTCTGCGCTTTGCCAGTTCCTGCCGAAGCTTGGGTTCGTGCGGATCGATCTCGAGACCCAGGAGATGCATTGTGCCCGGCGAATACTCGGTGGAGAACTCGAGACCCGGAATAACATCGATTCCGGCTTTGTCTCCGGCCTCGATCGCCTCCTGCACTCCGTCAACGGTGTCGTGATCGGTAACGGCAATTGCAGTCAGGGCAAGACTCTTGGCCAACTCAACCAGTTCCATCGGACTCAAGCTCCCATCGGAAGCAGTGGTATGCGCGTGGAGATCAATCATCCCTTTGTTGGCTGATTCATAAACTCAAATTGATGCTTTTTCTTGGTGATTGACATATTTGCATTTGGAGCACTACCCTCAGTCACTATAACAGCAGCAACCAATTCCGGGGAAAGATTTAACGTCCAGCCCGACGAGCAAGTCATAATAAAAGGCGAGCTGGTTTATATAAAAAGCAAATGGGTAGTGGTGAGTTGTCAGGGAATCCTCACGAACAAAAGATTAGCGCTTGGTAAGAACCTGAACCCAGTCTTGGGTTTTATCCCCAGGCTTTATAGCTATTTCAGAGGCAAAAAGATTGTTTTCCAAATTCTCTTGCAGAATCTTGAGGCTATCACGCATCAGGATAAGTCAGAGCTGTTTACTCTTAAGACTACGGACGGCTCGGAATACTCCGTCATGAGCACCAGTCTTTTCGGCAAAAAGAAGAACGACTGGCTTCAAGCCATCACCGCAGCAGGTCAAAATGCTCAGCCCGATAGGCGCGCTGTTGTAAATGTGGATTCGGTAGAGTTTCGCGCGACATGAGTGAAACGCCGGCTGCGTGGACGGCGCCGGGGCGAGTGCGCCATAGCATTACCCCCACGACAACCGCGAAGAGCGCGATTCCCAAGTTCGGAACCGTCTTTGTTAAACCCGGAGGGATTGGTTATTTTCTCGTTTGGTATTTTTACCTGAAAAAATCGAAGCGAGTTAAAGCGACGTTTGGCAGCGCGACCGTCAATCGCAGAATAAACGCGTTATTTGGATACCCGCGCTGATTATCAATCCCAATCTGAGTAATCGATTTGCCGAATATGTTGAGAGCAAGGCCCTGAACGGCGCTGTCATCCTAACGGGCGCGCTGATGGTGGAACTTGGTATGGCAGCACACTGCCCACAGATGTTACTGTCCCGGCGAGCTCTACGGACGACTCCACCCCGCCGCGTGACATTCTTGCTGAGAAAAAGCAACGAGGGCGCGGCGGCTCCGTCGCATGAAGCAGCGCACAAAAAACATTTGCTGCACTGGAGCCAGACCTTAAATTCCGGCCACTCCCTTCTCCATCTCCCATGATCACCGTAATGCGCAAACATCATAAGGTTTTGATGATTATCATCACCGCCTTGGTCTGCATCTCTTTTTCCTGGTACTGGAATCGCACCGATTTTGCCCAGATGGGCCATGATCAAGTGGGGAAAATTTACGATCGAAACGTCTCCCGCGTCGAGTTTCAGCGGGATGCTCGTTTGTTGCGGCTGAGTGGCGAACTCGGCATGACCGCTCTGATTCAGGGACTCACTGCTGGCGCGCGGACTGAAGCGGAAGCGTTTGAGAATTTTACGTGGAACTTGCTGGTCTTGCGACATGAAGCGAATCGACTGGGAGTGCGAACAACCGCGCCCGAAATCGCGGAGGTCGTGAAAACGCTGCCGGCTTTTCGGGGCG
>JALYLI010000181.1 GCA_030774335.1 Acidobacteriota bacterium | reverse complement strand
AACAAACGCGTGGGGAGTTGCCTCAAATCCCCGGAAGAGATGCCCAGCTCTTCGGAAAAAAGCCGCTGCCCGGTTTCGGTAACCACCAGGTGAATTCGTTCCACGCGCGCATCGGCTTCGAGCAATTCCAGCGTTTTCTGCGCCAGAATCGCCCCACTGGCCCCAGTCACACCCACGGTAACAATTTGTTTCTCGTCGCGATTCATCAGTATTTTCGCACTGCAGGGATACGTTCAGTGTCGCAACGGGGTCCAGCCAAGTCAAGATTCGGCGCCACCGTGCTTTATGCTCAACAGTGAGATGAGCAGCCGCGACGGTATACTCTAGATTCCCGCCCGAAGGAGAGCTATGGCTGGCACAGTACCAACGGGATCCGCCGCACCAATGGAAACCGTGGTTGAGTTCATCAAAAGAATCAACGCCGGGAACGTGGACTCGTTGTGTGAATTGATGACCGAAGATCACATATTTCAGGACGCTCTGGGAAAGCGCTTTGTCGGGCGCGAGACCCTGCGCGCCGGATGGCAGCAGTATTACCAGCAGGTTTCGGACTACAAAATCCGCGGCGAACAATTTTTTGTAGACAAAAATCTGGTCGCCGTTTTTGGAACTGCCAGCGGCACCAGCAAGCGCGACGGTAAATTTTCCAGCGATGGCTTCTGGGAAATCCCTGCCGCCTGGAAAGCCACGGTGCGTAACGGTCTGGTCGCGGAATGGTGCGTGTACGCGGAATCGTCTAAAGCATGAGGCGCGTCCTGATCACACGCGTAGCGAAACAACAAAATTATGACCGAGTCTGACCTGCTCAAACTGCTCAACCAGGTACGCTCCGGCTCCCTTGCCCCTGCAAAAGCCGCCGAGCGTCTGAAAAACCTGCCCTTCGAAGACCTGGATTTCGCCAAGGTGGACCATCACCGCGCCCTGCGCCAGGGCTTCGCCGAAGTGGTTTTCGGTAAAGGCAAAACGCCCGCTCAGGTCGGTGAAATCGTGAAGGCCCTGCTGCGGCGTCCGCCCGGGCGGCAAAATATTCTGGTCACGCGTGCGGACACCAAAATGTTTGCTGCCGTGAAACGCGTTGCCGGCAAGAAAAACGGCGCCGTGAAATTTCATCCGCTATCCGGCGCAATTACGGTCGAGCGTAATCGGGAAATTTCCGGCAAGGGCGCCATCCTGGTGGTGTCCGCGGGAACCAGCGACATCCCCGTAGCCGAAGAAGCTCTGCTCACCGCTCGGCTCATGGGCAATCGCGTCGAACATCTCTACGATGTCGGCGTCGCCGGCATCCACCGTCTGCTGAAACACAGCGAAGGCTTGATGAAAGCGCGCGTGATTATTTGCGTTGCCGGCATGGAAGGCGCGCTGCCCAGCGTCGTCGGCGGCCTCGTGGCAGTGCCGGTGATCGCTGTGCCTACCAGCATCGGCTACGGCGCGAGCTTTGGTGGTGTAGCGGCGCTGCTCGGCATGCTGAACAGTTGCGCCTCCAACGTTACCGTCGTCAACATAGACAACGGCTTCGGCGCCGCCCGGGTGGCCAGCTCCATCAACCGCCTGTAAGAGACCCTCAAAAAACCTATAATCAGCCTATAATTACTTATAATTATCATGTAATTATTTTTTAAGTAAGTACTACTAAGTACAATTAGGAGCAAGATGTCATTCCGAACCCGCCGCCTTTTCCAGGCGGGTGAGGAAACTGCTGTTCGCCACCCAATGCCAAAAACCTACTACGTCTACACCCTCGCCAGTCATTCCCGTACGCTCTACACCGGTGTAACCAACGACCTCGAGCGCCGTGTGACCGAACATCGTCAAGGCCGGTCTTCCGGTTTCACCACCCAATACAAAATTGTCCGTTTGGTCCATTTTGAAGTTTTCACGGACATTCGCGCGGCCATCGATCGCGAGAAGGAAATAAAAGGATGGCGCCGCGACAAAAAGCTCCGCCTGATCGAAACCAAAAATCCAACTTGGTCGGATCTCGCTGCGCACTTGCCGGAAAAACCGAAAGCCTGCCCTCACTCCATTTCGCGAACGCGCGAACGCAGTTCGGAGTGAAAAATAACTAAGGTAGTTTTAAAAGCATCAGCTAACTAAGAACGGCGAACAGCAGGTTCCTCACCCGCCTGGAAAAGACGGCGGGTTCGGAATGACATCTCGTTATTTATTGTGCTTGCTCGGAGCTGAACAACGACCGTGAAGGTTGATGAGCAACAACGCTCAGGGCTTTAGCAAAACTTTCATCACTCCGGCTTGCTGCGCGTACTTGATCGCCGCCGGCGCCTCGCTCAACGGAAACGTCCGCGTAATCAAAGCCCGCGGGTCTACTTTACCGCTGCGCAGCAGCGCGATGGCCTGGTCGAACGGCCCGCAGCGCGATCCGATCAGCGTGATTTCCTTCACCACCAGAGGCCAAGTCTCCACGGGCGCCGCGCCGTGAAACGTGGATTTCAGTATCAGCGTGCCGCGCGGCTCGGTAATGTGTTGCGCCAGCGCCAGGCCCGACGGCGAACCAGTCGCCTCCACCACCAGCGCGAAATTATCTTTCACCCGTTTAAGGTCCGACGCGTCTCCGCGAACCACCCGGGTTTCGATTTTGGCCGCGGCCGCCAGCCTTAATTTGTCTCTATGTTTTCCGTACATCACCACGCGCGGCAGCGCTGTTCGCAACACTAGCGCAATCAATTGCGCCAGCTTCCCGTCGCCCAACACCGCCGCAGCGCGAAACCGCTTTACATTTATCTGCTGCAGGATTTCGCACGCCGCCGCCAGCGGCTCCACAAACACTGCCTGCTCATCGCTGATCGCCGCCGGAATCACGTGCAGATTTTCCAGAGGCAGTGCGAGGTACTCCGCGAAAGCTCCGTCGTGATTGACGATCCCCAGCACCGTCCGCCGCGCGCAATGCGTTTTCAGCCCGCGCTTGCAGAAAGCGCAAAGCGGCCGGTACCCGTATGCGGAACACGACACGTTGATCTCGCCGGTCACGCGCTTGCACATCCATCTCATTTTTTCCTTCGCGGAAACGCCACTCACGTCCTCCACTTCGCCGACAAATTCATGCCCCGGCACGCCGCGAAAATTATGGTACCCGCGCAGAATCTCCACATCCGTGTTACAGATCCCCGTCAGCCGCACGCGCACCAGCGCCCAGCGCGGCCGCAAACGCGGCGGCGTTTTTTTCTGCGCCACAAGCTCATGTTTTCGAACAGTGAATGCCAGCATCAGGTTTTACTTGGAACAACCAGAGTTATTATCAGCCGAGCGCTGCCACAAGCGCGTCTACGAGTTGCGTCTCCTGTTCCGGAAAAACAGTGCGCAGATCAAAAATCACGCGCTCCTCTTCAACGCGTGCAATCACGAAAGGGCCCGCCTCCGGCCGCCGCAGCCGCCGCTCCAGTTGCGCCGCCGAATGCCGGGCGCTTCCTATACAAATCAATTTCGACCGTAACGACTGGTCCGGAGTGGACCCGCCCCCCGCCAGCGAAAAGCCATCTGCAATTTCCAGCCGCACTCCCGCGTCGCCGGGCAGCGCAGCGTGAACACGCCCGACAAAATTCTCCGCCCGCAACTGCAGCTCCTCTACCCGCGCGCGAATCATCCGCTGCGCCGGAATTTCCTCCCACGCCGAACGCAGGTACGCGTTCAGCGTCACCTCCAGCGCCGCAATCGTCAACTTATCCACTCGCAAAGCGCGAAACAACGGATGCCGCCGCACCCGCTGCACCAATTCTTTTTTCCCCGCGATAATTCCGGCCTGCGGCCCGCCCAGCAATTTATCTCCGCTGAACATCACCAGCGAAACTCCCGCTTCAATGCTGTCCTGCACAGTAGGCTCCGCGAAGCCGCTACTCGCCAGATCCACCAGCGAACCAGAGCCGAGGTCTTCCACCAGGGGAACGGAACTCCGTGCGCTCAACGCCACCAGCTCCGCCAGCGACGGCTTCTCCGCAAACCCGGTAATTTTAAAATTGGAAGGATGCACGCGCAGCAGCACTCGCGTGTTCTCGTTTATCGCGCTTTCGTAATCGCGCACGCTCGTGCGATTGGTGGTGCCCACTTCCCGAAGGACCGCGCCACTTTGCGCCATGATTTCCGGAATGCGGAAGCCATCACCAATTTCGATCAGCTCCCCGCGCGAAACGATAACTTCACCGGACTTTGCCA
>JALYLI010000180.1 GCA_030774335.1 Acidobacteriota bacterium | reverse complement strand
GCTGTGCAATTATCACAAGCGGGGTTGAATTGATGGACATGGACGCAAACAAACAAGCCCGATCTACCTCGGGCACAGAAACAAAGAAAACGTATTCGAAGCCCCTCATCCGATATGAGCGCATCTTCGAAACTCAAGCGTTGGTTTGTGGCAAGTTGCATGCAACCCAGGCGCAGTGCGTTAACAATCGGAAGCTGTCTTAACTTGAGCGTTCGATAAATGGTCTAGGATGCTAGAGGACCCACGCCAGATAAATTCCGCAAAATGCCAGTTGGCATCGGAAATCCTGCGTACGAACGGTACTCTGCGGCTCGGAGTCACCGGTTCCAGCATGCTCCCTGCTTTGTGGCCGGGTGATGTACTGGTGATACGAACGCGGGAGTTTAATCGCGTTGCTCCAGGTGCTATTGCGGTGTTCTCTTGCCATGACCGGCTGGTGACGCATAGAGTGAAGCAATCAGTCTTCAGAGCGGAGCGACCCGGTGAATACGAAAGTCAAGTCAGTTACTTAGTGACGCAAGGCGATACCATCCCGTTGCCCGATCCTCCGATCACTTCAGAAAGTCTGCTGGGCGTAGTCGTTTCCGTAGAGCGAGGTGGGAAGATTTTTGCGCCTCCCTTGCGGACGGAAGCACTCGCACGCTTCACCTCCATATTTCGGCGTTTTGATTTCGCGTTGTACGTTTGGTTGGGCGCCTGGATGCGCGTCCGCCCGATTCTCAACCAAATGAAGTCTCAATTGCGTCTTTCCCTGCCCAGCTTTATGGCGTCGCCATGACGACAACAGCGGAACGCCTGACCGCAGCCATCGGCATCGGTGGAATGACGGTGCGCCTCCACGTACCTGACACAGGGTTTCTTGGCATGGTGGAGGAGCGATACTCCGGGTTCCCAGGAACGGCAGAATCCGTTGCGTGCGATTTTGATATTGAACTTATCCCGGAGCGCTCAGGAAAAGAAGACTTACCTTTGCCCGCTGACCCGGACGAGGACGTGCAAGTTTGGTGCGCCAGCGACGGTGTGTGGAATTTCACTCGCGGCGATTTCCGAGCCACGTGGGATCCCGCCAAGCGCCGCGGACGGATTCGCCAGTCGATGAATCCGTATTCCGTTGACTGCGTGCTGCGGATTGTGCACACGCTAGCGCTGGCCCGCCAGGGCGGATTTCTGCTGCACGCTGCCAGCGCTATCCGCAACGGCAAAGCATTTTTGTTCATGGGAGTTTCGGGAGCTGGAAAGACCACGATTTCAAGGCTGGCCCCTCGCGAGGTCACACTGTTGACGGATGAAATTTCCTACGTGCGGCGCGCGGGCGAGGGGTACCATGCTTACGGCACACCGTTTGCCGGAGAGTTGGCCGAGCCCGGCGAGAACGTGCAAGCACCGATTGATACGGTATTTTTACTCGCGCAAGGGCTGGAGAACCGAATTGACGCCATCACTTCACCCGGTGAAGCTGCGCGAGCGCTGTTGAGAAATATTCTTTTCTTCGCGCATGATGCGGAACTGGTGGGGCAGGTGTTCCAGGCCGCGCTGGATTTTGTGCAACGTGTGCCTGTTAAACGCCTGACTTTTTTGCCCGATCTACGTGTGTGGGATTTGATTCAATGAGCGACGTGGTCACCAACGGAAAATGCTATGTGGCCCGCAGCCGCAAGATAGCCGCCCGGACCCTGGGCCACGAGACGATGATCATGTCGGCCTTGGATTCGTCGTTGTTTACGTTGAACGAAACCGCTTCGGCGATCTGGAACGCTTCGGACGGCCAGACACCGCTGGATCAGATTGTCGAGCAACATGTCAGCGCGGTGTTTGACGTAGAACCCGAGCAGGCTCTGCGCGATGCCCAGGAACTGGTCAACGGTTTGGTGCAGCACGGGGTCATGCTCGTGTCGGATTCGCCGATTTCGGAGGGTGCATGAGCGCGCAGACCGTGGTTTCGTCAGCACCTTCGCTGATGCAGCAACTGGGAGCGACAGCGCTGCGGCTGGGCGTGCCCATCAGCGTGCAACTGGATCTGACCTACCGTTGCAATGAACGCTGCATCCATTGCTACCTCGACCACAACGATCACGGCGAAATGAATACCACCGAGATTCTGGACCTGTTGGACCAGATGGCGTCCGCCGGGGTGTTCTTCCTAACCATCAGCGGCGGCGAGATTATGATGCGCCAGGATTTTTTTGAGATTTTGGAATACGCGCGCAAGCTGATGTTCTGCGTGAGGTTGAAGACTAACGGGGTCATGATTCGCGCGGACCAGGCGGAACGCTTGGCGCGCGCCGCTATTGACTCCGTGCAGATCAGTATTTACTCGCATCGCCCGGAGGTTCATGACGCCATTACGAAATTGCCCGGTTCGCTGAAGCGCTCGGTGGAAGCCGCAAGGCTATTGCGCTCGAAAGGCGTCAAAGTTTTTTTTGCAAACGTGCTGATGAAGCAGAACGCCGCGGATTACCAGGGCGTGCGGGCGCTGGCCGCCGAGACCGATGCGATATTCAACCTGGACCCCACGGTAACTCCCATGATGGACGGCGACCGCGGAATCCTCGAGCTCAACGTGGACGCCAAGGCCTTACGGGAGGTTTTTCGTGACGAGGGTTTGGTGGGAAATGCCGACGAATTTTGCGCGCCACCGACCGGTCCGCTGGCCGAAGAAGACGCCATGGAAACGCTGCCATGCAGCGCCGGCCACACCGCCTGCTATGTGTCGCCGTATGGCGATGTCTATCCCTGCGTGCAATTTCCCTTGCCCACGGGAAACGTGCGTACCACAAAGTTCCTGGATATCTGGAAGCATTCCCCGCAGATGAACGAAGTGCGATCCATCACGCTTAGCCAGTTGCCTACGTGCTCCACTTGTTCACACGGAGGTAGCTGCACACGTTGCCCGGGCCTGGCATACATGGAGGGCAACATGCGCGGACCTTCCAGCCAGGATTGCGAGAAATCCTACGTGCGCACCGGTGTGGTTACCGCGGGGATGAAGGCCCGCGGCACTCAGTCGATTGCGGGCCTGGTGCAGATTCAGAGCACGCGAGTGTCGGCGCGCGCGGCCGCGCCGACGTTTTGAGACCGGATTAGTTCAGAGCGGCGCTGCTTCGTTTCCGCCGGTCGTATCCCGCGAGGCGACGCATCTTCCTGACCGCCAATCTCCCGATTGGCGTCTTTCAAGTTTCTGACCATAAAATCTCGCGTGTGAAGTGGTCATATTTACCCAAAGCCACGCATCAAACGGTATGCTATTTTTTAATCTGATGACAGAAACGCCCAATCCCGCTGCAAAAAACCTCAGAGGAAAAGTCGCGTTGGTTACCGGCGCCGCCAAACGTCTAGGTCGTGCCATCGCGTTGCATCTGGCCAACGAAGGCGCTGATGTCGTCGTGCATTACCACGACTCGCGCGATGAGGCTGAAGAAGTTGTCGCGGAAATAATAAGACGCGGCCGCAGGTCTGTGTCCCTCGCCGCCGATCTCGTCAAAAAATCCGACATTGATCGCCTTTTCGCCGCCGCCGCAAACGAATACGGCCGCCTCGATATCCTCGTCAACAACGCCTCAAATTTTATGCATACCGAGTTTGCCGCCATCACCGAAGAAAGCTATGACGCCTCCCTGGACGTAAATCTCAAAGCCCCGTTTTTCTGCGCGCAAGCCGCCGCGCCTCTGCTGAGAAAAAATCACGGCATCATCATTAATCTGTCCGACGTTGGCGGCCTGCTCGGCTGGACCGGCTACATCCCCCACTGCGTCTCGAAAGCTGGCGTCATCATGCTTACTCGCGTGCTGGCCAAGGAACTGGCTCCCGATGTGCGCGTCAATGCCATCGCCCCCGGAACGATCAGCATGCCCGGCGACCCGCCCGACTTGGAAGCCGATTACATCAAGCGCGCGCCGCTGCGCCGCACCGGCTCGACCGAGGATGTCGCCGTCGCCGTTTCCTTTCTGGTGAATTCCCCATTCATGACCGGACAGGTTCTGGTACTCGACGGCGGCCGCACGCTTTAGTTTGCTCGCCAACTTTTTCCTTCGTCCGGCTACATAAATTTCCGCGACGGTGTATTCTATCTTCCTATCGCGCTTATAAGTTTTTCGCGCTCCTGCTGGGCGCTTCCTATTTTTAAGAAGAAGGACCAATCCGCGTTATGGACAACGAAACTTTTACTCAGCCCCACGGCATTGATGACGTAGAAATTCAGGAGTGGCTCGAATCCCTGGACGCCGTGCTCGAATCCAGCGGCGCCGAAGTGGCCACCGAAATTCTTGAACGCCTGCGCGCCCACGCCACCGTCAACGGCATCGACCTCCCGTTCACCGCCAACACGCCCTACGCCAACACCATTCCGCATCGCCTGGAGCCGCGCTTTCCCGGTGATCAGGAGGTCGAGCGCCGCATCAAGAGTCTGGTGCGCTGGAACGCGCTTGCCATGGTCGTGCGCGCCAATCGCGTCGAGCACAACATCGGCGGCCACATTTCCACCTTTGCTTCCGCGGCAACTTTGTATGAAGTTGGCCAGAATCATTTTTTCCGCGGCCGCACCGACAGCTTCGAGGGTGACACCGTTTATTTTCAGGGCCATGCCGCGCCCGGCATGTACGCGCGGGCCTTCCTCGAAGGCCGCATTTCCGCGCAGCAGCTCGAAAATTTTCGCCGTGAACTGAAACCCGGCGGCGGCCTTTCCTCGTACCCGCATCCTTGGCTGATGCCCGATTTCTGGGAATATCCCACCGTCTCCATGGGCTTGAGCCCGCTGATGGCCATTTATCAGGCCCGTTACAACCGTTATCTGGAAGATCGCGGCCTGAAGCCAGTGACTGACGCGAAGGTCTGGGCCTTCCTGGGTGATGGCGAAACCGATGAGCCGGAATCGCTGGGGGCCATCACCCTCGCCTCCCGCGAGAAACTCGACAATTTAATTTTTGTCATTAACTGCAATCTTCAGCGCCTCGATGGACCGGTGCGCGGCAACGGCCAGATTATTCAGGAGCTCGAATCCGCTTTCCGCGGCGCGCGCTGGAACGTCATTAAAGTTTTCTGGGGCAGCGAGTGGGATCCCATCCTCGACCGCGACACGGAAGGCCTGCTGGTCAAGCGCATGGGCGAGCTGGTGGACGGTGAATACCAAAAGCTGGTTGTGGAATCCGGCGCGTACGTGCGCCAGCATTTCTTCGGCTCCGATCCACGTTTGCTGAAACTGGTTGAGCCGCTCTCCGACGACGCGTTGCGTCGTTTGCGCCTTGGCGGTCACGATCCGCGCAAAGTTTACGCCGCCTACAAAGCGGCGTTCGAACACAAAGGCTCACCCACCGTCATTCTCGCCCGCACCATTAAAGGTTACGGCCTGGGCGAAGCTGGCGAAGGCAAAAACGTCACGCACCAGCAGAAAAAACTCAATGAGGACGAGTTGCGCGTTTTCCGTTCGCGCTTCGCCGTCCCCCTGAACGACGACGACTGCGTGGAAGTCCCGTTCTATCGTCCGCCGGAGAATAGCGCGGAAATTCAATATCTGCGCGCCCGCCGTGAAGTGCTCGGCGGCTACGTGCCACAGCGCAGCGTGCGCGCTAAGCCGCTCGAGGCCGATCACGACGAACTCTTCAGGGAATTCATGGACGGCAGCGAAGGCCGCGAAGTGTCTACCACCATGGCTTTCGTCGGCATGTTGCGCAAAATGTTGAAGGATCCCGAAATCGGCAAGCTCGTCGTCCCCATCGTCCCCGACGAAGCCCGCACCTTTGGCATGGAGTCGCTCTTCCGCACCGTGGGAATTTACTCCAGTGTCGGCCAGCGTTACGAGCCGGTGGACGTGAACACCCTCCTTTATTACAAGGAAGCGAAAGACGGCCAGATCCTGGAAGAGGGCATCACCGAAGCGGGTTCGATGGCCTCGTTCATTGCCGCCGGTTCGGCGTACGCCACCCACGGCATCAACACCATTCCGTTTTTTATTTATTACTCCATGTTTGGATTTCAGCGCATCGCCGATTTCATCTGGGCCGCGGCGGACATGCGCACGCGCGGCTTCTTGCTCGGCGGCACCGCCGGCCGCACCACACTCGCGGGAGAAGGCTTGCAGCATCAGGACGGCAACAGCCACGTCCTCGCGCTTTCCGTTCCCAACCTGCGCGCCTACGATCCGGCGTTCGCTTACGAAATCGCCGTCATCATTCAGGATGGCATTCGCCGTATGTACAAAGACGGCGAAAGTATCTTCTATTACATCACCGTGATGAACGAGCAGTACGCCATGCCCGCTATGCCCACCGGTGTGAAAGATGTGAAGGACGGCATCCTCAACGGCATGTACAGGTTCCGCGCTTCGGAAAATAAAAAATCGAAGTTGCGCGCGCAGCTTTTCGGCAGCGGCGCACTTCTTCGTGAAGCGCTGCAAGCCCAGGAAATTCTGGAAACGAAATTTGGCGTCGCCGCCGACGTTTGGAGCGTGACCAGCTACAAGCAGCTATACGTGGATGGAAACGAGACGGAACGCTGGAACCGCCTGCATCCCGGCGAAAAGCCACGCGTACCCTACGTTACGCGCACGCTGGGAGACGCGCCCGGCGTCCTCGTCGCGGCGTCGGACTACCTGAAAACACTGCCCAACATGATCAGCAAGTGGCTGCCGCGCCGCTTGGCCAGCCTCGGCACGGACGGTTTCGGCCGCAGCGAAGGGCGCGCCTCGCTGCGCGAGTTCTTTGAAGTGGATGCCCGCTTCATCACCCTCGCCACGCTCCATGAATTGTTCGTTGACGGAAAAATCGAGCGGTCGGTGATCGACAAGGCCATCAAGGAGTTAGGCCTCGATCCCGAAAAACTCAACCCCGTAATTTCGTAAACGACTGCGAGTGGGTCAGTTTCCCATAACGGCGGTAATCTCAATGGGTCGACGCAACACTGAGGTTCGAACCCGACTTGCATTGGAAACAAAGGCTAAGTCGCTCGCTAGGGTTAGATCAGCCGGAACACTGTCCGAGCTAGGACTTGACCGGGTACAGTCAAACAAATGGGTTCTATCGGCGAAGCGCGGTCGAACCAACGTATTGGATGGTGTTGCAT
>JALYLI010000179.1 GCA_030774335.1 Acidobacteriota bacterium | reverse complement strand
CCGGCGGGACGCGCGGAGAGGAACGTCAGATAATTTCCGTCCGGACTCCAGCGCGGAGAACTGTCGTCGTTCGCGCCGCTGGTTAACTGCACATCGCGCGTGCCTTCCCAGTTGACCATCCAGATGGAAGTGCGGCGCTTGTCGGCATCGCGATCGATGTTCGTGAGCGTGTACGCAATCCATTTTCCATCCGGAGAAGTTTGGGGATTGCCGACCTGCTGGGTGCGATAGATGTCATCAATGGCGATTGGCCGCTTGGATTGGGCCGGGGTGAAAGGTGTTGATGCGAACAAAAGGAATAGAGCGATGGCGGCGAATGCACGAATTTTCATGCGCGGATGGTGGCTGAAACTTAAATTTCGGTCAAGGTGGAATTTGTTTTGAGCGCGGTCAGGCGTGGGGATGCGACTTGTCGTAGATGTCCATAAGCTGGCGAATGGACGCGTGGGTGTATTTTTGCGTGGTGGAAAGCGACTGGTGGCCGAGAAGTTCCTGTATGGCGCGCAGGTCGGCGCCATCGGCGAGTAAGTGCGTGGCGAAGGCGTGGCGCAACGAGTGCGGATGCAAATCCCAATTCATATTGACGAGTCGAACGTATTTTTTGACGATGCGGCCGACGGAGCGCTGGGTAAGGCGGCGTCCGGTGTAATTGAGAAAAACCGCTTCGCAATGCGGGGTGGCACGCCGGCTGGCGTAGCCGCCGGAAGTCTGGAGCAGCAACTCTTCACGCAGCGGCCAGTATTTGTCGAGCGCTTCCTGGGCTTTGTGACCGTAAGGCACGATGCGCTCTTTGTTGCCTTTGCCAGTGACACGGAGGACACGCTCCTTTTGCTCGATGTCCACGAGATCCAACCCAGTTAGTTCACTGACGCGCAGGCCAGCGGCATAAAGCAGTTCGAGCAAGGCGCGATCGCGGCGGAGAAGCAAACCTTCTTCCGCTAATTTGGCGTTGCCGCGTAACGCGATAGAGGAATCAGGCGGCCATGCGGTTTTTGATTTGGTTTTTTGGGAGGGGAGCGAACCGCCCATTTCCGCCAGGTGATTCAGGAACCCGTTCATTTCTTCCGCGGAAAGAATAGAAGGAATTCTCTTGGGTAATTTCGGAGTAGGGACGAGGCGCGCGGGACTTTCTTTCAACTTTCCTTCACGCACGCAATATTTGAAAAACGAACGAAGCGCGGCAAGCTTGCGGGCGATGGAAGTTTTCTCCAGACCCTGATCGTGCAAATGGGCGACGAACTCGCGGATGATTCCGTGCGTGATCGCTGTTAACGCAGGCAGGGCCACGCCGGGAGGAGTAAGAAAATCCACGAACTGCCGCAAATCTTTGCCGTAGTTCGAAATGGTATGCGGCGAAGAATTCTTAACGGAAACAAGGTATTCGAGATAACTTTCGATGGCTTGTTTCATAGGGCCCCGGAAACGCTGGTGAAAATGATACTAAGGATTTAGATGTGCAAACGGGCAGCTGTGGCCGTATGCCGGATTGGTGAACGCCGATGAAAAATCAGACTTTGGCGGGCTCGGGGACGGGTTCCTCTGCGGCCACGAGGGGCTGGCCTTCGGGGGCGAGGATTTCCCAATCGCAACCGTCCTTGATGCAGGTGTGAACGGTTCCAATTTTGCTGCGCTTCTCCACGATGAAGGGAGCGGCACACTTGGGGCACGGTTCCGCGAAGGGCATGTGCGGAGTTGTAAAATCGCAATCCGGGTAGCGTGAACAACCGTAAAAAACACGCGGGCGGCCACGTCCGCCTTTCCCGGCGCTGCCACGGCGCACGAATTCGCCTTCATCGCATTTCGGACATTTGATGCCCATGGTGATGGGGCGCGTGTATTTGCATTTGGGATAGCCGGAACAGCCGATGAATTCGCCGAAGCGGCCGTGTTTCTTTACCAGGCCGGAATCGCAGAGCGCGCACTTTTCGTCGAGCGGCTCGTCGGGCTGGCGCGCGGTGCGCGTGCCTTCCACGAGACGGCGAGTAGTTTTGCAATCCGGGTAGCCAGTGCAAGCGAGAAAGACGCCGAAACGCCCTCGTTTGATGGCCATTTCCTTGCCGCAATTGTCGCAATACTGAACTTTATTTTCGTCGCCGGCCTCGCCGAGTTCGGGCGAAAGGTCTTCGATAAACTCACAATCCGGATAGCGCGAGCAGCCCAGGAAAAATCCGTGGCGGCTGATGCGCTCGAGCAGTTCGCCTTGGCCACAGCGTTCGCATTTCTTTCCGGTGGGGATGCCGGCTTTATAGGAAATCATTTCGTCGCCGGCTTTATCGAGGTCGATTACGAACTTGTCCCAGAATTCGCCCACGGCGGTGCGCCAGCCGAGCTTGCCTTCTTCAATTTCATCCAACTCGTCTTCCATGCGGGCGGTAAAGGTGACGTCGAAAATATCTTCGAAGCTGCGTATCAATAAAACGCTGACGCGTTCGCCGAGCATGGTGGGCATGAAGCGGCCCTGGTCTTTCCTGACGTATTCGCGGTCGATGAGCGTCGAAATGATAGAGGCGTAGGTGGAGGGGCGGCCGATGCCCTTTTCTTCCAAGTCCTTCACCAGGGTAGCGTCGTTGTAACGCGGCGGCGGCTCGGTGAAATGCTGATCCGGACGAATTGTTTCCAGGCGCAGAACCTGCCCTTCGGTGACGCGCGGCAAAGCGTTACCTTCGCCTTCGTCCACTTTCTCGTCGTCTTCGCGATCGGCGATGGCGGCGGGAGTCTGGTACACGCGCAGGTAGCCGTCAAATTTCTGAACCGAACCGTTGGCGCGAAAAGTGTAATCGCCGGCAGAAATGTCGATGGTGGTTTGGTCGAAAATCGCCGGGAGCATCTGCGAAGCTACAAAGCGCTGCCAGATCAGTTGATATAGCTTGAAGAGATCGTCTTCCAGATATTTGCGGACGTCTTCCGGCGCGCGCATGGCGTCGGTGGGACGCACGGCTTCGTGAGCTTCCTGCGCGTCTTTCTTGGATTTGTAGTAGTTGGGTTTTTCGGGAAGATAGTTGGAGCCGAAGCGTTCGGGAATCATTTCACGAACCTGCGCCAGCGCGTCCTGCGACACGTTCACGGAATCGGTACGCATGTAAGTGATCAGCGCGACGGAACCTTCTTCGCCAAGCTCGACGCCTTCGTAAAGTTTCTGCGCCAGCGACATGGTGCGTTTAGCGGTGTAGCGCAAACGGTTGTAGGCAGCTTGCTGAAGTTTGGAAGTGGTGAACGGCGGCGGCGGATTGCGGCGCTTTTCTTTTTGGGAAACGCTGGCGACCTGCCACCTGGCGTTGCTTACGGCGGCGACGATCGCATCGGCGGATTCTTGATTGGCTACTTCGATGTCTTCGCCTTCGTGCTTGAACAGCTTGGCTTCAAATATGGGCGGCTCGCCGGCATCAAGCATGGCGTGGATGCTCCAGTATTCGACCGGGACGAAGGCACGAATCTGGACTTCGCGTTCGACGATCAGGCGCAGTGCGACCGTTTGCACGCG
>JALYLI010000178.1 GCA_030774335.1 Acidobacteriota bacterium | reverse complement strand
GTTCCTCCATGCCAGGAACCATGATCTCCGCGGCATCACCGGCTTTCAATTGCGTGGCTTCGGATTGCGGCAGATGCCCCTTCGCAATCAGTTTGGAAACATTCATCACCGTGAGCAGGGGCTGGTTCGTTGTCGCCAGATCGCCAACGTAGAGCGGCCGATCCGTAATCACTCCGTCAATCTGACTTCTGATTTCGGAATAACTCAACTGCGCTTTGGCACCAAGATACTTGCCTTCCGCGGATAATTTCTGGCCCTGCGCGGATTTGAGAGCCTGCTGTTTACCTAGGCGCTGCAAATCCGCCAGTTGTTTCTGCGCTTGCTCGTTCTGGCTGCGCGCCGCAATCACGGCTACCTCCGCCGTGTCCAGATCCCTGCGAGGAATGGCGCCCTGTTGAAATAAGTCTTTCCGGCTGGTGTAGATTTTTTCTTGCGCATCGAACGCCGACTTTGCTGAGGCGGCGTCTAGTTCGGCTTTTTGTATCTGCTGCGGAATGCTGGATCCGACGCTGGTCGCGTACGCCGCTTCCGCCTGCTGAAAATCTCCCTGGCTGGAAACTGCCGCGGCGGAAAGATCCGCATTTTCGAGAACCGCGAGCAATTGCCCTTTCTTTACCTTGGTTCCCCGCTGCACCAGGAACTGTTTGATCGTGGAAGTAATTTTGGGCGCCACCGTGGCCTGCTGCAGAGGAAAGATCACCGCTTCTTCCGTAACGATCTGCGAGATATCTTTCTTTTCCGCGGGCGTCGTTTGCACGCTGACTTGGGGTTCTTTCTCCTGCTCTTCCTTGGAGCAGCCCGCGGCCATGTTAGCCATCAAAACCACGCCGGCAGCGAGCGCCGCAAATTCGAAATTCCTGAAAGGACTGACCGGGCTTATTTTTTTCATGGATTCGTGGGTACACCGGTTAAAGTCTGCAAGCTCGCCAGCGCCACGCGATAACGCAACGCGCCGTCCTGGTAAGCGGAGTTCGCGGTGGCGAAAGTCGTTTGAGCGTCGACGACTTCCAATACCGTGCCTTCACCATTTTTGTAACGAAGAATAGTCAGCCGGAGGCTCTCTTCCGCCAACTCGCCGGAACGACGCAGGCCTTCCAATTCGCTCAATGCGGTAGTGGCTTCGGCATACAAAGATTGAATTTCGGCGGCCAGCTTTCGCTGCGCGAGCGATAGCTCCCGCTTGGCCTGGTCACGGCGCAATTCTGCCTGCCGCACCTTGCTTTGCGTCGAACCCCAATTCCAGATGGGAATGTTCAACGTGACGACCGCCGAGGAACCCAGGTTGGAAAATTTTCGGGTTCCCATTGCGGTGTTCACCGAAGTATTTACTCCAAAATTAGGGGCATCGATGCCGTAAAAATAATCGAAGTTCAACGCCGGCAGATATCCGGTTCGAGCGCCAAACAGGTCGTAGCGGGCCTGGCGCACGACTTCCAGAGCAGCGCGCAGATCGGGATTGTCACGGTTCCCACGCAACTGGATATCTTCGATGGCAGGAAGCGGAGTGGGCGCATGGAGATCGTCGGCAATTTCGAAGTTTTCGTTAAAATTTGGAAAGATCAGAACAGCCAGATCCAGTCGCGCATTTAATAACCCCAGTTGCGCTTCTTGCAGTTGCCGGCGCCGCTCCCGCATCTGAAGCTCCGCCTTGATGACGTCGGCATGCGCGACCTCGCCTCCACCCTCAAGATCCTGAGTCAGCTTGAAAAACCGGTCGCCTTCCTCCGCGCCGCGCCTGGCTGTTTCCAATTTGCGCTCGGCGGCTCCCACTTGGTAGTAATTTTGGGCCACCGTAACCACCAGTCCGCGGGCGGCTATCTCCACTTGCGCACGGGCCACTGCGGCGGCCGCTGATGCGCGCCTCCAATTAGAAAAAGCCGTCACGTCGATTGCTTCGTGGACGTGGCCCTGACTCAAGTATTCATGCACCGCGTTATTGGCAATAAAAACGACCGGCGGCGCGCTGGCCACAGCAGCAGCGAGACCGCTGCTGCTTTGCGTGTAAATCGCAGAGTTGTCATAGTTCACCGAGGGCAACAAAACGTCGCGCGCCTGCGTCCGGTCCTCGCGCAAAACTCCAAAGTTGGTCACCGCAGCTTGAAACTGCGTGCTATTTTTTCGCGCCAGTTCGAGGGCGGCCTGGAAAGTCAGGCGCAACGTGGCCTTCCCGGTGAGTGATTGGACGGCTGGCGCGGGCGTCGTGGCCTGTGCCGGTGATGGTGCGGACTCCTGCTGGGGCGATGGACTGGCGGACTGTGATTGCGCCTGTGCGTAAACCGGGCCGCCCAGTACTGCAAGAGCCAGCAATGTCGCCGCCTTATTTACAAACTTGGGGTAAGAAAATCCCATGCGCTCCATCCCTGTTAACCGCAACATACAAAAGCTATATCAGTTTCGTATTTGAAGTTTCGTCGTGCAGTTCATTTCGCATGCGCTCGCGACCACCTGCCAAGCGGTTTTACAGTTTGAATGATACGGCGAGACACGCTTGATTCTGCACTAACTTTCTTGTATTTCATGTATACCGCATAGCTATTCTGCGATGTTCCCGCGTCACGCTTTTATTTCCGTGGACAGGCGCGATTCGTAAAAATTCCCGGGCTGCTAACCGCTCTCACTTGTGGATTCATGGTAAAAGGCTCTTCCCTTTCGCTCGGGCCCCAGCGCGAAAACGATCATCAGCGCAACTATCGTGCATCCTTCGAAAACCGTGAGAGCCCACTGATAGCCGATGCGGTCTCGCAAGGCGTATTCAACGGTGTTTGTCGGCGAACCGAATAACACTCCAAGCTGGTAAACAAATCCAGGGAACAGGCTGCGCACCGCATCGGGAGATAGTTCGTTCAGGTGCGCCGGCACAACTCCCCACGCGCCCTGCACTCCAACCTGCATCAGAAATGCACCGATGGCCAGCACCATCAGCGAGTGCCCGAAGGCCCACAGAGGAATTACCAAGGCACACAGGCTCAAGGAGCTGATGATGCTTTTACGCCTGCCCAACTTCTCTGAAATGTGGCCGACTGAAACCGTGCCCAGGAGGGCGCCGATGTTGTAGAACATCGCCAGATAGGCGACCACATTAGGTGTAATGTGATGCGCCGTTTTTAGAAAATCGGGATACAGGTCCTGGGTCCCGTGGGAGAGACCGATCATCAGAGTCAGCATCAGCACCAAATACGCGAACCCTTTGCGATGGTCCCAAACCACGCGGAGAATTCCGCTGATGCTCTTAACCCGGTGCTGCTTCCATGCTTCGGACTCCGGAGATTTGTAGGCCACCAGCATGGTGATAACGCCGGGCACTAAACCCGCCCAAAACATGGCGCGCCAACCCCAGGCCGGCAGGATTAATCGCGCCGCCACAGCCGCAAGCAGATAACCCAGCGGATAGCCGCCCTGCAACAGACCGGAAAGCAAGCCGCGCCATCGGCGCGGAGCACTTTCGAGAGTGAGAGAGGCGCCTACTCCCCAGAAACCGCCCATGCCGATTCCATACAACAGGCGCAACACCAGAAAAATGGAATAGCTGGGGGCCAGGCCGCTCAAAACTTCTATCACTGAAAAATACGCTACGACAGCCATGAGGGGCTTTCGCCGCCCATAACGGTCCGCCAAGGTTCCAAACAACAACGCGCCCACTGGGCGCATCGCCAACGTGGCCCCAATGCTCAGAACGATAGAGCTTTTTCCAACTTGAAAGTGCGCAGCCAGGGTATCGACGAGAAAGACCACGACGAAAAAGTCAAACGCATCCAGCGTCCAACCCAGGATTCCCGCCGTAACTGCGTAACCCCTGCCTTTCTGGGCTAGACCACGACTTCCCTGATCGCTGAGGTCCGTGAGCATGGTCTCCTTGGGTGAGCAGGCTTGCGGCAGCGAGTTTTGCTCGAAACTCGAAGTCGCGGGCTGAATGCCAATTAAATCTACTCAATAAACTCCTACAAGGTTTTACCAGATAAAAGGGGCAATTCGAGCACTCCTTAATCGAAACTTCGTCGCCGCTCAGATGTTCGCTGAAATCCACCCCTCCTAACGGCCCTCGCGGTGATCCAACAAAATTTCGGCAACTGTGAGATAAATCTGCAACACCTGCAAATATTTCTTCCGTCGTACCTGCGGGTACTACCTAAGCGCCCGCATATAAGAAAAGGCGAACTACCGCGTCGTTCGGTTACACGGCTCAACGCGAGAAAGGATACATGAGCCAGCCAATGCCTATGCCAACCAGCAAAAACAGCGCCAGCGACCACAAAATGTAGCGGGTACGCTGGTAAGCGGTGCGGCGGCTGAGGAATCCGAACGCTACGGAGACCACCAGCGCGAACAGAACCATGGCCTGGAGGTGGCCCAGTCTGACTTCATCGGCGGACATCATGCTCATGCTTTACGCCCGCGCGTGGATTCATAAGCATGCAGCGCGGCAAGAAGATTCAGAACGCCGGCGGTAGCGAGCAGGCGCGTGCCGTAGTCCCCGTTGGCGTGCGAAACGTCGGCGCCTTCGGTTTCAAGGGCGCGGGCCACAAAGTAAAAACTGCCGGCGCCCATGTCGGCTACGTAACCAAGCTTGGCGAAGGCATCTTCGCCACGGCGCGAAAAAATGTTGCCGCGCATTCCGGCACCGACCAGGACGAGCAAAGCTACAGTAAGGAAGCAGGCCAGGGCGCGTCCCCACATTTTTAGCATGGCGTGACCCAAGCCGGGGAGCAGCCAGCCGGCGGCCCCCACGGTCAGCGCGAAGAATTCGCGCCGCGCAGTCTCGGCGCGCGGACGCGAAGCGTCCGCAGCGGATACGGGTGAAGCGTCGGGAT
>JALYLI010000177.1 GCA_030774335.1 Acidobacteriota bacterium | reverse complement strand
TTCTGATGTTCACCAACCAGAAAAATCCGCTGCATTTCAGCTACGAACGCTTCCTGGAAAACCAGATACGCGGCAAATTTGATTTTGTGGGCACGCCGATCCGCTTTATCCAGCGGCTGCGCACGCGGCGGGACAAAAACAGCGAAGCGGATAATTAAGTACTAGGTCAATTTCCGATTCACGCGATCTGCCAGGAGTTGCCTCACTTCTGCTTGTAAAAAAGTAAACCGTCAGCAATTAAACATGGCATCATTCCGGCCGTGCAAAGTACTAATGCCACAGATGGCTTCCCAAAGGCGTGGACGGTCGCGGGCTACTTGTTGGTCGGCGCAGCCGCCGTCTTCGTGGGGCGAATCGTTTATGAGGAAACGATTCTGACGTGGCTCAGTGGGCCGCAGATGGTAGGGTTCGCCTTGGCGCACGGCGCCCTACCATTCATTCTGGTCGCCGGACTCATTGGCCTGCCGGGAAGTTTGCTTTGGGTCGCCGTATCTTTGGTTCTGCTGATTCGGAAGAGATTCCGAGTTCCTTTCGCCGATTGGATTCCCATCGTTCTTGTGGTTCTCCTTGTGATGACGTCTTTGATTCCTTACGAGACCTGGGAGGAATTGACGGTACGAATTGCGGGCCCCGGCTCTCATGGATGCAATTTCTTGGTGCAAGCTGCTGGACAGGACAAGCGACGCTTCGTTACCCTTCTGCTCCGGAAAGGCTGCGACATCAATTACGAAAACGGTGGCGGCACGACCGCGCTTTCAGGGGCTTCGGTTCTAGGACGTGAAGAAATGGTGAATTTCCTCGTTTCGAAGGGAGCCGACGCAAATCGAAAGGACCGTTTAAGCGGGCAGACGCCGCTGATGGCAGCTGCAGGAATGGGACAGCTCGGTACCACGAAAGGACTCCTCAAGAACGGCGCCGACCCGTGCAGAACAGACAAAGACGGACATACGGCCGAAGGGCTAGCAAAGAAATACGGCCACGGTGAAATCGCAGAATATCTCTCATCCCAATATCATTGCCCGGAAAAGGTAATCTTAGTCCCGTGCATCGACTCTGCGGTTTCTGCTTGTGTTCATCCTTAGATCCGCACGCCTCTACTCGAACTGCTTTCGGAAAGCCGCGAATTGCTGCTTTAGATCTGCGATGTCCCTTCGAAGTTCGGCTATTTCTGAGGACAAGGAAAACTCATCCATTTTTTCCGGTTCCGGCGGCGCGGGAACTTCGCTTCCAGCCGGCGAACTGACTGGCTTCGCATCGCCTGATAATAAATGGATGAAGCGGGATTCCTTCGTGCCGGGCTGCCTGGCGAGCACCTTGGCGAGCGGTGGCTCTCGATTCATCAGCCGCTGCAGAGCCGATTGCGCTTCGCTCAAATCGTCGAACTGATGCATACGCTCGGCGCGGTTCCGCAATTCACCCGGTGTTTGTGGGCCGCGAAGCAGCAACTCGCAGAATAAGGCCGCTTCACGGCGATCGAAGTTGAAGGCCTCCTGTAGACGGTGCTCGTACTTGGTGACGCGGCTATCCGCGGCGCTGACCGAGCGAGCCAGAGAATTGTCCTGCAGTGTACGCAATGCATCGCGAACGGAATCTTCGTCCAAATTCATGACCGGGTCGCGATTGGATTTCTGGTTGCAGGCGTTGACCAGGGAGTTGAGGGAAAGCGGATAATAATCCGGGGTGGTGATTTCTTTTTCCAGCAGCGCCCCGAGTACCCTGACTTCCATTTCATTTAGAACGATATTCACAGCGCTTCAAATCATACCGGAAGCGCGAAGCACGCCCAACACTATGCCTGACTAATGCTGGGCTTCTCTAAAACTGACCGACTGCTGATCACTGAGGCGCGTTGACAAGTCGGAATTTTGGCTTAGGATGAAGAGGTTCCCGCCCAGCTATAAGTATTGGATGAGCTAGCGATGTCCACCAACGGCACGGCCACGCAACTGATTACCGACGATTCCGAGAATAATTACTATCGTATCGGCGAGGTGAGCCGGCTGACGGACGTGAAAGCGTTCGTGTTGCGGTATTGGGAGTCGGAATTCCCCATGCTGGAGCCGGTGAAGAGTCCTGCGGGGCATCGTTTGTACCGCCAGGAAGATCTGGACATGGTGTTCAAGATCAAGCGCCTGCTCTACGACGAAGGATTCACCACCGAAGGGGCGAGGCGGCATTTGACGGAGCAGGCCAGGATGGATGCCGGAGAAGGCTCCGGGCCGCGAATGAAACCTGCGGAAGATACGCCGCAAATTTTAAGCCGCAAAATGTTGCTGGATCTACGCGATTCGCTGCGCGCTTTCTTGACGCTTCTCGAAGGCCGATGATAGCCTTGTTCTCCCAGGCTACGAAAAATCAACAACCGGTCGGGACGTAGCGAAGCCTGGTATCGCGCACCCTTGGGGTGGGTGAGGTCGCTGGTTCGAATCCAGTCGTCCCGACCATTCGCATCGAAATAATTCCCAAAGAGTTGCTAATTTTCGAAGGCACGACAGTGCCCCGCGTGTGGAACTTTATCTGGCTGGGCGGTGTCAAACGAAATGTGTAAAACCCCGCAGGGGTGTGAAGGGAGGGCCCATGCTCGAAGCAAAGGGACTCTCCAAGTCTTACGGTTCTGTGTGCGCAGTTCATGACATCAATTTTCGCCTGGCGCCCGGACAAGTCTTGGGCTACCTCGGTCCAAACGGTTCCGGGAAAAGCACAACGGTGAAGATGCTGACGGGCCTGCTGGGGCCATCAGGAGGCGAAGTCGCGTACGACGGACAAAACATTCGCGACGACACCCTGGCTTATCGAAAACGGCTCGGGTACGTTCCCGAAGAAGCCAATCTTTACCCTTATCTAACCGGCGCAGAATATCTGGACATGGTCGCGATGTTGCGCGCCATGCCGAAGGTCCGTAACAGGAAAACGATACGTTCGCTCTTGCAACTCTTCTCGCTGTGGCCCCACCGGCATGTCACGCTAGGCTCTTATTCGAAAGGGATGCGGCAGCGAATTCTGTTGATCGCCGCTCTGATGGACAATCCAGATGTACTGATTCTGGATGAGCCATTGTCTGGCCTGGACGTTACCTCCACTCTTATTGTTAAGAATCTGATTTTGTCATTGAGTACGCGAGGAAAGACTATTTTTTATTGTTCTCACATCCTTGAGGTCGTGGAAAAGGTCTGTTCGGACTTGATTATTTTGAGAAAAGGGCGGGTCATCGCTCATGGGACGACGAACGCGGTCCTCGATCAAATCGGGAAGGCGTCGCTCGAGGGCGTGTTCGTCAAACTTGTCGAAGAGAGAGATGTCGCGCGAGTGGTAGGCGATATTGTCGATGTGATTGTTTCGCCATGATTTTGCGGGTGCGCCAAGCTCTGCACAGACGATGGCTTCGGTTCCACCGAACGCCTTTTGGCTGCCTTTCGCGCGTGTTCATCGGTCGCATGTTTTATGGAGGGAGTGAGCCGGGCGTTGACGGACTCGACCTCGGAATTGGCGTAATTGTACTGCTGCTGGCGATGCCTGGTCTTTTGGCCTCCCTTTTGATGTTTGAAAAGTACGGATCATTGATCCGGTTCCTGCGCGGCGACGGAGTCTTTGATCCATTTACGGCTACTCTTCCCGATGAATATTTTTTCATTGCGCTCTCGATGTTCGTGACCGGTGCGGCTGCTTTGTGGCGGTGGGACAGCATCTTTCTGGATCGGCGCGATTACATGAATCTCGCACCGCTGCCGATATCACTGCGTAATATTTTTTTCGCGAACTTATGCGCTATGAGTGTTCTCGCGGGCGTCTTCATGCTGGTCGTCAACGCCGCCTCTCTGTTCTTTTTTCCCGTGGCGGTGGCGGGCTCTCAGAATTCCTTCTCGCTGCTTTTGCGATACGCCGCCGGACATACTGTTGCCGTCTTCGCGGCCAGCCTATTCAGCTTTTGGTTCGTGCTTGCGGCAGCGGGATTGATGATGACGCTCTTGTCTCCCACTGTGTTTCGCGGGCTGTCTATTGTCGTGCGATTTGGAATGGCTATCGGGCTTTTGCTGCTATTGGTAAGCAGTGTGACCATGCCTCAATTGCTGTCCGAGGAATTCCTCAGATCGCATCACACAGCTGCGTTGCTGCCGCCACTGTCCTTCGTGAGCATAGCGCGAATGGTCTGGGGCCGAGGCGGGGAGCAGTTTGTTGCGGAAATGACCCAAGGGGCCTTGGGCGCCATTTTAGTGGTCCTTTTCACATCGCTCACGGCTTACACATTGAGCTTTCGCAAAGCTTTCATGCGGATTCCGGAAACACCTGATGCCATCCTGTGGCGTCGTCAATCCTTCTCTTTTTTGTCCTTATTGCGCAGCCCAAACATTCCTATGGCTCCGCAGCAGTGCGCCTCCATTCGATTTGCCGTACGGACGCTGTTACGTAGTGACATCCACCTCCAGGTCTGGTCGGGATTCGTGGCCATAGGCCTGGTCGGAGCGGCAGTTGCTCTTTCTTTCGCCCCAAGTCTTAAGTCTGTGGTTTCGGGTAGTACGCCTTCAGAGGAGTTCCTGGCGGTGCCATTGATTCTTGGCTATTGCCTGGTTATCGGGATTCGTTTGGCTTTTGATATACCCGCAGACTTACGGGCGAACTGGATTTTCAGGTTGTGGTTGAGCAACCACCGGGATGGACCCAGGCCAATTGCGCGGTGCGTACTACTGATATTTTCTGTTTTACTACTCGCGCCGGTTGTCTTCGTAATGACGCTGGCGTTTTGGGGTTGGATTGCGGCGCTACTTCATATCGCCATGCTGAGCGTGTGCATCATTGCACTGATAGAATTGTCGCTCTGCGACTTTCGCAAAATTCCCTTCACGTGTTCGTATCCACCATTCAAAAGCGGCTCTGGGGTTGTCGCCGTGGCTTATCTATTCGGTTTCATTGTTTTCACCACGTATATCGCGGAAATGGAGTACTGGTGTTTGGCGGCGCCGTGGAGAGCTGCCTGGTTTGTGCCCCTTTTCGCGGTAGTGATTGCTGGATTGCGAATGTATAGAAGTCGCATGCTGGAAATGGATAAAACCTTGATTTTTGAAGAAGTGCCGGACACCTTGTTTTAGGCTCTTTCATCTTGTGCCAACCTCGATAGCCACAAGTAACTGCGCGGCGAATGGCTATGGAACGGGTGAGACTGCGATTCAATACCTTCATTCTGGAAATCGCGTATTCTGGACAAGTAACGCGTTGAGTGGCAAAAAGTTGTAGCCGCCACCACGCTGATTCCCTGCCATGACGCATATTCTGCTGACGAATGACGATGGCTACGAAGCGCCGGGATTGCGCGCGCTGGCGGCGGAGTTTGCAATTTTCGCGACAGTGAGCATTGTGGCGCCCAGCCGGGAGCAGAGCGGGACGGCGCAATCGTTGACGCTGCGGCAGCCAATTGTTTGCCACGCGGTGGGAGAGCGCGAATGGGCGATTGACGGAACGCCCGCGGATTGCGTGATTGTGGCGCTGCATAAACTTTTGCCGGAAAAACCCGACATGGTGGTTTCGGGAATAAACTTTGGAGCGAATCTTGGCGAAAACGTTTATTACTCCGGAACCGTGGGCGCCGCGCGAGAAGCGGCGTTGCACCACATCCCGGCGATCGCCATGTCGCTATGCTCCAAAATTCCCAAAGTGGATTTTGCGCACGCCGCGCGGGTGGCCAGGTCCACTGCCGAAATTGTTTTGAAAGAGGGTTTGCCGGATCAGGTGTTGCTGAACGTGAATGTGCCGGAGCCGTGGACGGGCGGCGTTTCGTTCACACGGCAATCGAAAAAGATTACCCGCAATCAGCTAAGCGAAGGCAAAGATCCCCGCGGACGAACATATTTTTGGCTGTTTGAGCAGAAAATTAATAAAGACGTGCACCCGGACACGGATTACGCGGCAATTTTCGCGGGCAACGTGTCCATCACGCCGTTACACCTGGACCCCACGCATACCGAATCCTTGAATCATCTGTCGCACTGGGCCGGGCCCATTGCAGCGGCGTTTAAGCGTCGGAGCTGAAGCTTCTCTCCGATGGGGAAGACTTAGGCGCGGAACCGTTCTTCGATCATTACCAAAATTCCCAGACGCAACCGCGGCGTGTGGGGCACCCAAAAACTCCAACTTTCAATCGGGTGGGCGCGATTGCACTCCTTGCCAACTCGACTTTAGTGCGTAGCTTCGGAAGCGGCGGAAATGAAGGCGATGCCGTTTTTGCTCATGGCTTCATTGATGGCCGGCACATCGGTCGAAAGCACTTCGTGCCA
Organism: Acidobacteriota bacterium; assembly: GCA_030774335.1. GTDB lineage: Bacteria > Acidobacteriota > Terriglobia > Acidiferrales > UBA7541 > Acidiferrum. Next base: position 2,843 of record JALYLI010000177.1, on the reverse strand, counting down.
TTTGGCGAGGTGCCCATCCAATTTCTGACTCAAATCGGCAAACACCGCTAGTTCTCCTTCGGTTGGTTGGGCGTCGGCACTGTCTACCGCAGCCTGCAAATAGCCGAGCCAGCTGTTCATCTTGGTTGGATAATTTAGTTCGTCTTCGCTGGCTTTCGAATTCACCTGAATGAGCTCGTCTTCGATGGCCCCGATTTTTTTGCGTAGCGCCACGGACTGCTCGATGACCGCTTTGGCGTTGTCCTTGGCGCCCCAGCGCTTCTCCACGAGGTTGAGTTGCAAGCGCAAATCGCGAATGGCCAGGATGGCGCGGTTCATCTGTTCCTGACGATCACGCAGCTTCATCATCAGATCAAATTGCTTCTGCAGGTCTTCCGCTGATGTTTTGAGGCGCGGATCGATTTTCACTTCGATCGGCGCGGTGGAAGTTTTCCCTTTTATGGTCAACCGTGCTTGATAGCGTCCAGGCATGACCAGCGGGCCAACGGGTGCGCCCTCGTCATAGATGGCGGCAGGAATTTTTGTCGGCGGCTCGTAGCGCAAATCCCAGACAAACACATTTGGGCCGGCCTTTGCCGGGATGCGTTCCTCATCAGCGTCCCGCTCCCATTCCGAAGGGGCTTCCTCGGTCTTTTTTTCTTCGCTGCTGTAGGTACGAATCACCTGCCCCTGCGCGTCCAGAATCTCAAGCTTGGCGGGCTCTTTGGCTTCTTCCTTCAAGTAGTAATACAACGTCGCACCGGCTGCGGGATTTTCCGCGGTGGCCTCGCGGCGCCGTTTGTTGTGACCGACTCGCGAGCGCATCACCGTGGAAGGAGCGAAGAGGCGGGCATCTTCATTCAGGATTCCGGGCTTCATCTGGCGCAGCGGATCGATGTTGTCTAGCGACCAGAAAGCGCGGCCGTGGGTGGCCACGACCAGATCGTCATCGTGAATGATCAGGTCGTGAATCGGGGTGGTGGGGAGATCGAGCTGAAGGGATTGCCACCGCGCACCTTCATCAAAGGAAACCCAGATGCCCGTTTCCGTGCCAGCATACAGCATGCCTTTGCGCTTGGGATCTTCGCGCACCGCGTGCACGTAGGAACCGTCCGGGAGTCCGGCAGTAAGAGTCACCCATGTTTTGCCGAAGTCGGCGGTCTTAAAAATATAAGGCTTAAAATTGTCCAGCTTGTGCGCGTCAACGGCCGCGTACGCGGTCCCTGCGTCGAAAGGCGAGGGCTCGATCAGGCTGACCATGGCCCACTCCGGCAGGCCTTTCGGCGTTACGTTGCTCCAGGACTTGCCGTCATCACGCGTGAGTTGGATTAATCCATCGTCGGTGCCGACCCAGATGACGCCTTTTTGCTTGGGCGATTCAGCGACAGCAAAAATCAAATCGTAAAATTCAATGCTGGCCTGATCTTTGGTAATAGGTCCGCCCGAATCCTGCTGCTTGGATTTATCGTTGCGCGTCAGGTCCGGGCTGATGGTCTGCCAGGAGTGGCCACCGTCCGTCGAGCGGAAAAGAAACTGCGAGCTGTGGTAGAGCTCGTTGGGATCGTGCGGAGAAAACACGATGGGCATGGTCCAGGTGTAGCGATACTTCTGCACCGCGGCGTTGTAGCCGTCGGGATCGAGCGGCCACTGCTGAATATTCTGCACCTGCTGGGTGCGCTTGTCGTAGCGCGTGATGTCGCCGAAGTACGAGCCGGCGTAAACGATATTGGAATCGCGTGGATCTACGGCCACGTAACCGCTCTCGCCGCCGCCTACCGCGTCCCAATCGGAGCGACCGATGAAGCCGTTATCGCTGGCGGTGGCGATGCCCACCGAACTGTTGTCCTGCTGCGTGCCGTAAACGCGATAGGGAAAATCGTTGTCGGCGGTGACGTGATAAAACTGTGCGGTGGGCTGGTTCATTTGCGTGGACCAGTTGCGGCCGCCGTCCACCGAAATAGTGGCGCCGCCGTCGTTGCCATTGATCATGCGATTCGGATTATTTGGATCGATCCACAGTCCGTGATGATCGCCGTGCGGCGCGGTGATGCGATCGAATGTTTTGCCCCCATCGGTGGAACGGAAAAGTCCGGTGTTGGCGATGTAAACCTTATTCGAATCTTTAGGATCAGCCCACACGTGCGTGAAATACCAGGCGCGCTGGCGGAAGCGGTGGTCTTCGTTGATAAGCGCCCAGTTTTCACCGCCGTCGTCGCTGCGATAGAGACCGCCTTTTTTAGCCTCGATCAGCGCGTAAACAACACTGGAATTTTCTCCCGAGACGCCGACGCCGATGCGACCCAGCGGACCGTCGGGCATGCCGTGGCCTTCCACGCGCTTCCAGGTGCTACCGTCATCATTCGAACGGAAGAGTCCGTCTTTCTCGCCGCCGCTGTTGAGCATCCACGGAGTGCGGTAGCCTTCCCACATGGCCGCAAACAGAACGTGGGGATTGTGCGGATCGAAAACGATGTCGATACCGCCGGTGCGATCGTCGAGGTACAAAACTTTTTCCCAGCTTTTTCCGCCGTCACGCGTGCGGAAAATTCCGCGCTCGCTATTTGTGCCATAGGCGTGACCCAGCGCGGCGACGAAAACCGTGTCGGAATTGGTGGGATGCACAATCACCTTGCCGATGTGGCGCGAATCCTTTAGGCCGATATTCGCCCAGGTTTTGCCGCCGTCATTCGAACGGTACACACCATCGCCAAAGGAGATATTTCCGCGGATGCAGGCCTCCCCGGTGCCGGCATAAACGACATTTGGATCGGATTCGGAAACAGCGACGGCGCCGATGGAGGAGACACTTTGTTTGTCGAAAAGCGGATCCCAGGTGATGCCGCCGTCATTCGTTTTCCACACAC
>JALYLI010000176.1 GCA_030774335.1 Acidobacteriota bacterium | reverse complement strand
CCTGTAACGACTATGATTATATAATACCACACATATAATGAGCAAGGCTATATTTGCGTTATGTGCACCCCGCATCTGGCTCAATCCCAGATAAATGGCGTCCAGCAGCGCGGTGCGGCCCTTGGGGGCGGTAAGCATCATACGGCTTTGAAGATCCTCCACGCTGCTGGTGAAGGCGCTGGTCAACTCCGCGCGCTCATTGAAACTCACAAGGAAAAACTCGTCCTGCGGATTGGCAGTCTTGAAAAATTGCAGCGCCGCTTCGCGTGCCTTGGAAACTTTGTTGGCCATGCTGCCACTGAAATCAAAAATCACGCCAATGGAAATGGGCACGTCTTCTGCGGAAAACGTAACCAGTTCCTGCTCGACATTGTCTTCGAATATGCGGAAATTATCGGTATCTAGGCCGGTAACCAGCCGGTTATAGGGGTCGGTTACCGTGACATTTACCAGCGCTAGATCTACATCCATGTGCATGGTCTGGCCGGGTTTCAGCGGCAGCCCAGGCGTATCACGCTTTACAGCTTCTTTAACTCTGGCGTCTTCTTTAGTTTTGTTTTCGTCTTTTCCGTCAGGCGATTCTTTGGCAGCGAGGCGGGTGGCAGGCGCGACGAAGAAGCAGGCAAGTAACAACAGGATAAAGGAACGATTAACGACGCGACGGTCGCGTTTCACGGCACCCCCCTGTCAACCCGGCCTGCCGGGACGGCCGTGCGGTCTAGGTGAAAGCAAAGTCTACCACTCGCTTGAATGAATACAAGCGCGATTGAGTACTGGAAGGCGGGATTTCAGGAAAAACTTTGCTGTATGCAAGACTCTCGTACCACTTTGGGCTGTGGTAGCATCGCTCGGAGCGTAAGCGGCCCGCAGCCTACGCAGCCGCAGCGGAAAAAATCTGCGCACGAAGAGCAAAAAAGCAGAGAGTTTAGTACTACTACCAGGCAACTTTCGAATGAGCGCAGCCCAAATCATCATTGTCATCCCCGCCAGATACGGATCCACCCGCCTGCCAGGAAAACCCCTGGTACCCATTGCTGGCGCCACCATGATCCAGCGGGTCTACGAGCGGGCCAGGCTTTCGAAAATGGCCGCCAGCGTAATCGTGGCCACCGACGACGATCGCATCATGAAGGCTGTTGAGGGTTTCGGCGGTGAGGCCCGCATGACTCGTTCCGAGCACCGCACCGGCACGGAGCGTGTCGCCGAAGTCGCGGCGCACATGGCAGGACAGGTCTTCGTCAATGTTCAGGGCGACGAGCCGCTGCTGAACCCCGAGGTCGTCGATGCCGCCATCCAGGCGTTACTCGAAGAGCCCGCCGCGGCCATCGCGACGGTGGCGACCCCTATCAAAGTTCCCACCGACATTATGGATCCCAACGTGGTGAAGGCCGTCCTTGATTTTGATGACAACGCCCTCTATTTTTCGCGCGCCCCGATCCCCTGGGTGCGTGATACCGCCTCCAAAATGGAAGTTCGCCACCTCAAACATCTGGGCCTGTATGTCTTTCAGCGGGAGGCTTTGCTCGAATATCCCACCCTGCCGCAAGGCACGCTCGAAAAAATCGAGCAGCTCGAGCAACTGCGCTGGCTGGAAAACGGTTGGAAAATCCGCGTCGCCGAAGTCGAACACGATTCGGTAAGCGTCGACGTACCCGAAGACGTAGCCAAAGTCGAAAAACTGCTGCAAAAATAAACCCGCCCGTCAGGAACTCCGACGGGCGGGATGAAAAATAAAAAAGGTCTCGAGATTACTGTTGCCGTACCAACGTCCCCAATTCCACGTGCTCCGAGTCAACACCCACGATCAGGACGGTGGTATTGTTGATCACGTAAGCCCGGAAATTGAACGTGGAAGACGGGCCGCTGCTCGAGGTCGTCAATTGCATGGCATTTCCCTGCGCCCCGCCCAGCGAACCGTCCCCTTGTAGTGTAAGGAATCCATTCACGGTGATGTCCGTAAAGATCTTGCCGTCCCCCAGTTCGGTGAAGTCCAGTACACCGCTGCTGATGTTGTTGGAGCCGGCGCTCGAAATGGGAATCACGCCAACAAAATCCTCTTCAAAACCGCTAACCAGATTCACACCACTCCAATTTATCGCGTAGTCCCCTGCCAGCGCCGCGGGGGAGAATGTTCCGCTTTGCGCGGTGATGGAGCCATCCGCAACAATGTTGGGGGAATTGTCCTGAATAAATCCTTGCGCCGGCGACGCCAGGTAAAAAATAAACACGAAGGGCTGGTTCTTGGTGACATCCGTGAAATTCAGCGTACCTCTTCCGGTGCCCGCCGGATCAATCGTGTAAGAAACATTGGAGAACCCGCCCTCCTTCGGGAACACGTTGACGCCACCCACAAAGTTTTCGTCCAGGGCCACATTGCTAAGCGTGCCGTTGGCATCCGCGGTGAATCGCCCCGCGCGCGCCAGCGGCCCGAACAAATTCGTGCTGAAGGCGCCGCCGCCCACCGCCAAAACGAAACTCCCCGGGAACGCCGCCACGGTGGTTGGAACGTTCGTCTGCGCGATAGCCGAACCGGTGGTTTCCGCTATCGAATCGTTTTCCACGAAAATCAGGTGCGTGGCGTCCACTACGTAGAAAACGTAGTTCAGATTAAGTACCTGGCTGCTCACCGTGGTGGTCAGCGTCAATGTTCCACGCCCGAAATTGCTGAAGTTGGTGGCATCAAGAACAATCGTCCCTGGTTGAATCGTCAGCGCTCCGGAAGGCGACGCGCCGTCGTTCACGTCCATCACTCCACCGGTAATTCCGCTCACTCCATTCGTCGTGAATTGCCCGATGAAGGAAGCCGAATCCCCGCTGTTCAGATCGAGCCCGGAAAAATCAAACGCGTAGGCCGTCGCAAACGTGTTGGTTATGTTCTGCAGCCGGAAATTACCGGCCATGGTTGAGAAGCCGTCCGTCTCCACCATGAATCCGCCGGACGTGGACGTCAGCGCGATGCTGAAGGTGAAAT
>JALYLI010000175.1 GCA_030774335.1 Acidobacteriota bacterium | reverse complement strand
GTGGTGCACTTTGCAAGGACGTCTCTTCCGTTGAACAGGGAAAAAACGATTCTCGCGGGAGCTGTATATCAGGCGATAGAAAAACCTGAATATTTTTATGTTGTAAACGGTGATGCCATGTTGAAACTTGATACGCGGTGGGCTTACAGCCCGGGAGCGGGCGGGTTCTCGATGCATTCACAACCATCGCGAGATTTTATTGTTTGCCTGAACTTGAATGGCGGTGTGCCGTTTCTTTCCAGTTCGCCTGTACAGAGAGGAAGAGTTAGCTGGAAAGGGCACGACTATAACCGCCTCAAAAAATGCTGCATCCCGAAAAGGGATTGACGGTTAACGGCCACTTCCAATGCCGAAGTTCTTGCGAGTTGACGAAACGGCAGGCATCTGAAAAACTTTCCCAGAATCAAGCCAATGCCATACTTTGCCTTGCTGTACGACGTGGTAGATGACTTTGTCGCCCGCCGCGTGCCATTTAGGAATGAACACTTGCGACTCGCCGGCGAAGCTCACGGCCGTGGAGAGATCGTGCTTGCCGGAGCGCTCGCTGAACCTGCCGATACTGCGCTGATCATTTTTCGCTGCACTGAAAAATCTGTCGCCGTAGGATTCGCACGCCGAGATCCTTACGTCGTCAACGGCCTGGTGAAGAAATGGAGCGTTCGTCCCTGGAACGTCGTCGTCGGACAGGCCTCCGAGGTCGGCTCCTCGTCGGGTAGCCGCTTACAATGATTGCGCGCGTGTGGGCCAGCCGTGTTGCCAAGTCCAACCTGAGGACGTACCTCAAACATTTTGCAAAAAACTTGCTTCCGGATCTGAAACGTTACGATGGATTCGCGTCGGCGCTGGTGCTCACTCGCGATCTGGATGGCGAAACAGAAGTGCTGGTAACTACTTTCTGGAAAAATTTAGCTTCCATCGAAGCCTTCGCGGGAAAGGACTCCGAAATTGCCGTGGTCGTTCCCGAAGCCGCCGCCTTGTTGACCAGCTACGACAAGCGCGTAAAGCACTACGTTGTGGATGTCGCCGACAGTTCCGAATCGATCTCGCTTTTCGCCGGGCGTGACTAGCAGTCATTAGGGTGCCCGATCCCTTTCGGGTTTATGAAAGGGTCCGTCTGCCCTGCTTTCTATTCCGTCGGTTTTTCCCATTTTCCGGATTCCGCTGACCGGAAAATCGCATCAATTACTTCCATGTTGGCAATGGCGTCTTCCAGCGGCACCGGCACATTCTTATCTTCGCGGATAGCTTTTGAGAACGCGTCACCCTGTATCGTGTATTGATCGCACGCCGGAAGCGTTTCCATTTTTATCGCCCCGCCCGCCAGATCGCTCCCGTCATCAATAAAAATCCGCGTTGCCTCACTCACCGGCGAATTAAAGGGAATCTGAATCTCGATGCGCCCTTTCGTTCCCAGGAACTGCATGCGCTGGTACGGAACAATCTGCGTGCCGCAGGTGAAAACCGCCTGACCGCCGTGGAATTCCATGATCGCCGACGCCAGACGGTCCGTTCCGAATGCCGGATCGCGCTCCAGCACACCGCTCACTCGTAACGGCTCCGCTTCAAACATGAATCGCGACATGGTCACCGGATAGCTCCCGATATCCAGCAACCCTCCTCCGCCCCACTCCGGCTTGTGCCGTACATTCTTCGGATCCACATTGAAATAACTGAAGACGCCCATAATCGCTTTCAGTTGACCGACGCGTCCTTCACGAATTATTTGACGCGTCCGCAGCCATTGCGGGTGCGTCTTTACCATGAAGGCTTCGCCGACTTTTACCCCGTTGGCGTTTCGCGCTGCGAGCAATGTGCGGGCTTCCCCGGCATTCAAAGCGATTGGCTTTTCGCATAACACATGTTTCCCGGCTTCGGCAGCCTTGATGGACCACGGCACGTGCAGGTGATTCGGCAGCGGGTTGTAAATCGCCTCAATCTCCGGATCCCGCAGCAATTCTTCATAGGAACCATACGCCCTGGCGATTTTCAAGCTGGCCGCCGCCGCTTGTGCTTTCAGCAACTCGCGCGAAGCAATCGCCGCCACCTCGCTCCATTCGCCCTTTTGCATCCCGGGAATGACTTTACGTACCGCGATAGATGCCGCGCCCAGCACTCCCCACTTCACTTTCCTTCTCTCACTCATCGTTCACCGGACACTTTCCGCGATTGCGTTGCGCGCACACAGTAAATCACTCCCGCAGCATCAACGGTTAACAGAATGATTTCGCATCGCGCGCGGTGCGAGTTTGCGGGTCGTAACGGGCCGATTGTTCAAACCAGCCGTTGGAAAGAGCACTGCAGAAAAAATGGTTTCTATCGTTGCGATTTCAAGAGCCTGAACGAAACGCCAGTTAATCCTTCTTTGACCGGTTGGCCTCATCCTTCACGCGCTTCATATGGCGCTCGAGCACCAGGTCCGCGACTTTGGGAGTGAAAAAAGTGTGATTCGCGCGCAATGCCTCCACCGCTGCAACTAAATCGCGTGCCGCATCGCTCTTCAGCACGTAACCTTTCGCCCCAGAGTCCAATACATCCGAAATAACCTGTGTCGAATCGTGAGCCGACAGCAACAATATTTTCGTTCTCGCACCCTGTGCTAAAATCTGCTTGGCCGCTTCCAGCCCGTTCAATTTCGGCATAACGATGTCCAGCAGGGCCACATCCGGCTTCAGTGAAAGCACCATTTCGACAGCTTCTTCGCCGTTGACGGCTTCACCCACCACTGACCAGTTGGTCTGTTGCTCCAGCAATGTGCGCAGGCCCACCCGCATGATTTCGTGGTCATCTGCCAAAACCAGCCGAACCGGTATCATTCTGTCTCCTCAGTCGATCCCGGACGCGTGCAACAGCCGAGGCGCAGCGAGCAATAAACACCTCAACCCTGGATTTACTATCACGAACCCGTCCAGCCAGGCCATAAGGCATTCGCTTGATTCCTGCCCGGCCCGAAAATGCACTCCCGTTCCTTAGTACGCCGGTACCGTAGACGAGAAATTCGCCAAAGCACAAAGTTGTCGCTGGAGAAATATTTCGTTATGCCTGAACTAAAGTCTCGCGACGCACTCAAGCCCTTCTGCCCCGTCCATCACTGGCGCATGGCCCATGACTCATCCACCGGCAAGGCCGGGAACAGCGCTGAGTCCTTTTATCGTTGCAGCTTTGAAAGCTGCACGATGCGCTTTTCACTGGCTGCGGGCTACCACGATTCCAGCCATCCGGCCGGTGATCACGCTTCCCTTTCCCATCTCGAAACCGTGACTTGCCAGAAAAATCGCGAGCATCATCCCTGCATCGTGAGCTACGCCAAAGAGTCGCAAGGCAGCCAGACCGAAGAGTGGCGCCAGTGGCGCTGCTTCTCTGACAACTGCAGCTTTTCCATGACGCAGAAGCTTTCTCAGGAAGAATCTCGCAGTCTGCAGTCCGCTGGTTTCGCTCTTAAAAGCATGCCGGCCGCGCAACACCAGCACGCCTTCTCCAGGCGCTAGCCACGATTGCCTTTTCTGAATGCCTAGTTTGATTTGACCCGGTGACTGGCCGGCTTGCCGCGCCGCTCGCGGAAGAAATACACAATCGCGCCCAGCACAATCGAAAAGAAAATAATCGCTAACGCGTATGCGGCGAACGCCCCACTCCAGTCCACGTGCGCAGCGGGAATGTGCGCGAAGGTCTTTGACCACACCGGCGCATATCCGATCGTCTGGTGGGCATCGGGGCTGTTCAATTCCGGCTGTGTCCACGGCGCGTAAACGCATAAAATCAAAAGGCCAACGATCATCAAGCCCAACGTCACGTGATAGAAGCGGTTCATGGGCAAGAAGTATCACACCAGCGCGCCGCTAAGGGAACCGCGGACTTTTCCGTCGCTGGGCGCCTCCCCTGATCGCACCCGCTATCAAGTAAATCTCCGCAGTGCTAAAATTGCTTGGAGTCGCCATGCCACCTAAAACTCTCTACCAAAAAATCTGGGATTCCCATCTGGTTCGCGAAGAGCCCGGTCAGCCGTCCATCATTTATATTGACCGCCACCTGATTCACGAGGGCACTTCGCCGCAGGCTTTCGCCGGTCTCCGCGCGGAGGGTCGCAAAGTTCGCCGGCCCGATCTGACCTTCGCCGCGATGGACCATTCCGTTTCCACCACCGACCGCACCCTCCCGATCCTCGATCAGGACGCCAAGCTCCAATTTGACGCCCTCGAAAAAAATTGCCGCGAAACCGGCGTGCGCCTGTTCGATATGCACAGCAAAAATCAGGGCATCGTGCACATTATCGGCCCGGAACTGGGCATCACCCAGCCCGGCCAGACCATCGTTTGCGGCGACAGCCACACTTCCACGCACGGCGCCTTCGGCACGCTGGCTTTCGGCATCGGCACCAGTGAAGTGGAACATGTACTCGCCACGCAGTGCCTGGTGCAGTCCCGTTCGAAAACCATGAACATCGTGGTCAACGGCAAGCGTCCTCACGGCGTCACCGCCAAAGACCTCATCCTGGCCATCATCGGAAAGATCGGCATCGGCGGCGGCACCGCGCATGTGGCCGAATATAGCGGCCAGGCCATCCGCGAACTTTCCATGGACGGCCGCATGACCGTATGCAACATGACCATCGAAGGCGGCGCGCGCGC
>JALYLI010000174.1 GCA_030774335.1 Acidobacteriota bacterium | reverse complement strand
GACTGGCCGGTTTGATGGACGGGTCGGTGTCCACGCTGGCGCCGTTGTTTGCCGCGGCTTTCGCGTCGCATAAAAGCTGGGAGGCGTTTCTTGTGGGCCTGGCCGCGTCCATCGGGGCGGGAATATCCATGGGCTTTGCGGAATCGCTTTCCGACGATGGATCGCTGACCGGCCGGGGCTCGCCGTGGATTCGCGGGGCAACTATCGGACTGATGACTACCGCAGGCGGAATCGGCCACACGCTGCCGTTTCTTATTAACAATTTTCACGTTGCCATGACCGTTGCCGTCATCGTAGTGGCTATCGAGTTGGCCGCCATCGCCTACATTCGCCATCGCTACATGGACACGCCGTTTTTGCAGGCGGCGTTTCAAGTGATTGTAGGAGGCGTGCTGGTGTTTCTGACGGGATGGCTGATCGGCAGCTCTTAGTTTTGCGCGCTAAGTAATTTGCCCCGGCGTGCCGCCCCATTCTTCAGGAGCGAAGTCAGCGATGGATTGCGAAAACGTCCAGCGGTGTCCGGCGAAGTCTTCCGCAGTGTACTGGCGTTCTCCGTAAGGATGGTCCGCGGGCGAGCGTATGATTCGCGCTCCACGTGGTGAGGCATGGTCGTAATGGCGGTTTACATCCTCGACGCGTACCAGCAAAGAATAAACCTGGTCCGCGCCACCGTCGGCTGGCTCGGTGACTACAAAGGCTCCATCGCCGACGTTTAGTTGCGCGCGGTGATTGGCAATGCGCAGACCCAAGGAAATCCAAAAACATCGCAAAGCCAGTCAACGGCCTTGCCTACAATGCGGGTAGGCGAGTTCAGGAATGACGGTGCATCGTGGAATAGGAGCGGTTTGCTAGCACGATATGTTCTCTAGCCTCCTCAGCAACGGAAAACTAGTCGCTTTGCGCGGGTGCGGGAGCCGGATGAACCGGCGCGCCGTGCGTACGCAGGCCGTGAATCCAGGTTTGCAAACGATCCATATAGATGTACACCACCGGCGTGGTGAACAGCGTCAGCATCTGGCTGAGAATCAGTCCGCCCACGATGGTGATACCGAGCGGCTGCCGCAGTTCCGCTCCGACACCCTTACCCAGCGCGAGCGGCAACGCGCCGAGCAGCGCGGCCATGGTAGTCATCAAGATCGGCCGGAAGCGCAGCAGGCACGCTTCGTAGATGGCTTCAACCGGCGACTTCTGCCCTTCTCTTTCTACTTGCACCGCGAAGTCAATCATCAAGATAGCGTTTTTCTTGACGATGCCAATCAGCAGAATGATGCCTATAAGCGCGATGATATTCAGATCGGATTTTATGAAGCGTATGGCCAGCAATGCACCGATGCCCGCGGAGGGAATGGTGGAAAGAATCGTAATCGGATGAATATAACTTTCGTAAAGTATGCCGAGCACGATGTAGACCGCGGCCAGCGCGGTGAGAATTAAAACGGGTTCGCTGGAGAGTGAATCCTGAAAAGCTTGAGCGGTGCCCTGGAAAGTAGCGTGGACGGTGGCAGGAACTCCCAGTTGGCGCTGCGCCGCCTGAATATGTTCTACGGCCGGACCGAGCGACGCACCCGGCGCGAGATTGAACGACAGCGTAATGGCTGGAAAAACTCCCTGGTGATTCACCGAGAGCGCGGTGTTGGAAGGTTCATAGTGTGCGAAGGCGCTCAGCGGAATCAGCTTGCCGCTCTTCGAAGGCACGTAAAGCAGTGACAGCGCTTCCGGGCCCCGCTGCGATTCCGGCGCGACTTCCATGACCACGTGATACTGATTCAATCCTTTGTAGATATTGGAAACCTGGCGCTGCCCGAAAGCGTCACCCAAGGTATTATCGACATCCTGAACATTCACGCCCATGCGCGCCGCGGTATCGCGGTCGATAACCAGCGAAGTTTCGAGTCCCTTCATTTGCTGATCGGTACTGATATCCCGCAACTCCGCGAGCGATTTCATGCGCTGCATTAAAATGGGGGCCCAATGATTGAGATCGGCCAGATTGTCGGCCTGCAAGGTGTACTGATATTGCGCCCCGCCGAAACGGCCGCCCACGGTTAAGTCCTGCACTGCCTGCAGAAATAGAGAGGCGCCGGGAATTTTAGCCGTTTTGCCGCGGATGCGCGCGATGACCTGGTCGGCGTTGAGCTTTCGCTCGTTGAGAGGCTTAAGTTGCGCGAACAGGCGCGCCGTGCTGCCACCGCTGCCTCCACCGGTGAAAGAGGTGACGGTATCGATGGCGGGATCCTGCAGGACCACGTCAGTGAACTCGCGCATTTTTTGCGACATGGCCGCGAAGGAAAGGTCCTGATCACCCTGGATCAATCCAGTAACGCGCCCGGTGTCCTGCTGCGGGAAAAATCCCTTGGGAGTGATGGCGAACAAATAGACGTTGAGGCACACCGTGCCGATGGTAACCAGCAGGATCAAAAACTGATGACGCAAAACCCACTTCAAGGAAAAATCGTAAAGGCGGAGAAGGCGATTGAAGGCATTTTCGGAAAATTTATATAAGCGGTTGTGGCGCCCGGTGTCGGCCCGCAGGAAGCGCGCGCACATCATCGGGGTGGTGGTTAGCGAAATGAAAAGTGAGACGCCGATGGCCACGCTCAGTACTACCGCGAATTCGCGGAACAGACGGCCGACGATGCCGCCCATCAGCAAAATGGGAATGAAGACGGCCACGAGCGAGGTGCTCATGGAAATAACCGTAAAACCGATTTCGCTGGCACCCTTCGTGGCGGCTTCGTAGGGGGCCATGCCGGCCTCGATGTGGCGGGCGATGTTTTCGATGACCACGATGGCATCGTCCACCACGAAGCCGGTGCAGATGGTGAGCGCCATCAGCGATAAATTGTCGAGGCTGTAATGGCAGAGATACATCACGCCGAACGTGCCGATCAGCGAAAGCGGCACGGCCACGCTGGGAATCATGGTGGCCCAGACATTCCGCAAAAACGCGAAGACCACAAAAATCACCAGGATGACGGAGATGACCAGCGCGATCTCCACGTCGTGAACGGAGGCGCGAATGGTGATGGTGCGATCGATGATGGTGTTCAAATGCAGCGACGGCGAAATGGAGGCGCGAAGCTGAGGAAGAACCGCGCTGATGCGATCGACAGTGTCGATCATGTTGGCGCCGGGCTGCCGGAAAATGGCCAGAATCACTCCCGGCTTGCCGCCGGAGAGGCCCAGGTTGCGGGTGTCTTCGACGGAGTCAACGACTTCCGCGACGTCCCGCAGCCGCAGCGAACCTCCGGCATGCCCGGCAATAATCAGGGGCTGGTACTCGTACGCTTTGAAAAGTTGGTCGGTGTCAGCGATGTTGGTGGCTCGCCGGTCGTCCGAAAGAGAACCTTTCGCCAGATTGGAGTTCGCGGACTGCAGAGCCTTGCGTACGATTTCAAGGCTCACGCCGTAGCTGTTCAACTGCGTGGGATTTACTTCCACACGGACGGCCGGGCGGGAGCTGCCCCATACGAAGACCTGGCCGACGCCATCCACCTGCGCGAGTTTCTGCGCAAGGATGGAATCCGCGGCGTCGTAAATTTGTGGTGGCGGAATATTCTCCGAGGTTAACGCCAGCAGCATGATGGGCGCGTCGGCGGGATTCACTTTGCGATAGGTGGGCTGGCCGGGCATGTCAGCGGGGAGCTGGCTGCGCGCGGCGTTGATGGCGGCCTGCACGTCGCGCGCGGCGGCGTTGATATCGCGGTTGAGATCGAACTGCAGCGTGATGCCCGTGCTGCCGAGGCCACTGGAAGATGTCATCTGCGTGACGCCAGCGATGCGGCCGAATTGACGCTCCAGCGGAGTAGCCACCGCGGAGGCCATCGTTTCTGGACTGGCTCCCGGCAAACCGGCGCCTACGGAAATGGTTGGAAAATCTACCTGTGGCAGGGGCGCTACCGGCAGGAATTTGAATGCCGCCGCGCCTGACAAGAAAATAGCGAAAGTAATCAGCGAGGTGGCGACGGGCCTGCGGATGAATGGCGCGGAAAAATTGGAAGAAAAATTCATGTGCTAGTCTCCCGGCGCCGCATGCGGAGAGGCGCCCGCATCTTGATGGGGAGTAGGACTGCCAATATGGAATTCGAAGCGGTGCGCGAGCCAGTCAAAGGCGAGATAAACGACCGGCGTGGTGTACAGGGTGAGTAGCTGGCTAAGGATCAAGCCGCCAACGATGGTGATTCCGAGCGGGCGGCGAAGTTCCGCGCCGACGCCGGTCCCCAAGGCTAGCGGCAAACCTGCAAGCAACGCCGCCATGGTGGTCATCATAATGGGCCGGAAACGGAGCAAGCAGGCTTCGTAGATGGCGTCGAGCGGAGCTTTGCCTTCTTTGCGTTCGGCTTCCAGCGCGAAGTCAATCATCATGATGGCGTTTTTCTTGACGATGCCAATCAGCAGGATGATACCTATCAAGGCGATGACGCTGAATTCCGAGCGGCATAACAGCAAGGCGAGAATCGCGCCGACACCGGCGGACGGGAGCGTGGACAATATTGTGATGGGATGAATGTAGCTCTCGTACAGAACGCCCAGCACGATATAGACAGTGATGAGCGCTGCGAGGATCAGAATGGGTTCGTTGGCCAGAGAATTCTGAAAGGCCGCAGCGGTGCCCTGGAACGTCCCCTGCACACTGGCGGGCATATTCAAATCCTGCTTGACCTTGTTGATGGCGTTGACGGCGTCGCCCAGCGCAGCGTTGGGCGCGAGATTGAAAGAAAGGGTGACCACCGGAAATTGGCCCTGATGATTCAGCGTGAGTGGCGTAGTGCCCGGCTCCATGCGCGTGAAGGCGCTTAGGGGAACCTGCTGTCCGGCGGAGGAATGCACGTAGATATTTTTCAGGGAATCGGGATTCTGCTGAAACTGCGGATCGACTTCCATAACCACGTGGTATTGGTTTAGCTGCGTGAAAATGGTGGAGACCTGGCGCTGGCCGAAGGCGTCGTACAGGGTGTTGTCAATGTCCGCAGGCAAAACACCGAGGCGCGAGGCCGTGTCGCGGTCAATGGTCAGCGTGGCGAGCAGGCCTTCGTTCTGCTGATCGCTGGCGAGGTCGCGGATTTCCGGAATGGACTTTACCTGGTCCGTGAATCGCGGCGTCCAGTAGGCCAATTCTTTCTGGTCCACGTCTTCCAGCGTGTATTGAAATTGCGTGCGGCTTATGCGGTCTTCGACAGTAAGGTCCTGTACGGGTTGCAGGAACAAGGAAATGCCATCCACCTTGGCGACTTCAGGCTGCAGGCGGCGAATCACATCGCTGGCATTGAGGTCGCGCTGGGCAAGCGGCTTCAAATTAATCTGAATGCGCCCGCTGTTGAGGGTGGTGTTGGTGCCGTCAATGCCGATGAAGGAAGACAAACTTTCTACGGCGGGATCTTTCAGGATGACATCGGCGAGCGCCAACTGCCGTTTTTGCATGGCGGGAAAGGAAACGTCCTGCTGTCCCTCGGTGACGCCGAGAATTACTCCCGTGTCTTGCACGGGGAAAAATCCTTTGGGGATGTAGATGTAGAGCAGGATGGTGGCGACCAGCGTGGCCACGGTAACCATCAAAGTAATCTTGCGGTATTGCAGAACGGTTTTAAGCGTGCGTCCGTAAGCGGCGATTACAGCGTTAAAGGCGTCTTCCGATTTGCGATAGAGCCAGCCTTCCTCTTCCCGGCTGCGGTGGCGCAAAAGTTTGGCACACATCATGGGCGTCAGAGTCAGTGAAACGAAAGCGGAAACCAAAATAGTGACGGCAAGAGTGATGGCAAACTCGCGGAAAAGCCGGCCGACGATGTCGCCCATGAACAGCAGCGGAATCAAAACGGCGATGAGCGACACCGTCAAAGACAAAATGGTGAACCCGATTTGCTCGGAGCCTTTCAGCGCGGCCTCCAATGGAGGCAGGCCTTCTTCGATGTAGCGGGTGATGTTTTCAATCATCACAATGGCATCGTCCACCACGAAACCGGTGCTGATGGTCAGCGCCATCAGGGACAGATTGTTCAAGCTGTAGCCGAGCAGATACATCACGCCAAAAGTGCCCACGATGGATAAGGGCACGGCGAAGCTGGGAATGATGGTGGCGCGCACGCTACGGAGAAAAACGAAGATAACCATGACCACCAGGCCGATGGTCAACATCAGTTCGAATTGCACGTCAGCCACGGAAGCGCGAATGGTGGTGGTACGGTCCGTGAGAATGGCGACGTGCACAGCCGCCGGGAGGGAGGCCTGCAGTTGCGGCAAAAGCTTCGTGATGCGATCCACAACCGCGATGATATTCGCGCCCGGCTGCCGCTGAATATTGAGGATTACGGCGGGATTTTTATCCGCCCAGGCGGCCTGCCGCACATTTTCGGCTCCGTCGATTACTGTAGCTACGTCGGTAAGCCGCACGGCCGCGCCGTTGCGATACGCAATAATGATCGGCCGGTAGCCTTCGCTGGAAATGAGCTGGTCGTTGGCGCCAATGGTGTAGGCCTGCTGCGGGCCATCGAAAGTACCTTTGGCCTGGTCCACGTTGGCCTGGCTCAGGGAGGTGCGCAAATCTTCAAGGCTCAGTCCATAGGAAGCCAGCGCGGTAGGATTGGCCTGGATGCGCACGGCGGGGCGCTGGCCTCCGCTGATGCTTACCAGGCCCACGCCGCTGAGCTGAGAAATTTTTTGCGCCAGGGTGGTGTCGGTAAGGTCCTCGACTTTCGAAAGCGGCAGCGAATCGGAAGTCAGCGCGAGTGTAAGGATGGGCGCATCCGCAGGATTGATCTTGCTGTAAATCGGAGGATTGGGCAGGCCTTGCGGCAAAAGGTTTGAAGCGCCGTTGATGGCGGCTTGCACTTCCTGCTCGGCGATGTCGATATTCAGATCGAGGCCGAACTGGAGGGTGATGATGGAGCTTCCGAAGGAACTCGTGGAAGTCATCTGATTCAGCCCAGGAATCTGGCCGAACTGGCGCTCCAGCGGCGCAGTGACGGAAGAGGCCATGACATCCGGACTGGCGCCCGGATAAAAAGTCTGCACCTGGATGGTGGGGTAGTCGACCTGCGGTAGAGCGGAAACGGGGAGTTGCCGGTAGGCCACGAAGCCCACCAGTAGAATGGCGACCATCAGCAGCGTGGTCGCCACCGGCCGCAAAATAAACGGCCGCGAGAGGTTCATCGCGAATTTCCTCGAGTCGCGCCTTGAGTGGGAGGCGCTCCCGGCGGGTTGGTATTCGGTGACGGAGTGCCGCCGGAATTATCCGCGCTTGCACCGGGAGGACGCTTGCCGCTGCCGCCGGCGCTGGGATTTACCTTGGTGCCATCCTGCAGTTTGTCCTGACCGTCGATAACCACTACTTCTCCCTGATTCAGTCCGGCACTTAGGCCAACGCTGTCACTGGTGGTCTGCGCAATCGTGACGTTGTGAATTTTTGCGGTGTTGGTGCTGTCCACGGCATAGACGTAGGTGCCTTGCGGCCCGCGCTGGATGGCGGCGGTGGGGACAATGGTCAGATTGCGCTTGGTATCCACCAGCAAATGCACATTCACGAACTGATTGGGAAACAGTGAATTATTTTCGTTGGTGAACATGGCTTTCAATTTGTAGGTGCCGGTGGTGGTGTCAATCTGATTGTCAATGCTGGCGAGCGTGCCAGAGGCGATCTTGGCGGTATTGTCGCGGTCGAAAGCGTCCACGGGGAGTTGCCCTCCAGCATGCAATTTCGTCACTACCTGAGGAAGCTGGTCCTGCGGCAAACTAAAAATCACGGAAATGGGTTGGAGTTGGGTGATTACTACCAAGCCGCCGGGATCGCTGGCGTGCACGATATTTCCTGCATCCACCAGACGCAGACCAACGCGTCCGCTGATGGGGGCGGTAATGCGCGAGTAGGACAATTGCAACTTGGCGCTGTTGATGGTGGCTTCGTCGGTCTTGATGGAGCCGTCAAACTGGCCAACTTGCGCCGCCTGCGTGTCCATTTGCTGCTTGGCGATTACCCCTTCTCCATACAGCAGCTTGAAGCGCTCCAGATTCGTTTCCGCGTCTTTACGCTGCGCCTGGTCTTTTGCCAAAGCGCCTTGGGCCTGTTCGAGAATTACCTGGTAGGGACGCGGATCAATTTGCGCGAGCACGTCACCCTGGTGGACGAACTGGCCTTCTTTGAAGGCCACACTGATGAGTTGACCATCCACGCGGCTGTGCACGGTTACGGTATTGAATGCCGTCACGGTGCCGAGACCAGCGAAATAGACAGGCAGGTCACCTTTTTGAGCGGTCGCCACCACTACGGGAACAACGGGCGCGCCGCCAGGGCCACCTCTTCCGCCCTTGCCGCCGCTTGTGCCGCCGGGAGCGTTGCTCGGGTTGGCATTTTTGCTTTCAGCTTCCGCCTTGTTGTGCGAACCGCGGTAATACCAGATTCCCACGACCAACACGCCCACGACCAATAGCCAGATCCACCAGCGGCTCCGGGTCGGCGGGGCGCCCACACTAAATCTTTCCGGGGCGGCGGCCTTGGGCAGGTCCGTGGATTCGAAATGCGCCATTCAATGACTCCTGATTAAAGTTCGTGTCGAAACGGCTAGCGACTGCTCCTCTAGAGTGGCCGCATGATCGCAGGGGCGGCTGCTGGGACGAAGGGGCAGCGTAGCGGAAAACATGTTCTACGACTAGATAAGACGGTTTCTTGAGAGAAAAGGTTACGGATAGTTAGGGACTATGGAGATTGCAAGAGCTCTAACATTTCGTCGCGACTCTAACTTCGACGGTGCACACGAGGAGCGAAAATCGTAGACTTGCGTGGATTAACACGACATGCTGCATTGAAAATTAAAGCGTGATCGATTCGGAGAGAAAATGGTTCGAGGAGTGATTTTAGGAATTGTACTGGGCGTTTTGCTGGTCATGGCCAGCGTGTATTTCTATTTTTCGACGGGGAGCGCTCCGGTGGCGGTGACCGCCCCTCCCATGCCGTTTGAACGCACGTTCGCGCGCATGGGCTTTCACGCCTACTTGAACAAACTGCCGCACTCGGAGCCGCAGGTTCCCGCGGATGATGCCAACTTTTTGGCGGGAGCACAGGTCTACAAACAGAATTGCGCCGTATGCCACGGCCTGCCAGGCGAACCCAAGACCAATATTGCTGAAGGAATGGCGCCGGACCCTCCGCAACTGTTTCACGGAAAGGGCGTCACGGATGATGAACCCTGGGAGACCTATTGGACCGTGGCGAACGGCGTGCGCATGACGGGGATGCCGGGCTTCAAGGGGCGGTTGAGCGATACGCAACTTTGGCAGGTAACGATGCTGTTGAAGGACGCCGACAAAATTTCGGCGGCGGTGAAATCCGCATTGATGAGGAATGAAGTGCCCACCTCGACCCTAACGTCGCCGGTAACTTCGCCGCTCTCATCGCCTGCGGCACCAATACAGTAATTCTCAGCGGCGAATATCGGTCAGGCTGTCCACGTTTCTTAACTCCGGAAAGCGCCACGCCCATATCGCGGTGACTGCCAACGTACCCAGGCCGCCCAAGACGACGGCGGGTACGGTGCCGAACCAGTGGGCCGTGAGGCCCGATTCGAACTGGCCGAATTCGTTGGAGGCGCCGATAAAAATCATGTCCACGGCGTTGACGCGGCCACGCATGGCGTCGGGAGTGGCCACCTGAATGAGCGTGCCGCGCACGATGACGCTGACCATGTCCGTTGCGCCGACGAGGACGAGCGCGAGCAGCGAGATCACCAAGTTGTGCGAGATTCCGAAGATGACCGTGAACACGCCGAAACCCGCGACGCACCACAACATGGTTTGTCCCGCTCTGCGCCGCATGGGGCGATACGCCAGGAACAGCGCCATGGACGCCGCGCCGACGGCCGGCGCGCTGCGCAACAACCCCAGTCCCCACGGACCGGTCATTAAAATTTCGCGCGCATAGACAGGAAGCAACCCCACAGCTCCGCCTAGAAACACCGCGAACAGGTCGAGCGAAATAGAGCCGAGGATTAATTTCTCGCGCCAGATGTAGTGAAAGCCGGCAAGAACGGTGGACAGGTTTATCGGTTCGCGAGGACGGGCTTTCACTTCCGATTTAATTTGCAACGTTGCCAGCACGCCCACGCTCGAGGCGGTGGCAGCCGCCCCGTATACAAAGGCAGGCCCATGAAAAGCCGCGTAGGCCACGCCGCCTACGGCAGGTCCCAAGATGGTGGCGGCTTGAAATACGCTGGAGGCCCAGGCGACCGCGCTCGGGAAATGATCTTCCGGCACGAGTTGCGGGAGGATGGCGCGGCTGACCGGGCCGTTGAAGGAGCGCACCACGCCAACGAGGACGAGGACGCAGTAGATCAGTCCAACGGAGCGCTCGGCACGGAGGGCCACCAGCAGCAGCATGCTGGAACAGAAGACGTGCCCGCAGTAGCACAGGACCAGCACCAGGCGGCGATTGAAGCGATCGACTACATGTCCGGAGACCAGGAAGAGGAGTATGCCGGGCAGAAATTGCGCCAGGCCGACGAGGCCGAGGTCCAGGGGGCGCTTGGTGATTTCGTAAATCTGCCAGCCCACGGCAACGGATTGCATTTCGAGCGCGAGGACCATGCAGAACCGCGCCACTTGAAAGAGGCGAAAGTTTGGAAAGCCAAAAACCGCGATGCCTGGTGACCTGGGATTTTGTTTGTCAGCCGCCGGCGGCGGGCGGCGAGGCTGCTCAGGCATCCGGACTACTTTGCCACAAACTAAAAATTTTCACGCTGGTGTTCGCCGGTTAGCGGCGATTTGGCCGGGTGAGCGATTCGCATATCTTGTGTTGGCGTTCGTTAATTCAGATGCAGCCGCCGCAGGATTTCTGCGACGATTTGCGCGGGCATCTGATCAACGTCAAGCGTGAGAGCATCCTGCGGTTCTTCCAGCGTGGCAAGCTGGCTGGCCAGCAAGGACTCGCCGGCAAAATGTCCGGCTCTCGAATGTACGCGAGCGGCAATCAACGAGGCATTTCCGCGCAGATAAACAATTTTGACTTCGCCGGAAAAATTCGACGCGCTGGCGTCAGGCGCCAGAAGAAAGTCGCGGTAGCTCTGTTTCAGAGCGGAACAGGTGACCACTCCGTTTTCGTTTGCCGCGGCCCAGCGCAACATTTGCGCCCTGATCGCCGACAGCCACGGGCCGCGGTCGGCGTCCGTCAGCGCAATGCCCCGGTGCATTTTTTCTTTGTTGGCCGCCGAATGAAAATCGTCGGCATCGGCGAATGTCCACCTCAGGCGCGCGGACAGAAGTTCGCCCACGGTGGTTTTGCCTGAACCGGTAATCCCCATCATGAGAATGATCATCGCTGTAAATTAAGTGCCACGTGATGGACGTTCAATACAGTACAGCGGCGGCGCGCGTGGGGGTCTAAAATTTTCCATCACCGGATATCGTGTGATACAAAGGATCACCATGCCTAACGAATCTCATCAACGCGCCGCCGAATTTCACGAACAGGCCGCGCACGCCCATCGCGCTGCCGCGGCTCACCATGGAAAAGAAGACCACCAGACTGGAAACGAACATTCCAGGCAGGCCATGGAGCATTCGGCCAAGGCGCATGAGGCATCGCTGGCCGCGCATCAGAAGTCACAAAATTCGGCGCAGAAATCCGGCAAGTAGCGAGCCGCTGTTCAAAATAAAACGCCCATTTCCTTTTTGATCCCTTTGCCGATTCAGCATTGTCAAGCGAACGCAACAAAAAACTCCGCTACTTTTCTTCCGGTGGATGCACTTTCCGGAAGGAATAATAGAGCAGGATGTCGTAGATAATTTTCAGGCCTCCGGCCAGGAAAAACGGGACGCTGATCAGCGATGGCCGCGCGAAGAGAAATCCGGCGAATAGAGGGCTGATGGCTGCGCCGGTAGTGCGGGCTACTCCAGTAATGCCGCCGGCGGCGGAGCGCTCCTCGGGCGGAACTACCGCCATGGTGTAGGACTGGCGCGCGGGGACGTCCATCTGGCTGATGCTGAAGCGCGCGAGCAAGACGGCAATCGCCAGCGGCAGGTTGGGCATCAGGGGAACGAGAATGAGCAGTATGTTGGAAGGTAGGTGCGTAAAGACCATAGTGCGCACTAGGCCAATGCGCGCGGCGAGCTTCGATGCCAGAAGCGCGGAGATTCCGGCGAAGACGTTGGCCCAGAAGAAAATCGCTCCCAGCGTGGCGGGCTTCACCCCGAAGCGCAGATAAAACCAGTAGGCGGCGAAACTTTGCACCACGAAACCGCCCGCAAAAGAATCCAGCGCGAACAGGCTGGAGAGTTTTGCGATGACTCCACGCGAGCGCGGGACGCCGAAAAAATGTGTTTTGGTCGCGGGATCTTTTTGTGGCGCGGCAACTTCCACTTGGTTCGAAAGCCGGGTGAAGAGCAATGCGAGCAGCACCCCGATGGCGGCATATAAAATCACAATGGAGCGATAACTTGCCGATGGCGCGACAGTATTGTGCTGGAGCGCCTGCGCCATGCCACCGCCGGCGAGCGCTCCCAGAGCGGTAGCAAAAGATCCCGCGAGGGTGTACCAGGCGAAAACTTCGGTGCGCGAATTTCCGGGAACAATGTGAGAGAGCGAGGCCTGTTCAATAGAAAGGAATGGGCCGACTTCATTGCCGCTGGGGCTGATGACGCCGATGGTGCCGGCGATAATGAGGAAGAGGAGATTTTTGGTGGAGGCGAACGCCGCGCCTGCCGCAGCCATCAGCACCGCGCCAATGATCAACATGCGGCGGCGCCCGATGCGATCTGCGCGCGTGGTGAGGTAAAGCGAAACCACAATGTCGCCAGCCAGTGTGAGGGTGAAAATCAGGCCGGTCTGTTCTTCGGTGAGCCCGAGGCTCACCAGGTAAAAAACCAAAACCACCGACAACGATCCGTAGGCAAAAAGCCGCACGAATCGCGCAAGGAACAGAAGCCAGCCATCGGCACTCATGGCGCGCAGAGCGCTTGGGATGAATTTGAACATGAATGTCTGTTGACGCAGCGATGGGTCTGACACGATGACTGTTCCACGAAACGCCGGTCACATTATGTCGCAAAGTTTTGTTTTGATGTGGTTGGTCTCAGGCGCGGATACACTGAGGTTTTTTTTGGTGCGGTGGAATGACTGATTAGGTTGTCGAAGTGATAATGCTCCCGCGTGTCGCCGGAATGTAAGTCGCCAATCGGGAGATTGGCGCTCCCAGGCATGATGGTTGGCGGGTAATTGCTGCTCGTGATGACGAGCGCGGCGTGTACGCTATGTCGGAAAGGTGAAGTAAGGGATGCATTGGGATCAAAAGAAACGGCGTTTGCCGCGCGGGTCGCGCGAGGCAACCGCCGGAAGTGATGCCAGGGTCCGTGAAAGTTCTATGGGTACGGGACGTATCTCCACAGGTCGTTAAGATAACCGTCGCCCGTGCCGCTAGTGGAATCGTAGCCTTGGCCGCCGAATAACCAGAATTCACCTTGAGTGTCTATCCAGCTCATCGCTCCTCTGCGCGCGCCGGGAGTCCAGGTGACCAAAGTGAAGTAAGGCCGAGTTCCAGCACCATATCTGCCATTTTCGTTGCCAGTGTTGGAGCCTTTCACCCAGGTCCAGGTACCAGGTTGCAACGGATTTGTGGGGTTCAATGTGTAAGCCCACAGGTCATCCAGGTAGCCATTTCCATGAGTTCCGGTGGCGTCAAGTCCCCAACCTCCGAAGAGCCAGAGATTGCCGGCCTGATCCGTCCACGCGCTGGACCCCCATCGGGAGCCAGGCATCGTACTTGCGGTGCCGGGATTTATACCGACTGTGCCGGCGGCGGTAGAAATGTTAGCAGGACCGATGGACGGATTCAGTCCGTAGACTCCGTCCACATTCGCGGCATTCGAACCGTCCACCCAGGTCCACTGGTTGCTGGCGGTATCGTACTCCCAGAGATCATTCATGACGCCGTTGGCCGTGCCGGTGGCATCCTCGCCTTCACCACCGAACAGCCAGAGATTGCCCGCCGCATCCTTCCATGTCACCGCGGTTTGGCGGCCGCCAGGAGTATTACCAGCCGCGGGGGTGCCTTGAGTTCCGTACACGCCGTTCTGGTTGATGGTCTCTGACGCCGACACGGTCGCGGAAACAAAAACCCAATTTCCGCCGGTGAATTTCCAAAGGTCGTTCAGTACCCCAATTTGACCGTTCTTGTCGTACCCGAATCCTCCGAACAGCCAGAAATTTCCAGAGTTGTCCGTCCAGAAAGCGGGACTCCAGCGCGCTCCAGGAGTAAGAGTTGCGGCTGCTCCGGTGTAGACGCCCGCTTGATTGTTGGCGTTGCTGCCGCTGACCCATGTCCACTGGCCGCTGCCTGGATTGTAACGCCATAGGTCGTTTAGCAGGCCGGCGGAACTGGCCGACTCGCCCTGACCGCCGAACAGCCAGAAATTTCCAGAAAGGTCTTTCCATGTGGCTGAGCCCCAGCGGCCGCCCGGAAGGTTAGCGACTGATGCAACGCCTTTTGTGCCATAGAGACCTGGCAGGTCTTCGTTCTGAGCCACGGGAAAATTCCCCGCTACCGGGGCTTCCGCCAGCTGCCACTCGCACTGATCGCTCAAGCCTACCCGGCATTCCCATAAATCATTGAGGAACCCAGACAAAGTGTCTGGCGGCGTTTTGCCCGAGAGTTCGTAGCCCAGGCCCCCGAAAAGCCATAGATTGCCGCTGTTGTCGACCCAAGTTGCGCCGGCGTCTCGGCCACCAGGCGTGTTGGTGTAGGGATTGGGAGAGATCGGAGGGGCGGTTGCAGGAAAAGAACCGTAATTAGGAGCTGAATTGACGCCGGCCACTTTGGTGCCCCCGATGAAGGTCCAGTCGTCGTGCCCGCAATCCACCAGGATGCTCGTCACGTTCGCGGAGGCGACTCCGGAGTAATTCCAGAGCGTGCATCCGTTCGATTGGGTGGACGGGAAGCTGATAGCGTTGACGAAATACGCACCGTTCTGGGCCACCGGCGTTGCGAACGTGAACGGACCATTTTGCGTGATGATTTCGTTGTCGCCGCCATTGTTCAGCAACTGAAAACTATTGTCGGTGAGCGGACTATTGGGCGGCGGTGGAGGTGGCCCGAGAAGACCGACGACATTGCCGCCGACGCTGAAAGTGACCGCTGTGCAGGTAACCGCGACGGTGCTTACGTTGCCGGTTGCGGTACCACTAGCTGTGCCGGACGTCACCGTGCAGGTCTGCGCCGGATTGCTGGGTTGCGTCAGGATAGTTACGGAGTACGAACTACCAGTGGCGACCGGAGTCGCGAATGTGAAAGAACCGTTGGCCGTGATAGTCAGATTGTCGCCAGCGTTATCCTGAAGCACTAGACCGGTGCCCACGACGCCGGTGACGGTGCCGCCTACGGTGAAGCTTGCCACGCAGGTGACGTTGACGTTGGTAACGTCAGCGGAAGCGGTGCCCGAGGCGTTGGCCATGGTGCAAATTTGAGGCGGATTCGTGGGTTGCGTCAGAACGGTGACGGCGTATGCGCCGGTCACCTTGGTTGCAAAGGTGAATGGGCCGTTAGCGGTAATTGTGAGGCTGTCGCCGCCATTGTCCTGCAAAACGAGGCCGGTGCCCGTCAGGCCGGAAACCGTTCCGCTGATGGAATGCGGAGTAGTGCCGCCGCCTCCCCCTCCGCCAGTGCCGGGTGTTTTTACGCCGCTGCAAGCGCCCAAGAGCAGTGAGGCTGCCATCAAAGTAACAAGACGGAAACGGCTGGTGATCGGGATCATAATAGGGATTGCTCCTGTGATATTCGCCTGTGATAGCAGTGACGGATAGCAACCACAGTGCGCTGGCTCTTCAAAATAAAAGGCCCGATAAATTTGTGCGCAGAGCGCAGGCCAGCTCGGTATTTTGGGCCACGCCGTCGGTCTCTTCACATACCTCTGGACGAATTGGGCCGAACTCTAATTTTTTGCGTAATTGCACAACCAGCTAACATCAAATAGGAAACGAAATATGATTGCTGAGGATTTTTATGAAAGCTTATGTTGCTCAAGTAACTGCCATAAAAGGCGAAGGGGTCTGCGATTTTCAATAAAAATCAATAGCGAGGGCCTTCGCCCGGATTCTTCGGGCCGCGTTGCAAAATAACCCCGTTGTTGTGGATACGACGCGCAACCGCGGCGCTGGGGAAAATTTACAATTGGGTGGGCCGTCGCCAATCCTTGGCCTACCTTAGTCACGTCGCCACGAAGAAGCCACAGTGGGGACCTCTATAGGCCCATCGCCATCAGGCGCTAAAAGCCATATACAATGATATATGTATTGGACGCATCCAAAAAACCTTCGATACTTGCCGGGAAATGTTAAAACGCGTGCTCATTGCCGACGACAATGTTTACGTGCGTTATGTCATCCGGACGCTCTTGCGGGACGAACCTGAAATAGAAGTTTGCGGAGAAGCGGTGGACGGATTGGAAGCGGTTGAGAAAGCTAAGGAACTAAAGGCTGACGTAGTTCTGCTAGACCTCTCGATGCCCCGCTTAAATGGCGCTGAAGTAGCGTTGGCCCTGAAAAACTCCATGCCGGAAGTCCGGATAATCCTATTCTCGATGTACAGTGAAAAATTCGGCCCATCGTTGATCTCGACAGTCGGCGTTGACGCCGTGCTATCGAAACCCGATGGGATGGCCCATCTAGTTGAGTCGATAAAAACGGTGGTCAATGCACCAAAAGGCCATAACCACCTATAAATCCTGCGTAAGAACAAACCTTCAAAGTTATTAATTGCGGTCAGGCAACCGCGTTAGGCGAGACACGGCGGTGGCTTACGTTGTTGAAAAATAGCGGACGGGCCTGTAAGCCGGATTCTGTGCGGAGTTGCAACGCGCATGGCGCGCTGCAAACCGCGGCAATCATTCCTCTAGGTCCCGGTTCGCACCGAGACTCCAGCAGCCTACCCGAGGGTTTTCGATTCACGCGGCTTGCGCCACGTGAACGGAGCGCGCTCGTTTGCACGAACGGCGCTCAATGAGCCGGGCCAGCTCTCCCCTCCTATTTGGCCTTGCACCACGCGGGGTTTTCCGTGCCCTCGCCATTGCTGGCGAAGCGGTGGGCTCTTACCCCACCTTTTCACCCTTACCAACGATGCGAGCATTGTGAGACGTCTCGCAGGTTTCCCTGCGCGATGCCACCGTGCTGCGCTGCGCCGGCGGTTTAATTTTCTGTGGCACTATCCGTGGCCTCGCCTTTCGGACGAAGCCCCCTGGCGTTACCAGGCGCGTTGCCCTGTCGAGAGTTCTGGCCAGCATTAGCAACCCCCCCCACAAGACCGTTTACCGACATTACA
>JALYLI010000173.1 GCA_030774335.1 Acidobacteriota bacterium | reverse complement strand
GGTCATCGCCGGGGCGCACCTCCCCGTCAAAATCTGGAGCTGGATTGCTGGTGCCCCAAAACACGGTATTGGATTCGCGATCGAAAGTACCCGGCATCCAGGTCGTGCCGCCGCCGTGCAGATAGCTGTCGCCCGGCCAACTTTCTGAACCGTACTCTCCCGGCGCCGGAATGGTCCAGAATTTCCATACAAGTTTGCCGGTCTCCGCGTCGTACGCCGAAATAAAACCACGCACGCCGTCGTCGCCACCCGACGTTCCTACCAGTACTTTGCCGTTTACCACCAGCGGCGCGCTGGTCGCTCCATAATTTTGATTTCCGTCCGTGTAGGCCACATCCCAGCGCAAGTGTCCGGAGCGCGCGTCCAAACACAACAGATGCGCGTTGTCGGTTTCCATATATATCGACGAACCCCAGACGCCGACGCCGCGATTGTGATGTTGCGAGGCATCATCGATCAGGCCTTCGGTGATGGGCCGTCCGTGATGCCACACCACTCGTCCAGTCTGGGCATCCAGCGCCCACGCGTCGTTCGCCGACGTAACAAACATCATTCCGTTCACCACCACCGGCGTCACTTCCAGCGAATCCGAGTTGGGAGCGTGAAAAGTCCACTGCGCGCGCAGCGATCCAACGGTCTTCCCGTTAATCTGCTCCAGGCTGCTGAAGCGCTGCCCCGAATAATCGCCGTTATACGATGACCAGTTCTTCCCCACCGGCTGTGTGGCTAGCTCCTCGCCCTTCACATTAATCTCCACACTCACCGACGATCTCTGCGTAGGCGCTTCCTCGCCCGTAGCACGCGAAATCAGAAATCCAGCGGCGAACAAAATCGCCACGCAAGCAAACCGCCGAAAAACTTGCCCGCTTTCGCGAAATATCACAGCCGTCCGAATTTCTTTACCGCCTCGGTAATCGATTTCAATTTTTCGATATAGGCGTACATGGAATGCTCATTGAAATCCATCTTCTCGGCTACGGTCAAAACTTCCGCAGCGGCCGCTCGCGGCACGACCACCACGCCATCCGCATCGGCCACGATGATATCGCCGTTCTTCACTTCCACTCCGTCGCAGTGCACGGGAACGTTTGCTCCGCCAAAGCGGTAATGATGTACCGATGTCGATGGCACAATTCCCAACGCGTATACCGGAAAACCAATTTTGTTCAGGTAGGCGACGTCCCGAACTCCCCCGTCAATCACCGCACCCGAAAAATTGCGTGCGCGCATGGCGGTCCCCATGAGCCCGCCCATGCCCGCGATATCGATCCCATCCTCAACGGACATTACATAGACCGAATCGGCACTGCCGGAATCGATCGCCGCCAACATGCCTTGTAGCGCGTTCGGATCCTCGTTGGCTTCTTTCTTCAGCGCCACGGTCAGAGCGAAGCCCGCAAACTTCGACGGGAAGATCGGCCGCATGCGGTGCGACATGTACATTTTCTTCCCGGTAATTTGCTCGATGGCGTCCGAAACCGAGGCGGCCTCGACGTGCCGGAACCCCTCCAGCAGATCGGCGTTGCTCTTCGCGTCTGAGTTTCCCGTTTGCGATTTGGCATACATCCCCAGCGCCACGGACGCCAAGCCGGCGGCCAGCAGCGCCGTGAGCGCCACGGCTCGCAACTTTACCGAGTGGTTATTAAATCGATTTTTCATGGGCAATCCCCGCTTTGAACGTGCACTGTACCACCATCGGCGGGTTAGCAAAAGATTTGTTGCCATGAAATTTTGTGCGCTTCTGAATCCTGGTTTTTGTGCGATGATCGCGCTATGAATGGAGTTCGCCGGAATATCCGGCCGCTTATCACCTGTTTTCGTGTCCTGTCGTTCGCGCCTGCCCTTTGCGCGGTGGCGATGATCGTCAATGCGGCCCCGGTTCTGGCCCAGGCCACGCCTCCTGCATCGCAGCCAGACCCGGCGATTGCCGCGCGACTCGCCGAAGCCCGCAAAACTTTCTCGGCAAGCTGCGCCGCGTGTCATGGCCTTGATGGGCACGGCGGCGAGCGCGGCCCGGACATCGCGTCCCGCCAGGTTCAGCAACATTCCGATGAAGAATTGTTGCGCACTGTGCGCAACGGCATCTCCGAAACGGGCATGCCCAATTTTGCGTTTCTTGGCGAAGCCAAAATTGAAGCACTCGTCCGTTACCTGCGCGTTCTTCAGGGTACCAGCGGTCCGTTACCAATGCCGGGAGATCCTCAGCGGGGCGAGGTTCTTTTTGGCGGCGCCGCGCAGTGCACGCAATGCCACATGGCCAGGGGTGCTGGCGGTTTCATCGCGCCGGACCTCTCCGCTTTTGCCGCCGGTATTTCACCGGCGGAAATCCGGCGCGCCATCGTGAATCCCGTGCAAGACGGAATGCAAAATCGCGGCAAAGTAGTCGTCACTTTCGCCAACGGCAGTTCACGGGAAGGTGTCGTCCGCAACGAAGACAATTTCTCTCTGCAATTGCAATCGTTGGATGGCACATTTCATCTGCTGCAAAAGTCGGAAATCTCCGCGGTCAAACCTTCGGAGCAGCCTCTCGCGCACCCGGACTACGGCAAAACTTTGACGCCGGGCCAACTCGACGATCTGGTCAGCTACCTGATGCACATAGCGGAAAACAACCCCCCCAGGGATCCGGCGAAAAAAAAGCATTAAACTGATCAGCCCGCAAAAGAAAAATATTCAGGTTCGCGAAAGAGATCCGGTCTCATGGCCGCGGAGCATTTCTTAGTTCAGGAGCAATTTCAAACGCTTTCTCAAACTCAGCGCGCGATTCTTCCTCTTTGTTGTGTTGACGCAGCGCCAGCGCCAGGTTGTAGTGCGCTTCGGCGTAACCCGGCTTGAGGCGTACGGATTCACTGAATTCCTTCTCCGCGGCGCCCAGGTCACCGGTCTGCAGGAAAATCAAACCAAGATTGTTATGCCCTTCCGCAAAATTCGGATTGCGCCGCAGAATTTCGCGAAAGACGTTGGCTGCGCCCGCGCTATCGTTCTCCTGGCTCAGGACCAACCCCAACTGTATGCGCGCGTCGGTATATTTCGGATCCAGGCTGATGGCTTGATTCAGCTCGCGCGTGGCGTCCTCCAGCTTTCCTGAGCGGGCCAACGCCAAACCCAGATTGTAGTGCGCCTCGGCAAGATCGGGATCGGACATGGCCGCTTGCTGAAATTCCTCGAGCGCCCGCGCCTGGTCGTTTTGTCGCCAGTACAACAATCCGAGGCTCGATTGTGCGCGCGCGTAGTCAGGCTGCAGCTCGATGGCTTTTTCATAAGCCTGCACGGCCTGCGCCGCATCGCCTTTGCGCTCCCACGTCGCGCCCAGATAATAATAACCGGTCGGCAACGTCGGACTTTGCTGCACGGACTTCTGGAAAAGGTCGAGCGCATCGTCCAATTTTTCCTGCTTCAAAGCCTCCACACCCCGCAGGATCAGCAGTTTCGCTTGCGCCAGATGCGCGCGAAAATCCTGCAGCTCTTTCAAATCCTGCAATTCCTTTTGTGCCGCGCTGCTTTCGCCCTGCGTGCGCAAGGTAATGCTCAGGCTGTAGTGCGCTTTTTCAAGTTCCGGCTTCAACTCAATGGCTTTTCGGAATGCTGCAATCGCACCGGCGGCATCACCACCCGCCTTCAATTCCATGCCGAGGTTGTATTGCGCCTCCGCATCTTGCGGATCGAGTTCCCCCGCTTTGCGAAATTCCGCAAGCGCGCGATTATGGTCTCCTTGGCGGCGCACCGTTACTCCCAGCATCGAATGCGCAGCCGCATATCGCGGGTTTAGCTGGATCGCCGTGCGAAACTTGGCAGCGGCGGCGTCCAGGTTGCCAAGTTGCCCTTCGATGAGGCCCAGTTCGAAATGCAATTCGGCAGAGGGCTTAGTCTGGAGCGCACGCTGTAATTCTCTTCGCGCAGCCGCGGGGTCGTTCTGCTGCACGTAAATGCGCGCCAGAAGCCGATGTGCCGGAACATTCGCGAGATCAATCGAGAGGGCTGCGCGGAGTTCCTTGAGCGCCGAAGCCTGGTCCTGCAGGTCGAAAAACGTCGCGCCTAAAGCGTAATGTGCATCGGCCCACTTTGGTTTCAGTTGCAGGGCGGCTTGAAACTCTTCGACAGCTTGCCTGGTATCACCCTTGTTTTTCAGGGTGAGCGCCAGACTGTAATGCGTAACCGGGTCCTGGGGCGCGAGTTCCAGAGACCGGTGGTATGCGCTAATGGCCTCGTCCCAGGATTTGCGTTTGGAAAGTTCGATGGCCCTTTGGCGGTACGTTTCGGCCGTCTGCGCAAATGACGCCACCGCGACGAAGCCACCGAATAACAGGAAAAGAACACCCACCTTGGCAGAACGGAATGACGAGGGTGCCGCAGAATCATTCATCAATATAGTATGACGTGATTTTAATCCGTCGGCAGGCGAGGTCACAGGAAGAATCGCGTCCGAAGGCCCCTGTGACTCGCCAGCTATGCAATCCAGCGAAACGCCGGCATTGCCGCTACCAGTAGAACTTCGCGCTGACCTGCCCAATACGCGGATCGCGTGCGTTGGTGACGATTCCGAAGTTCGAGCCGGAGAAGTCCCCGCCAGGATTGGTAAATTGCGCGTGGTTGAATATGTTAAAAAATTCGATACGGAGGTCAAACGCAAAATTCTTTTTAATTTGGGTCTTCTTCAAGAACCCAAAATCGGTGTTGTTGAATCCCGGGCCGTGAAAGAAGCGCCGATTGGCGGTACCAAAAGTGCCCAGATCGGTGTTCTCGGCAAATGCATCGGGAAGGAAGTAACATCCCGTTCCGGGCAGGCTTGGATCGACAGAATTCGGACAAGCGGGATAAGCTTTGCGCGGATCCACAATCTTCACCGGGCCCACAACATTTGGAAAATCCGTGGCCGAACTGCCGGCGAGGGAAGCATCGCCCTCGCTTTGGTTCATCTGTACGGGAAAGCCGGTCGAGAAGCGTGTGATCCCCTGCATCTGCCAGCCTTGGGTCAGCCGCTTAGGCAAATTTTGAAACGCCCGGTCGAACGGGATAGCCCAAACGTAACTGACCACAAAATTGTGTCTGATGTCGCTGGAAGATAGCCCGCGGCTCAGCCTGGTATCTTGGAAATTCACCAGGTCGTTGAACGCCGAAGAATCGTCCAAGCCTTTCGCAAAGGTATAGGCCGCCAGGAACGTAAAATCGTTGGCCTTGCGCTCCACCGAGATTTGCGCGGAGTTGTAGATGGAATTGGCGCTGGTAAGCGTATTGGTGTTGTTGGAGCCGAAGCACACCTGCACCCCACCAGGGCAGAAATTTGGATTTAGGAGCTGCTGCCTGGTGCTGTAAACGCATCCCGGAAGCGGCGTCGGACTAGGGGTGTCACACGGTACGGTAGCGGTCGGAAGCTGGAAAACGTCGTTCTCATTACCAGGTCCGCAGCCGGCGGTTCCTCCCGCGGTGACGTCTATAGCCCCTTGCGCCGTGAGTTGCTGGCATAGGGCGGCGGAGCCGGGGTTCGAGTCCCGCTGTGTAATGAGGCGATGCCCCTCGGTCCCGACGTAAGCCAGCGTGAGCACAGTTGACTTGCCTAGCTCGCGCTGGATGGAGAGATTGAAGTGCTCCGCGTAAGGCAGCCTGTTGTGGATGTCGTAGCCCGGGAAATAGTTGAAGGGCTCGTAAACCGAGAAGTCCAGTGTCTTGTTGGCTGCGGCGCCAGGAACCGGAGCGGTGAACGGAAAACGCTGTACCAGGGACTTCCCAGTGGCTCGAATCCGGAACGGTTCCTCAAACAGGACGGATACAGGCGAGGTCCAATAGAGGCCGAACGGCGCATCCGCCACTTCGTAAAACAGATTCAGGTCCTCGACCGAAGTGTAATAGAGGCCATAGGCCACCCGGATGCTGGATTTGCCCGGGCCGCCAAATATTTTGCCCAAGACTCCGTCCGAGAAGCCCGGTGAATACGCCAGTCCCAATCGAGGGCCGAAGTTGTTGTATCTGGTTGGCGCCAGCGTCTTCGGAATGCCTGGGTCTCCCGGGAATACCAAGCCTGCGGGAGCAAGCGGAAACACCGTAGAGGTTTGCCCAGGATTGAAGGTCTGAATTTTTCCCTGGGTGTCGTACCACGGCATGCTCACTTCCCAGCGCAATCCCAGATTCAGCGTGAGGTTGGATTTTACCTTCCAGGAGTCCTGAGCGAAGGCGCCGCCATAGCGTGTGCGCGAATCCAGGAACTGTTCGGCGGCTTGGGTGTAAGGCGCGTTGGTAGTCGAGGTCGCGCCGAGCAGGTAGTCTGCAAAATCCGCTCCAGTCACGGTGCCATCAAAGGTGAAGCCCCCATGGGGATTGGCAAAGTTTCGCTCATTCACCTGCAGGTAGCGGAACTCCCCTCCCACCTTCCAGGTATGCCTGCCCTGGGTCTTCGAAAATACGTCACTAACCATATAGGTCGTGTTGGGTTGGAAGGTATTCAGTGTGGGCACGCCAATGTTTAAGCCGATGTTGCTGAAGCTTGTCTGCGGCAGGTATTGTTTATATCCGGCCAGCGGAACAATGCCGAGGGTGCCCTCGCCAGTCACAAAACCCAAGTCCGACAGTTCCGCGAAACTTCCGGCCGGATTGTTTAAGTGCAGCGCAGTGCGGAAGAAGCTGATCCGCGCCTCGTTGACTGCCGTTGCTCCCAGCGGCTTGGTGTTGCTCATCACAAATTGTTGCGCCCGCGAAGGCGAGACCGTCGGAAAGCCCGGTACATTGGCGAAGCCGGTCGACGGGTCGAGATCACTCAACACATTCGAGCGATCAAAATGGTAATACCACGACCAGTTCCCGGTCTTCTGGTTATTGAAATCCACGCGCTCCCCGATTTTGTCGTCGTTGGCGATGTTTCTCCCGCTGTTATTCGAATAGTTCTGTGAATCTCCCGGAAGAGTCGGAGCGGGAATATACGGGAGGATTTTGACGGACGGTGCTGACCAGGCCGCCTGCGGGATCACGCCACCAGGAAAAACACACCCTGTCGGCGAGGCTGGATTGGTGCTGTTGCAGCCGGCAAAACTGTACGGCTCATCGTTGCCGCCTGACGGCGCCACAGCGTAACCCAACCGCTGCGAAAGCACCTGTGCCCAGTACGAGCCGGCAGGAACGCAATTGGTTGTAGTCGAGTCCTGACAGGTGCCCGTATCGGTGCCGTTGGGAGCCAAGCTTGCTGGGTCAAAGTTGCCTAGACGCTGGTCTGCCGTCGGTACCGTAACCAAGCCGGATTCCGCCCCTTGCACCTGCCTGGTGCCTTGATAGTCCGAGAACCAGAAAATTTTGTTTTTCCAGATGGGCCCGCCCGCCGCATAGCCAAATTGATTGCGCCGCAATTCTGACTTGGAAGGCGCAAAGTAATTGGTGGCATCCAGTTTGTCGTTGCGCAGGAATTCAAAGACGTCCCCATGAAAGCCGTTGGTGCCCGACTTGGTGATGGCATTGACGACCGCGCCGCTGAATTTTCCATATTCGGCGTCAAAGCTGTTGGTGATCAGGCGGAATTCCTCGATGGAGTCCAGGTTGGGAACCAAGCCTGCGCCGAGGTTGCGTCCTTCG
The DNA here is from genome assembly GCA_030774335.1 of Acidobacteriota bacterium. Lineage (GTDB taxonomy): Bacteria > Acidobacteriota > Terriglobia > Acidiferrales > UBA7541 > Acidiferrum. The sequence continues at coordinate 3,811 of JALYLI010000173.1, read as the reverse complement.
CTGACGTCTCCGCCGTTCACCAAATAGGCGTTGGCCGTTTCGCGCTGGCCATTCACGGAAATGTTGCCGAATTCAAGATGCCGGATACCGGACGGTCCTGTTGGATCGTTTGGGCGCTGCCAGGCGCGACGCCCGCCTGCAGGCCCAGAAGGTCAACGAAGCTGCGGCCGTTGAGCGGCAGCGCCAGAATTTTCTTGGAGTCAATGACGTCGCCCAGTTGGGTGTTCTCGGTCTGTACCTGCACCGCGTTCGCCACGATTTCGACGCGGTCAGACACACTGCCTACATTCAGCGTTACATCGTAGTGCAACTGGTCGTTTACTTGCACCTCGATACCAGTCACGGTGAACGTCCGGAATCCGGCGGCCGTGGCGGTAAGCTCATAGGTTCCAGCCGGGAGCGCCAGGATGCGATACGATCCGTCCGCTGCCGAAACTGTTTCTTGTTTGAAATTGGTTTGCACATTAGTGGCTACGATCTTTGCGCCACTGACTACCGCTCCGCTGCTGTCATGCACCACGCCGAGCACCGAGCCGGTAACGTCCGCTCGAACAGTTTGCGCGGTGAAAACAAGTGCGCAAAGCATCAGGATGGAAATACGGTTAAAGCGATTTAACATTGGCCCCCCCCAATGTCCCAAGAATTTACGTACCATGTCATAAAACATTTGGTACAAGCAAGCCGAAAATCTTCATCGATGTTCTTTCTGTGTCCGATTTGTATTTTCGTGCTCACTCGTACTCGTACTCACTTCAACATTTGTTTCTTTTTTGACACCAGGTCCAGACCGTCGTTCGTTTTTGTCCGGCGATTCCACCACAACCTCTCCCAGCGCTCCCCGGTCCACCCCGCTGTCATCCACCACATGCACAGAAACTCTACCCGTGCGCCCCGCTGCGCTTACCTTCGCGTGCAACGTAACCACATTGCGGCTGTCCACCGCGTCGAGCGCTCGCGTGCCGGTCGCCACGCCGCGATCGTCGTAAAGATGGGCCACCAATGTCCCGGAAAAGAAAACTCCAAAAGAACCGCTGAGCGTCACTTCGTTGCCGCCGGCGCCTTGCGTTGCGCGAAGCGGGGAAAGCACTACACCCGCATCCGTAACATCCTCAAATTTCGCATCCGCTCTCGTGGGAAACCACGCCGTATCGAAATTGAACTTCTCGCCCGGCTCCAGCCGTACCATCGGCGAGTTCAGTTCCGCCTCCATGTACATCGCCGGCGGGCCGTCGTTTGCATCGCCAAACGTCGCGGTACCGTCCGCGTGCTGATGTAATTCCGCGCCATTGGTCCAAAATATGACCGAGGCCTTGCCCGGATAGGGTTTCGTTTCGTCATAGTGAAATCGCTCGACCATCGCGTAGCGCGTTTCGCCATCCACCACCGCTAGCCAGCCGTCTTTCGAATCAATCCACAACTCCGCCGCCAGCGGCATGTAGTGCACCGCGAAGAGTCCATTCGAACGAACCTGCGCCGCGGCATTCTCCGCTGGGCCAAACTTCACGTGATATTGATTCAGGTAGCTGCTCGACGGGCCTGTCTTCGTAAAGCCCCAGAAATTTTTGTTGTGGCGCGCGCGATCCTGGGCATCCGCCGTGTCGTATTGCGACACCGACTGCACCGACCATTCGATCGGATGCCCGCTGCTATTTTTTACTACCGCGTGAAATTTGATGTTCGTCGCATCGGCCTCCAGACTCACCGTGCGCGTAAACTGCAAACCAGTCTGCGGATCGGCCGGCCCGCTCAATGTGACTTCGCAATGCGGCCCCTGCGAGCGCACCTGAAACTCGTAAGGCGCATCATCGAGCACGTCCGAGTTGCCGGCCCAGTGCCGCTCGTCCTCATTCCCTTCCGGCAAAACCCACAACTTGTCCCCGCCATAGTTGAACCACTGCGTGCTCGATGGCGGCAGGTATTTTCCCGCGTAGCGTTCGTTTACGAACAAATAGGGATGGCCGTCGAAGATTACCTGCATCAGTCGTCCGCCATTTTGCGGCACAAAAATTAGTTTGATCCACGCATTCGAAACTTGCTGCGCCTGCCAGCCTTGGTAATTGACTGGCTCGACGCGGCAATTTGCTGGCGTTGCCGGCGCAGATGCCGCTGCCGGCGCCTCGAGCTTTGGCTGTGCGCGCAATTCAAAACTCCGCGATGACGCGAATCCCATCGTCAGCGCGCCGGCCAAACTGCACAAATGCGAGATTTTTGTCATCTGGAGGTCGCATCCTAATTCGAAACGATTCGTAATGAAACAAAATAAAAAGCTCCCGTCAAGCAACTTGTGATAAATATGCCGTACGCGGCAAGATTTTTCGCCGCTACCGACCGCAGTTCGGGCACTTGCTGCCATGCCACGGAGGCTTCCGAATGTCGCTAATGTCTGGGTTTAGCCGTAGAGGATTCCTGCGATTCGCCGCGGCCGCTCCGTTGCTGAGCCAAATTGCCGCGAAAAACGCCATCGCTAACGCAGCCGCCGTGGTCGGTAAGGACGTGCGCGGCAATGTGTACACGCGCCTCGGCCTGAAAACCATCATCAACTGCCGCGGCACCTGGACCTATCTCAGCGGGTCCCTGGAATTCCCCGAAGTTACCGTCGCGCAGCGCGAAGCTTCCGAGCATTTTGTGAATATGTTTGAGCTTCAGCATGCCGCCAGCCGCCGCCTCGCCGAACTCACCGGCGCTGAAGCCGGGATGGTCACTTCCGGCGCCGCAGGCGCCATGGCCTCGGCCACGGCGGCTTGTATGGCCGGAAGCGATCCAAAAAATATCTGGCAACTCCCGGACACCTCCGGGCTAAAGAACGAAGTGATCATGATGGGCGGCCGCAGCGCCTTCGACAACGCCATTCGCCTGACGGGAGCCAGGCTGGTCCTGGCGCACTCGCCGGAAGAAATGGCCAGCGCCGTCACTGACAAGACCGCCATGGTCTACACCACGCATCTCAACGACACGTTGCGCGCGGAGTTGGCCACCGCGAAAAAATTGAATATTCCTATGCTGCTCGACGACGCCGCCGGCATCCCTCCCATCGACAACATCAAGCTTTACACGCAGATGGGCATCGACATGTACACCTTCTCCGGCGGAAAAGGTTTGCGTGGTCCGCAATGCAGCGGCCTGCTGCTTGGCAGAAAAGATTTGATCGAAGCGGCCATGTTGAACACCAGTCCGTGGGAAGGCGCGGTCTGCCGCGCCATGAAAGTTGGCAAGGAAGAAATCATCGGCTTGCTCACTGCCGTCGAAACCTGGCTCAAGAAGGATTTGAACGTTCTGAATCGCGAATGGAATGACCGCGTCGCGCGCATCGAGAAACTGGTGAAAACCGTTCCCGGCGTGGACACGGAAATCTCCATACCCACCGACGGCAATCGTTACCCAACTCTGCACATTTCCTGGGACGAACAAAAATGGGGCTATACCGTGAAAGATTGCGTGCAGCAACTGCGCTCCGGCGATCCGGTGATTGAAGTCGCCGGCGCGGATAATCCCAGCATCGTTACCGCGGTGCGCGAAGGCAATCCCAAGCAAAGCACCAAGGAAATGGAAGCGAACCAGGGCCGCAAGCTGGAACTGGTGGCCTCCACGATCCAGCCGTCCGAAACGCTCATTGTCGGCCAACGCATTCGGGAACTCCTCAGCGCCGCGCGAAAAGCTGCGCCGCAAGCCTAAACGCCATGCCTATTTCCATATTTCGGTTTGGCGGAAAATTCTGGATTGAAGCGATGCTGGCGAAACCGGGGCTCGCGAAAACTCTTTTGCTCGTAATCTTCCTGTTCACGGCCGCCGCCACTAACGCTCAAGTGCGTGC